>NZ_CP110679.1:2199014-2550528 GCF_026167525.1 Sphingomonas sp. M1-B02 | reverse complement strand
GGGTCCTTCTATTTCCTGACCGGGCCCTCGGGCGCGGGCAAGACGTCGTTGCTCAAATTGCTGTACCTCGACCAGCGGCCGAGCCGCGGGGTCGTCCGGCTGTTCGGAGAGGATGCAGGGATGCTGCCGCGCCAGCGGCTGCCGGGCTTCCGGCGCAGGATCGGCGTGGTGTTCCAGGATTTCCGGCTCGTCCCGCACCTCTCGGCGCATGACAATATCGCGCTTCCCTTGCGCGTAGCAGGCGTATCGGAGGGCGATATCGAGGCGCCGGTGCGCGAGATGCTCGCCTGGGTGGGGCTGACCGACCGGGGCCAGGCCAAGCCGCCGACCCTTTCGGGCGGCGAGCAGCAGCGTATCGCCATCGCCCGGGCGGTGATCGGGCGGCCAGAACTGCTCGTCGCCGACGAGCCCACCGGCAATGTCGATCCCGACATGGCGGAGCGGCTGCTGCATCTGTTCGACTCGCTCAACCGACTGGGAACGACCGTCGTGGTCGCGACCCACGACTTCCATCTGCTCAACCGGATTCCGAATGCGCATATGATGCGGCTGGAGAAGGGCCGCCTCAACGACCCCACCGGCGCGCTGCGCAACCCGCCGGGCCAGGCATGAAACTGACCCTGCACCCCAATACGCCCGACCGGCGGCTGCTCGACGAAGGGCGGCCGACGCGCGCGATGACCTGGATCATGGCGATCATGCTGTTCCTGACCGTGCTCGCGGGCGCGCTGGGTCTGGGCATGTTCGCGGCGACCGCGCAGCTCGACCGCGAGCTGGCCGGACGGCTGACGGTGCAGATCGTCGAGTCCAATGCGGAAGTGCGCGATGCCCAGGCGGCGGCACTGGTCGCCGCGCTTTCGAAGACACCCGGTGTAGCGAACGCCCGGGAAGTCGACCGTGCGCGGCTCGCCGAGATGCTCAAGCCCTGGCTCGGCGACGCCGGGCTCGATCCCGATCTGCCGATGCCGGCGATGATCGACGTCGAGCTGCGCGGTCAGGACGGCACGGCGGTCGAGCAGGCGGCGCGGCGGATCGCCCCCGGCGCACGCGTCGATCGGCACGCGCAGTGGCTTTCGCCGGTGCGCAGCTTCATGACGACGATGAGCTGGCTAGCGCTGGGGCTGATGCTGCTGATCGCGACCGCGACCGCCGCCGTGGTGCTGCTGGCCGCACGATCGGGGCTGGACACGCATCGTGGCACGATCGAAGTGCTCCACATGCTGGGTTCTACCGACGTTCAGGTTGCGCGCCTGTTTCAACGGCGCATAGCGTTCGACACGATGCTCGGCGGGCTGATCGGCACGGTCGCGGCGCTGGCGCTCGTCTGGTTCCTGCAGGCGCGGATGGCGGCGCTGGGCTCCGAGATGCTGAGCGGGGTGGCGCTGGAGCAGCGCGACTGGTTCCTCTTGCTGCTGCTGCCGCTCAGCTTCGCGCTGCTGGCGACCGTGGCGGCGCGGTTTGCGGTGCTGCGCGCACTGGCGCGGCGGCTATGATCTGGCGGATCGTCTTGCTGGCGCTGGTTGCCTGGCTGCTGGGTTTCGGGCTGTTCATGCTTTCGCTCGGCAAGCCGCTGGATGCGCAGAAGACCGATGCGATCGTGGTGCTGACCGGCGGGCCCGGGCGGATCGACCGCGGGCTGCAAGTGCTGCAGGCGAAGGACGCCAAGCGGATGCTGGTCAGCGGGGTCGACCCCGACGTGCGGCCGGGCGAGCTGGCCGCCGAATATAAGATCGATCGCGGGCTAATGCGCTGCTGCATCGATCTCGGCTGGCAGGCCGTCGACACGCGCTCCAATGCCGACGAGACCGCCAAATGGGTGACACGGCACGGCTTCAAGTCTGTGCGGCTGGTGACGACCGACTGGCATATGCCGCGCGCGCGGATGGAGCTGGCGCAGCTGCTGGGCGGCGATGTCGACGTAATCGGCGACGGCGTGCGCAGCCGGCCGAACTGGAACGTGCTGTTTCGCGAATATCACAAATATCTGGTGCGCCGGATCGCGCTTTGGACGGGCGCGGGTTGATGAATCGCATGCGGACGATCGTCTTCGCGATCCTGTTTTACGGCGTGTCGGTTCCCATTGTGCTGCTGGCGCCCGTCGTGGCGCTGTTCGGGCAGCGCGCATTTCGGCGCTGGGTTTTGCTGTGGACGCAATATCATGCGCTATGCGCTCGATGGATCGCCGGCATTCGCGTACGGGTCGAGGGGGCGCCACTGGCCAATCCTGCGCTCTACGCGGTCAAGCATCAGAGCTTCTTCGAGACATTCGAACTCGTCCGGATGCTCGCAGGGCCGGCGGTCGTGATGCGTCAGGAATATGCACGCATCCCGATCTGGGGGTGGGCGGCGCGGCGCTATGGCGTAATCGTGATTGACCGTAGCGGCGCGGCGGCGGCGCTGCGCCAGATGATGCGCGAGGCCAAGGCGGCGGGTGCCGAAGGCCGTTCGATCGTGCTCTTTCCCGAAGGCACCCGCTCGGCCCTCGGAGAGGCGCCGCCGCTGCGCTCCGGCCTGGCGGGATTATACCGGGCGATCGGGCTGCCGGTGGTGCCCGTCGCGCTCGATACCGCGCGCGTTTGGCCCAAGGTCGGTCCGATGCGCCCTGGAACCGTGACTCTTCAGTTTGGCGAACCGATCCCGCCGGGGCTCAAGCGCGCGGAGATCGAGGCGCGGGTGCATGCGGCGATCAACGCATTGAACTGATTATTCGTGCGAGCGCCCGAAATCGGGCCGTGCATCGTCCTGACCCTGTTCGACGATCGAGCGGCGGACGGCGCGGGTACGGGTGAACAGATCGAACAATTCATCGCCCTTGCCCCAGCGGATCGCGCGCTGGAGCGTAGTCAAATCCTCAGTGAAGCGCTGGAGCATCTCGAGCACGGCCTCGCGGTTCGCCAGGAAGACGTCGCGCCACATCGTCGGGTCCGACGCGGCGATGCGGGTGAAATCGCGGAAGCCCCCTGCCGAATATTTGATCACCTCGGACGCGGTGACTTCCTCGAGGTCCGACGCGGTGCCGACGATCGTATAGGCAATCAGATGCGGCAGATGGCTGGTGACCGCGAGGACGAGATCGTGATGCGCGGGCTCCATCGTCTCGACTTCGGCGCCCAATCGACGCCAGAATTCGAGCACGCGCTCGACGGCGAGCGGATCGCTGCCCTCGGGCGGGGTTACGATGCACCAGCGATGGTTGAAGAGCGTGGCGAAGCCCGCTTCGGGGCCGCTATTCTCGGTGCCGGCAACCGGATGCGCGGGGACGAAGGTGGCATGGGGAAGCGCGGCGCGGACCGCCTCGATCACGCTGACCTTGCACGAGCCGACGTCGCTGACGATCGCATCGGCGGGTAGATCGGCGGCAAGCTCCGCCGCCGCCTCGCCCATGGCGCCGACCGGCACGCAGAGGATCACCAGATCGGCGTCGATCACCGCGGTGCCGGCGGTATCGGCGACATCGTCGCACAGGCCGATGCGCACCGCCGTCTCGCGCACTGCAGTATCGCGGTCATAGCCGGTGACGCGCACGCTGGGCATCGACTGGGCGACCGCACGGGCGATAGAGGAGCCGATCAGGCCCAGACCGATCACCGTCACGCGGGCGAAGGGCAGCATCGCCCTAGCCGCCGACTATATCGCGCAGGGCCGCCGCGACGCCCTGCGCTTCCTCGGCGGTGCCGATGGTGATGCGCAGCCCGTGGGGCAGGCCTTGGCCGGGGAGCCAGCGGACGATATAGCCACGATCCATCAGCCCCTTATACGCGGTCTCGGCGCTGACATCGCCCTCGAACAGGACGAGGATGAAATTGGCCTTCGACGCGACCGCGCGCAGCCCCTTGTTTCCCATCGACGCGATCTGATCGGCGAACCAGCCCCGCCACTGCTTGTTGTGCGTGCGGCTCTGCTCGACGAAATCGGTCGCGCCGAGCGCGGCGATCGCGGCCATCTGGCCGGCGATGGTTACGTTGAACGGCGCGCGGATGCGATGCATCGCACCGATGATCTCCGCGCTCGCATAGCCCCAGCCGATGCGTTCGGCGGCGAGGCCGAAGATCTTGGAGAAGGTGCGGGTGACGAGGACGTTGGACTCGGTCCGGGCCAGATCGAGCCCGCCATCGTCATCCTCGGCGTCGAGATATTCGGAATAGGCCTGATCGAGCACCAGCAACACGCTTTTCGGCAGCGCGGCGTGGAGGCGCACGATCTCGGCGCGGGAAGTGAACGTGCCGGTCGGATTGTTGGGATTGGCGATGAAGATGACGCGCGTCTTCTCTGTCACGCAGGCGAGAATCGCGTCGACATCGGTCGCATAATCCTGATCGGGGGCGATTACCGGCACGGCGCCGACCCGCCGCGCGGCGATCTCGTACACCGCGAAGCCGTAATGGACGAAGATCACTTCGTCCCCCGGGCCGGCATAGGCCCCTGCGGCGAGATGGAGTACTTCGTCCGAGCCCGTGCCGTAGATGATGCGCGCTGGATCGAGGCCGTAGTGGGCGCCGATCGCTTCGCGCAGCGCGGTAGCGCCGGCATCGGGATAGCGTTCGAGGTCGACCCGTGCAGCATCGAAAGCGGTGCGTGCGGCCTCGGCAGTGCCGAGCGGATTTTCGTTCGACGAGAGCTTGGCGGCCTTCTTGCCGGAGTCGGTGGTCGATCGGCCCGGGACGTAGGGCGCGATTTCCATGATCCAGGGCTTGGGGACGGGTGCGTTCATGGGGCGGCGGCTTGGCCGAACGGTTACCGGATGGCAAGGGTAGCGCGCTACAGCCTTGCACGCTGAGGGGGAGACGATGCGGGGAAGCGGAATATTCTGGCGGGCGCTGGCCGCCGCGCGCGCGCAGAACCTGGCGGCCGCGGGCGAGGCTGCGCCAATTGCGGGCCAGCGCGGGGCGACGCGGCGCGCGGTGCTGAAAGCGCTTGCGGCGGCGGGGCTTGCTCCGGCCTTGCCCCGCCACGCCGAGGGATATGCCGGCGGGCGGGCGGTGATCGTCGGCGGCGGGATCGCCGGGCTGAGCGCGCTCCACCATCTGCGCGAGGCGGGGGTGGATGCGCATCTGTTCGAAGCGCGCAATCGCAGCGGCGGGCGGATGTTCACGCATCGCCCCGCCACCGGGCCGGCGTTCGAGGCCGGCGGGCAGCTGGTCAACAGCGACCATCACGACATGCAGGCACTGACGAAGCGCTTTGGCGTCCCACTGATCGACCGCAAGTCCGAGGCGCACGAGACGCTGATCCTGGCCGATGGCCGGCTGGTGAGCGATTCCGAGCTGGCCGAGGCGCTGCGCCCGATCGCCGCGCAGATCGGCCGCGATGCCGATCGCCTCGACAAGGATTACGGGCGGGTGGCGCCCGACCTCGATCGCATCTCGATCCGCGATTATCTCGACCTGCATCGCGCGATGATCGGCGACGCATGGGTGCGGCACTTGCTCGAGGCGACCAGCCGGACCGAATATGGCGTCGAGCCGGCCAACGCCTCGGCGATCGAATTGATCTTCAACCTGCCGACCGTAGATGGCCGGCGCGCCGAAGTGCTGGGCGGATCGGACGAACGCTATGTGATGGAGGGCGGCAGCAGCGCGCTGATCGATGCGATGACCGCGCGCTATGGCGCGCGGATCACGACGGGCAGGCGGCTGGGCCGGGTGACGACGCGGGGCGCAGGGCTGCGGCTCGACTTTCTCGACGGATCGAGCGCCGAGGCCGAGACGCTGATCGTCGCGGTGCCCGCGCCGCTGACGCGGCAGATCGATTTCGCGGTGCCGCTGCCCGCGGCTTGGCGCGGCTTCATCGCCGAGATGGATCTTGGGCATAACGAGAAGGTCCAATCGGCTACCGACGCCATACCGTGGAAGGGGCCGATGGGGGTTGGCGGCGAGCTGTGGCAGACGCGCGGCGACGCCGGATGGGCCTTGGGCTGGGATGGCAGCGTCCATCTGGCCGGGCGGATCGACCCGGTTTGGACCTGGTTCCTCGGGGGCGACGAAGTGCGCGCGGCCCGGTCGAAGGCGCCGTCTGCGCTGGCAGGCCGCTTCGCCGAGAGCGCTTCGCCGGCCATTCCGGGATTGCAGGAAGCGGCGACGGGGCCGTTCGCGCGGACCAACTGGCATGCGCATGCGCTGACCCTGGGGGCGTACAGCAATTTCAAGCCAGGTCAGCTGACTCGCTTCGCGCATCTGCTGTGCGTCGAATCGGACGATCCGGCGGCGCATCGTGCGTCGGGGGCGGGGCGGGTTCGCTTCGCGGGGGAGCATCTGTCCGATGCGTTTCCGGGATATATGAACGGCGCGGCGCAGACCGGGCGGATGGCGGCCGAGGCGATTACGGGGCGAAAGTTGGGCCAGGCGAGGGTAGCCTGAGGCTCGCCGGATGACGGCAAGGCGGATGCGGACAGGCATTGCCAGCCCCCCGCCCACCCCCTAGCTACACGCCATGTCGAACGACCCGCGCTTTGGCCTTGCCCGCTCGGTGACGCTGCCGGGGCCGCTGCGTCTCGATGGCGGGGTTTTGCTTTCGCCGGTCGACATTGCCTACGAGACCTATGGCACGTTGGCGCCCGACGGCGGCAATGCGATACTGGTCTGCCATGCGCTGACCGGCGACCAGCATCTTGCGTCGAACCATCCGGTGACCGGCAAGGCGGGCTGGTGGACGCGGATGGTGGGGCCCGGCAAGCCGGTGGATACCGACCGCTATTTCGTGATATGCGCGAACGTGCTGGGCAGTTGCCTCGGCTCTTCGGGGCCGGCGAGCCTCAATCCGGCGACGGGCAAGCCGTGGGGGATGCAGTTCCCGGTTATCACGATCCGCGACATGGTGCGCGCGCAGGCGATGCTGCTCGATCATCTGGGGATCGCGCGGCTGGCCGCGGTGATCGGCGGATCGATGGGCGGCATGCAGGCGCTGAGCTGGGCGGCGACCTTCCCAGAGCGGGTGGCGTCGGCAGTGGTTATCGCCAGCGCGGCGCGGCATTCGGCGCAGAATATCGCCTTCCACGAGGTGGGACGACAGGCGATCATGGCCGATCATCGCTGGCGCGGGGGGGATTATTACGCCGACAATGATCCGCCCGCTTCGGGGCTGGCGGTAGCGCGGATGGCGGCGCACATCACCTATCTTTCCGAGGCCGGCCTCACTGCCAAGTTCGGGCGCAAGCTGCAGGGGCGGGACGTCAAGACGTTCGGCTTCGACGCGGACTTCCAGGTGGAAAGCTATCTGCGCCACCAGGGGATAAGCTTCGTCGATCGCTTCGACGCGAACTCCTATCTCTACATAACCCGCGCGCTCGATTATTTCGACCTGGCCGAAGAGCATGGCGGAACGCTGGCCAATGCCTTCAAGGCGGGGGGGCCGCGCTTCTGCCTGGTGAGCTTCGACACCGACTGGCTGTATCCGACTCGGGAATCGCGGACGATCGTGCATGCGCTGAACGCGGCGGGGGCGCCGGTGAGCTTCGTCGAGCTCAGCTCGCCCTTCGGGCATGACGCGTTTTTGCTGGAGAGCCCGGAGCTGGACCGGGTGATGCGCGGGTTTCTGGGGGCGGGGGCTTGAGCATTCGCCTCTCCTTCGATCCGGCGGAGCAGCAGATCGACGTGATCCACGGCTTCCTGACGGCAAGTTACTGGTCGCCGGGGATTCCGCGTGAGACGGTAGCGCGGGCGCTGGCGGGATCGCTGACCGTGTCCGCGTTCGACGGCGAGGCGCAGGTAGGGATGGCGCGGGTGGTAAGCGATCATGCGACGATGGCCTATCTCGCCGACGTGTTCGTGCTCGAGACGCATCGCGGGCAGGGACTCGCGAAGGCGATGCTCGAGGCGCTGTACGCCCACCCCGATCTGCAGGGGCTGCGCCGCTGGATCCTGTTCACGCGCGACATGCAGCCGCTTTATTCGAAGCTCGGTTGGGAGCAGAGCGCGCATCCGGAGCGGCTGATGCTGCGCGACAATCCGGGGGTCTATTCATGAGTCTCCGTCCCGATCTCGCGATCATCGCCGCAAACGTCCAGCCGGTGACGCGGGTGCTCGATGTCGGCTGCGGAGACGGCGCGCTGATGGCGGCGCTGCGCGACCAGCGAGGATGCGACGCGCGGGGGCTGGAGATCGATCCGGCCAATGTCTCGGCGGCGATGGCGAAGGGCCTGTCGGTGGTGCAGGGCGACGCCGACAGCGATCTGGCCGACTATCCCGATGCCAGCTTCGACTATGCAATCCTGAGCCAGACGCTGCAGACGACGCGGCGGCCCGATTGGGTGCTCGACCAATTGCTGCGGATCGGGCGGCGGGCGTTCGTCTCCTTCCCCAATTTCGCGCATTGGCGGGTGCGGGCTTCGTTGCTGTGGGGCGGGCGGATGCCGGTGACCCGGGTGCTGGCGGTGGAATGGTATGCGACGCCGAACATCCACCATGTGACCGTCGACGATTTCCGCGCCTTCGTCGCCGAGCGGGGGATCATCGTCGAGGATTGCTGGTTCCTGTCGGGCGACCAACGGACCGGATCGGCGATGGCGAACCTGTTTGCCGAGCATGCCGTGTTCCTGCTGAGGAAAGACGCATGACCGACTGCCGCGTGACGTGCCTCCACCCCGCCTATCGCGACGATATCGGCGATCTGGTGACGCGGCGGCCGGTGCCCGGACCGGGGCTCGAAAATGTCGGCGCGTTCCTGTTTCTCAACCATCACGGTCCGCAGACCTATCCACCGAACAATCGCGGGCTGCCGTTCGGGCCGCACCCGCACCGCGGGTTCGAGACGGTGACCTTCATCCTCGACGGCGAATTGGCGCATACCGATTCGGCGGGGCATGAGAGCGTGATCCGCGCCGGCGGGGTGCAGTGGATGACGGCGGGGCGCGGGATCGTCCATGCCGAGGTTTCGCCCGAGGGGTTCAAGCGCGCGGGCGGGGGAATGGAGATTCTCCAGCTGTGGGTGAATCTGCCGGCGCGGCTGAAGATGACGGCGCCGCGTTATGTGGGGGTGCAGGCCGAGGGGATTCCGGCGGTGCGGGCCGCCGGCGCGACGGTGCATCTGGTCTCGGGCGAGTTTGGCGAGGCGCGCGGCGCCGTGGAGTCGCTGACGGGGGTGTTCCTGAGCTGGGTGGAGCTGGAGCCCGGTGCTTCGGTCAGGTTCGACGGGTTGGCGGGGCGGGACCTGTTTCTCTACGCGGCGCGCGGGGCGATCGCCGTCGGGGGCGTATCGGTGCCGCAGTTCAACCTGGCTTCGCTGGGCGCGGGTGATTCGGTTACGGTGACGGCTTCGGAAGCCGCGCTCTTCCTGTTCGGCCATGCCGCGCCGATCGACGAGCCGATCGTTGCCCACGGGCCGTTCGTGATGAACAGCGCCGAGGAAATCCGTGCGGCGTTCGCCGATTATCAGGCGGGCAAGTTCGGCGTGGCGGAGATCGTCGAGGCCTAGGTTTCGCGGCCCCAGTTGATGCTCACCCTGCTGCCGGTGCCCTCGGGCTCGACCACCACGAGGATGCTGCGCTTCGATTTCTCGCCGGCTTCATATTTGCTGGGGGTTAGCTGGACCTGGCCGAGGCCCGAGGCATTGGCCTGCGCGCGCGACCAGCCCAATACTTTGGCGGGATCGGCCGCGGTCACATAGACGATGTTGCCGCTGACATGGCGCGGCAGGCCATCCTCGCCCGAGATGCAGGTGGTGATCCGGGCATCGTCATAGATGGGCACGAAATCGGGCTTGTTGCTGCAATCGGCCGCCGCGGTGACCACCGCCGGCTTGCCGTTCGCCGCGGCGTCGATGACGTTGAGCGCAGTCGGATCGGTAACGTTCTCCGATTCGCCCTCGCCGCCGCCGCAGCCGGCGAGAAGCAAGGCTGCGGCGAGGAGGCCACGCATCAGAAGGGAACGTCGTCGTCGAGATCGTCGGGGAAGCCGCCGCCGCTGCTGCCGCCGCGCTGGCCGCCGCCGTTGAAGTTGCCCCCGCCACCGCTGCCGCCTCGGCTCGAGGACTGGCCGGAGAAGTCATCGCCGCCGCCGCCCCAATCGTCGCCGCCGGCGGGTGCGCTACGGCCTGCGCCGCCGCCCGAGCCGGGTGCGCCATCGAGCATGGTCAGCACCGAATTGAAGCCCTGGAGCACGACCTCGGTCGAATAGCGATCGGCGCCGGTCTGGTCCTGCCACTTCCGCGTGGTGAGCGCGCCTTCGATATAGACCTTGCTGCCCTTGCGCAGATATTTCTCGGCGACGTTGGCCAGGCCTTCGTTGAAGACCTTGACCGTGTGCCACTCGGTCTTTTCCTTGCGCTCGCCCGAATTGCGGTCCTTCCAGCTTTCGGACGTGGCGATGCGGAGCTCGACCACCTTGCCGCCATTCTGGAAGCTGCGCGATTCGGGGTCCTTGCCCAGATTGCCGACCAGAATGACCTTGTTGACGCTGCCGGCCATGGAAACTCCGCTGTGAGATCGATAAGGATAGGGTGAACGAACAGGGTACTCTCGATGGGCGCGATCATCAACCTGAACAAAGCCCGCAAGGCGAAGGCACGCGTGGATAAGTCGGCCAAAGCCGACGAAAACCGCATTCGTTTCGGGCGGACCAAAGCGGAGCGGCAGGCGGATGCCGTCGAGACTGCGAAAGTGGCCCGGCTGCTGGACGATTCGAAGCGCGACTAGAGCCCGAGCGCGACCGCGCTCCAATAGGTCAGCCCCGCCGCGACATAAGCGAGCACGAACAGATATCCGACCATGAAGGCCGGCCATCTCCAGCCGTTGGTCTCGCGCCGGGTGACCGCGATCGTCGAGATGCACTGCGGTGCGAAGACGAACCACATCAGGAAGGCCAGCGCGGTGGGGAGGCTCCAATTGGCCTGGAGCTTCTCGCGGATCGTCGCCTGGCCCGATTCGCCCTCGCTGTCGTCGACGGCATAGACGGTGCCGATCGCCGCGACTGCGACTTCGCGCGCCGCCATTGCCGGGATCAGCGCGAGCGCGATGTCGCGGTTGAAGCCGATCGGCGCGACGACGACCTGGAGGCCGTTGCCGATGCGGCCGGCGATCGAATAATCGACCTGGCTGATCGGGCTGCCCTCCGGCACCCTGGGGAAGGTCAGCAGCGCCCAGAGGATGACCGTCGTCACCAGGATGATGCTGCCGGCGCGCTTGAGGAAGATCGAGGCGCGCTGCCACAGGCCGATGCCGATATCCCGCAGGCGCGGCAGCTGATATTTGGGCATCTCCATCATGAAGCCGCTCGTCGCGCCCTTGGTGACGGTGCGGCGCAGGAAATAAGCCGCGGCGAAGGCGCCGACGATGCCGAAGATGTAGAGCGAGAAGAGCACCAGCCCCTGCAGCCCGACCCCGGGCAGCACGCTGCGATCGGGGATCATCGCGCCGATGATGATCGTATAGACCGGCAGCCGCGCCGAGCAGGTGGTGAGCGGCGCGATCAGGATCGTGGTCAGCCGCTCCTTCTCGTCCGAGATCGTCCGGGTCGCCATGATGCCGGGGACGGCGCAGGCGAAGCTGGAGAGCAGGGGTATGAAGGCGCGGCCCGACAGGCCCACGCCGGCCATCACCCGATCCATCAGGAAGGCAGCGCGGACCATGTAGCCGCTCGCCTCGAGCACGAGGATGAAGGCGAACAGGATCAGGATCTGCGGCAGGAAGACGACCACCGCCCCCACCCCGGCGATGACGCCGTCGACGACCAGCGAGCGCAGGAAACCCTCGGGCAGCGACGCGTTCGCGGCGTCGGCGAGCCCGGCCATGCCGCCCTCGACCCAGCCGATCGGCGCTTCCGACCAGGCGAACACCGCCTGGAACATCAGGAACATCAAGGCGAGCAGCGTGATCGTGCCGAAGACGGGATGCAGCGCGACGGCATCGACCCGGTGCGTCCAGCGGCGCGCGGCGGTTTCCGAGACGGTGACCGCGGTGGCGATCTGGCGGGCGCGGCGCTGGAGCAGGACGATGTCATGCTCGACGCCGGCGCTAGGGCGGATTTCGTGCACCTGGCGGACGACTTCGGCCAGCCGGGTGCGGAGTTCGTCGAGCCCCTTGCGGCGGACGGCCACGGTGGGGACAACGGGAACGCCCAGCTCGCGCTCGAGCGCTTCCGGGTCGAGCTTGAGCCCGTCGCGCTCGGCAAGATCGACCATATTGAGCGCGACGACGATCGGCAGACCCAGCGCGATCAGCTGGAGCGTGAAGCGCAGATGATTGTCGAGGTTCGAGGCGTCGACGACGGTCAGGATCGCATCGGGCAGCCGCTCGCCGGTCTGGCGTCCGACCAGCACGTCGCGCGTCACCCGCTCGTCGGGCGACGAGGGATCGAGGCTGTAGGCACCGGGGAGATCGAGCAATTCGACCGGGCGCCCATCGGGCAGCGCCATGCGGCCGGCGTGGCGCTCGACGGTGACGCCGGGATAATTGCCGACCTTTTGCCGGGCGCCGGTGAGCGCATTGAACAGGGCGCTCTTGCCGGCATTGGGATTGCCGACCAACGCCACCAGCGGAGCTTGCATCATTGTTGCGGGCTGACGTGGATCGCGTGCGCGACGTGGCGGCGCAGCGCCACCGTCATCCGGCCGATGCGCGCGGCGACCGGGCCGCGACCGAAGAAGCCGGCGCCGTGGAGCAGTTCGACTTCAACGCCTTCGTCGAGCCCGAGCTCGCGCAGACGGCGGCCCTCCGGCTCGGACAGCAGATGCCAATCGACCGCGGCAACGGTGCCGCATTTGGCGCGAGGGAGCTGGGCGAGCGTGATCGAGGTGGGAATCGCAGCGGTGGCGTTCATGATGCGACTGATTATCAATAACGGCGCGGCTTCGCCAGCGCTTAGTTCGGATCAGACCACAGGGTAGCGTAGCCGGCCGATGAAGCGCGAGAGGCTGGGGCGATGTTCGGTACGCGAAAGGAAGCCGGCCTTGGCTTTCTCGAACTGCATGATGTTCTCGATCCGCCGCGCGAGAAAGGCGCGGGTGTCGGCATGGGCGTCGCTCTCGTCCTGGAGGAAGACCGCGATCGTCGCGGCATAGACGGTGCCGAGCAGGCCGCGCTTGGTATAGTGGTTATAGTCGGTCGCGGTGTCGCCGGCGAGGCGCCACATCGCATCGGCCGAGCGCCAGCCGAGCCTGGCGGCGCGCAAGGCGTTCTGCGGCATGGCGAGGATCGAGACGGCGCGGCGCAGGGCATCGCGGTGCGGCGCGAGGATATCGAGCCGCGCCTCGACCAGAGCCGTTATGCGGGCGCGGATCTTCATCGCCGCGAGCATCTCGGGGGGTAACCGCGTCGCCATCTCCGCATCGACCGAGGCGAACCAGGCGTCGATCATCTCGACCGCGCCGCCGGGGAAGGTCACATGGGCGACGTCGCGATCGACGCCGAGGCTGTCGGCCGCGGCATCGAGTGCGCGGACGTTCCAGCCGTCGAACGCGGCGTTGGCGGCGACGATCGGCGCAAGGGCTGCACGCAGTTCGTCGAGGGTTGCGTCGGCGAGGTCCATCATCCTGATTTAGGCTCCTGCGGGGCAGGCGCAAGCACCTCCTTCGGGCCGCGCCGCACCAGCACCAGCGCGGCGGCGATCAGCGCGGCGCCGAGCAGATCGGCGAACCCCAGCCGCTCGTCATAGACGATCCAGCCGATCGTGGCGGCGACGATCGGCTGGAGCAGCAGCGCAAGCCCGACGACCAACGGCGAGAGATGGCCGAGCGCATAGATCATCAGCCCCTGCCCGATCAGCTGGCTGACCACCGCGAGCCCGACCAGCGGCCACCAGTTTCCGGGAAGAATGTCTTCGCCCAGCACGATCGCCAGGATCAGCAAGGGCGGGATCGTCGCGAGCGAGGACAAAGCCAGCGCCGGCACCGGCGCCATCCGTTCGCGGGCGCGCGCCATGAAGATGAAATAGACCGCATAGAGAATGCCGGCGAGCAGGCAGAAGAGATCGCCGGCCAGATGGCGCGACGAGAGTTCGGCCGAGCGCCCGAGCAGCAGCCCTCCTCCCACAGCCGCGAGCAAAAGCGCCGCCGCCTGCGGGCGCGAGGGCCACATCCGCGCGGCGAGGAAGCCGTAGATCGGATAAATCAACGTCGCCGAATTACCGAAGAGGGTCGAATTGGCGAGGGTGGTGCGGACGATGCCGACATGCCAGCTAGCCAGATCGGCGGCGAAGGCGAGCCCGGCGATGGCGAGAATCCACCACAGCCCCTTGGCCGATGCGATCGGCTTCTGCCCCATCACGAACGCTGCGCCGAGCAATATCGGCGTGGCGAGCGCCAGCCGCCAAAAGCCCGCCGCCACAGGTCCGACGTCGGTCAGCCGTACGAACAGCGGCCCGAACGCCAGCGCGATGTTCGCCACCGCTACCGCGACCAGCGCCGCGACGGGGGCCCTTTGCAGGAGGACAGTTTTTCTTGTGGCGGCGGATTCGTGCATGTCGCCCTGTAGCGCCCTATCTCGCGGACGCCACAATCTCTGAGGAAATGCCTGCATGCCGACCCTGTTCGATCCGATCCAGCTGGGCGCGATCAACGCCCCGAACCGCATCTTGATGGCGCCGTTGACCCGCGCGCGCGCAACGCGCGAGCATGTGCCGACGGCGATCATGGGCGATTATTATGCGCAGCGTGCCGGCGCCGGGCTGATCATCTCCGAGGCGACCGGGATCAGCCGCGAAGGGCTGGGCTGGCCGTTTGCGCCGGGGCTGTGGACCGACGAGCAGGTCGAGGGCTGGAAGCCGGTGCTCGAGAAATTCCATGCCGCGGGCGGGCGAATCTTCGCCCAGCTTTGGCATATGGGCCGGATCGTCCATCCCGATTTCCTGGAGGGCGCGCCGCCGCTTTCGGCATCCGCCACCACCGCCCCGGGCTCGGCGCACACCTATGCCGGCAAGCAGGATTATCGCGAGGCGCGCTCCGCGACGACCGACGACATTGCCCGCGTGCTCGACGATTATTCGCGCGCCGCCCGTAATGCGAAGGCGGCCGGCTTCGACGGCGTGCAGCTGCATGCCGCCAATGGCTATCTGATCGACCAGTTCCTGCGCGAGAATTCGAACTTCCGCGAAGACGCATATGGCGGCAGCCCGGAGAATCGCGGCCGCCTGCTGCGCGAGGCGACCGAGCGGCTGATCACCGAGCTGGGCGCCGATCGAGTCGCGGTGCGCTTCTCGCCCAATGGCGATGCGCAGGGCGTGCAGGACAGCAATCCCGAGGCGGTATTCGTGCCGGCGGCGCAGTATCTCTCCGACCAGGGCATCGCCTTCCTCGAGCTGCGCGAGCAGGGGCCCGAGGGCACGTTCGGCCGATCGGACCAGCCGCGCATCTCGCCGGCGATCCGCAAGGTGTTCAAGGGGCCGCTGATCCTCAACCAGGATTATGACCTGGCGCGTGCCGAGGCCGAGCTGGAATCGGGCAACGCCGATGGCATCGCCTTCGGCCGGCCGTTCATCGCCAATCCGGACCTGGTCGAGCGGCTGCGCACCGATGCGCCGCTCAATGCGCTCGATGTCACCACCCTCTACAGCCAGGGCAGCGAGGGCTATACCGATTATCCGCTACTGGAGCCGGTCAGCGGCTGATTGATCCCGTCGAGGAAGGCGGCGCCCTGCGTGCGCAATGCCTTCCTCGTATCGGCGCGCAACAGCAGGAAGGGCAGCAGCAACAGCAGCGGCCAGAAGATGAAGGCGACGATCGCGATCAGGACGAGCAGGACGATCGCGCCGATCTTGAGCCCGGCCACCCGTCGCTCGCCTGCCTCGCTCAACACGATCTCGCGCGGGCCCTTGGCATCATACCAGCCGGCCGACGTAAAAACCCGCCGGCCGCGAGAGTCGAGCTTGGGCGCGTGGAGCGGCGCCGCCAGCGTGCCGCGCTCCGCCGGCCGTTCGTGATCGACGAGCCGCGGCGAGGCGGGGCCGCCGGTCCAGGTGTCGATGACTTCGAGGCGGCGGCCGCGCTCCACCACCTTGTAGCGGGTGGGGGGCAGCCGCATCGTCATGCGAAGCGGGCCTGGAGCGCGAGCATCGCCAGCGCCGCTTGCGCCGCCTCGCCGCCCTTATTCTTTTCCTCGGGCCGGGCGCGCGCGAGCGCCTGGGCCTCGTTTTCGACGGTAAGGATGCCGTTGCCGATCGCGACGCCGTCCATCGAGAGCGCCATCAGCCCGCGCGCGCTCTCGCCCGCGACAATCTCGAAATGATAGGTCTCGCCACGGATGACCACGCCCAAGGCGACGAAGGCATCATATTTGCCGCTCTCGACCGCCAGCGCGACTGCGCCGGGGATTTCCAACGCGCCGGGGACGGTTACGACCTCAAAGCTATGGCCGGCCTGCTCGATCGCGGCGGTCGCGCCCTTGAGCAAAAGGTCGTTGAGATGCGCGTAGAAGCGCGCCTCGACGATGAGGATCTTGGCCATCAGGCGACTCCGTCGATCGGGCGCTCGCCGACGATCGACAGGCCGTAGCCGTCGAGGCCGACCAGCGTGTGGTGGGTATTGGTGAGCAGGATCATGTCGCGGACGCCAAGCTCGGTCAGGATCGTCGCGCCGACGCCATAGTCGCGCAGCTCGTCCATATCCTTGGGCTCGAGCGTGCCGGCCTTGGCCTGGAGCGCAACGCTGAACGGATCGGCGCGCGACTTGTTGATCACCACGACGACGCCCGCCCCCTCGGCGCCGATGATCTCCATCGAGCGGCGCAGCAGCCCGCCGCGCGCGCCGTCCTCGCCGAAGATGTCGCCGAAGGGAGACAATGCGTGCATGCGGACGAGGGTGGGCTTGGTCGGGTCGACCTTGCCCTTGACCAAAGCGACCTGCTCGCTCTCGGTCGCCTTGTTCCAGAAAGTCAGCGCGGTCCATTCGCCGCCCCAGGCGCTGGTGAAGCGGGCCTCGGCGCGCTTCTCGACCAGATGATCGTGGCGGCGGCGATAGGCGATCAGATCGCGGATCGTGCCGATCTTGAGATTGTGGAACTGCGCGAAGGAGACGAGATCGTCGAGCCGGGCCATCGTCCCGTCATCCTTCATGATCTCGCAGATCACGCCGGAGGGGTTGAGCCCGGCGAGGCGGGCGACGTCGACCGCCGCCTCGGTGTGGCCGGTACGGACGAGCACGCCGCCGTCGCGCGCGACCAGCGGGAAGACATGTCCGGGGCTCACCAGCGCATCGCGCCCCTTCGACGCGTCGATCGCGACCGAGACGGTGCGCGCGCGATCGGCCGCGGAAATGCCGGTGGTGACGCCTTCGCGCGCCTCGATGGAGACGGTGAAGGCGGTCTCGTGCCGCGTGCCGTTGTTGCGCGACATCAGGTCGAGCCCGAGCTGCTCGACTCGATCCTTGGTGAGCGCGAGGCAGATCAGCCCGCGGCCGTAGCGCGCCATGAAGTTGATCGCATCGGGAGTCGCCATCTGCGCCGGGATCACGAGATCGCCCTCATTCTCGCGATCCTCATCGTCGACGAGGATGAACATGCGCCCGTTGCGCGCCTCGTCGATCAGTTCCTCGGGCGAGGAGAGAAAGCCGTGCTTGAGGCGGGCGAGTTCGTTGGCGCGTTCAGGACTTGGCACGAAGCGCCTCCATGCGCTGCAGATAGCGGGCGAGCACGTCGATCTCGAGATTGACCTGGCGGCCTGCTTCGATGCCGTCGAAGGTGGTGACGGCGGCGGTGTGGGGGATGATGTTGAGTTCGAAGAGGACGCCGTCGGCAACGTCGTGCACCGCATTGACGGTGAGCGAGACGCCGTCGACGGTGATCGAACCCTTCGGCGCGACATAAGGCGCGATCTCGTGGCTGGCGGCGATCGTCACGCGGTGCGACCCGCCTTCCTCGCGTACCTCACGGACCGTACCGATGCCGTCGACATGGCCGGTGACGATATGGCCGCCAAGTTCGTCGCCCAGCCGCAACGCACGTTCGAGATTGAGGCGCCTTCCCGGTGTCCATTGATCGCGCGCGGTGCGCGAGACGGTTTCGCCCGAGACATCGAAGGCGACCCAGCCGGGCGCCTTGTCGACCACCGTCAGGCAGACGCCCGAGCAAGAGATCGAGGCACCGAGATCGACGGTATCCACGTCATAGCTGGTCGACACCCGGACGCGCAGGTCGCCCTGCGGGTCGGCGGCGGCGATGGTGCCGATGTCGGTGACGATTCCGGTGAACATTATTGGCTCGCGTAGACTTCGAGACGGTCGCTGCCAAGCATGCGCGTGTCGGCGAGGCGCCAGCGATTGTGGGCGGTGGCGAGATCAGACAAGCCGATGTCGCCGAGCGCGGGCTTGCCGGCACCGATCAGGATCGGCGCGCGGTAGAGGAGCAGGCGGTCGACCAGGCCTTCGCGGAGGAAGCTCGCGGCGGTTTCAGCGCCGCCTTCGACGAGTAGATGGTCGACCCCCTCGAGGTCGGCGATGCTGGAAGGTGCATTCACGATTCCCCACGCGTCATCCCCTGCGCCGGGCTGACCGGTGAGGAGGAAGCGGCGTGGAGTGCGGTCTTCCAACCCGGGAAGGCGCACGTCGAGGCTGGGTGTATCCATCGCGCGCGTGCCTCGGCCCACCAATATTGCGTCGTGTCGCGCGCGTTCGAGATGGGCGTGGGCGCGGGCCTGGGGGCCGGTGATCCAGCGGCTTTCCCCCGACTCCAGCGCGATGCGGCCGTCGAGCGAGGTGGCGAGCTTGAGCGTGACGAAGGGGCGGCCCTTTGCACGGCGGGTAAGAAAGCCCGCCATCGCCTCGCGCGCGGAGGCCTCGCCGACGCCTTCCGCGACCTCGATGCCGGCAGCGCGGAGGCGGGTGATGCCTTGCCCATTGGTGCGGGGATCGGGATCGCCGAGCGCTATGACGACGCCCGCGACGCCGGCTTCGATCAGCAGATCCGCACAGGCGGGTCCGCGTTCGGAGACATGCGCGCAGGGTTCGAGCGTGACGTAGCAAGTTGCGCCGCGCGACTTTGCGCCGGCCTGGGCGAGCGCCATCGCCTCGGCGTGCGGGCGACCGCCGGGCTGGGTCCAGCCGCGGCCGACGACTCGGTCGTCCTGCACGATCACGCAGCCGACATTGGGATTGGGCGCGGTCCGCCCCCGGCCACGCTCGGACAAGGCCAGCGCCGCCGCCATCCAGCGCAGATCGTTCAGATGCCGCGCGCGGTCAGCCAATCGTCGACCTTCTTGAACTCGGCCTGGCGCGCCTTGCGCTTCTTTTCGAGCTCGGCGATCCGCGCCTGGCGGATCGGCTCGTCGATCGCCTGCTGCGCGCGGATCTGCTCGAGGCTGCGATCGAGCGGCCAGCTTTCGACATAGATGATCTCGCGCTTGTACGGGCGCTCGAAATGCGAATCCTTGACGAACATCCACAGGATGATGCCGGTCAGCGTCAGCGACAGCATGACGAAGCCGAGTTCGTGCGGCTTACGCTGCGACAGGAAGAACCGCAGATCGCGTGCCGCGTGGATCGGCGAGAAGAATCTGAGAAAGGTCATCAGCGTAGAAGATAGGGACCCGGGCGGCGAAGGGCAAACCCCCGCCGCCCCGGGGATGGTCTACAGGTTCTTCAGCTCGAAGCGTACGTTGAGTATCTTCCAGCTCTCTTCCGGAACGCCGCCGCGGTTGGCGGGCTTGAAGCGCCATCGCGCGAGCGCCTGGCGGCGGGTGGCCTCGAAGAAAGCTGCGCTGGTCGCGCTGACCTGCTCGACCGCCTTCACCCGACCGTCGGTGCCGATCAGCACGCGCACGCTGACCGCCCCGTCGCGCTGGGCGCGGAGCTCGGAGGCGGGGTAAGCTGGTTGGAAGCCGTCGCGATAGCGCGGATCAGGGGTGGCTGCGACCAGTGCGAGCGCCGCGGGGGGCTGATCGACCTCCACTACGGACCCCGCACGGTCGATTGGCGGGAGCGGCGGCAGCGGCGGGTAGATTATGTCGGTCGTCTCGACCGGATTGCGGCTGGGGGTGTCGACGACCGGATCGGGCGCGTGCGGCAAGGGTGCCTGGGCTAGGCGCGCATCGGTCTTGGGAATGTCCCTCGGCTTGGGCGGTGGCGGCGTGGGCGGCAGCGGGATGTTCCTGCCTTCGAGGGTCGTTGGCGGATCCTCGGGCAGGAGGTTCGGCGCGGCGAACCAGAGTCCGGCGATCAACGCGCCGTTGATGGCCAAGGCGGCCCCCAGGCTGACGCTGCGCGACTGGCGGGGCATGTAACGGGATTCGGCATACATGAACTGCACTCCTCTCCACTGCCGGTCTATGCCGGCAACTGAGATGATACAACGTCACACGGCGTTGTAAAGTGCGCGTGGTTCAGTCGGTCGCGAGACGGGCGAGCGCGCGATCGCGGCCGATCAGGGGCAGCAGCGCCGCCATGTCGGGGCCATGCTCGCGTCCGGTAAGCGCGAGTCGCAGCGGCAGGAACAATGCGCGGCCCTTGCGTCCGGTCATTTCCTTGAGCGCGCCGGTGAGCGCCGGCCAGGGATCGGTGGCCCAATCGATCTGCGCGGCGACGGTGGTGGCTTCAGCGAGGAAGACGCGGTCCTCGGCGGAGACTTCAGCGGGCGCGATCGGGCCCTCGACGACCTGCCACCAGTCCTGCGCGTCGGCGACGGTGGAGAGATTGGGGCGGATCGCGTCCCATGCTTGAGAGCCCATGCCCGCGGGCAGACGCTCGGCCACCGCCGCGAACGGCAGCTGGTGGACGATTCGCGCGTTGAGCGCGGCAAGCTCGGCTTCGTCGAAGCGCGCGGGCGCGCGGCCGAAGCGGCCGAAATCGAAGCTGGCGATCAGCGGCGCGGGATCGGCGAAGGGCTCGACCGGGTCGCTGGTGCCGATGCGGGCGAGCAAGGCGACCAGCGCCTGCGGCTCGATGCCGATCTCGCGGAAATGCTCGACGCCGAGCGAGCCGAGCCGTTTGGAGAGCTTGCCCTCGGCGCCGATCAGCAGCGCCTCATGCGCGAAGCTGGGCGGGGCGGCGCCCATCGCCTCGAACATCTGGAGCTGGGTCGCGGTGTTCGAGACATGGTCTTCGCCGCGCACGACATGGGTCACGCCCATGTCGACATCGTCGATCACCGAGGGGAGCAGATAGAGCCACGACCCATCGGCGCGGCGGATCACCGGATCGCTGAGCAAAGCCGGATCGAAGCGCTGGGGGCCGCGCACGCAATCGTCCCAGGCGATCGGCGCGGCATGATCGAGCCGGAAGCGCCAGTGCGGCGCTTTGCCCTCTGCCTCATAGGTGGCGCGATCCTGGTCGCTCAGCGCCAGCGCGGCGCGATCATAGACCGGCGGCAGCCCCCTCCCCAGCAGCACTTTCCGTTTGAGATCGAGCTCCTGCGTCGTCTCATAGGCCGGGTAGATTCGCCCCGACGCGACCAGTTCGGCGAAGCGCGCTTCGTAGCGATCGAAGCGCTCGGACTGGCGCTCCTCGGCGTCGGGCACCAGCCCGAGCCAGCCGAGATCGGCACGGATCGACTCGACGAAATGCTCCTGCGAGCGCTCGCGATCGGTATCGTCGATACGCAGCAGGAACTTGCCCCCCTTCGCCCGCGCGAACAGCCAATTGTGGAGCGCGGTGCGGATATTGCCGACGTGCAGCGTGCCCGTGGGGCTGGGGGCGAAGCGGGTGATCACGGTCATGCCTGTCGCCTAAGGCCGGCAATGCCCCTTTGCCAAGCGCGAACACCGCTCCTAAGGAAACCGCTTCAACCAGCGGACGGGACTGCGCGCATGAAACTGATGGCCGGCAATTCGAACATGCCGCTTGCGACCGCGATCGCCGACTATCTCGAAATCCCGCTGACCCAGGCCAATGTCCGCCGCTTCGCCGACGAGGAGATCTTCGTCGAGATATTGGAGAATGTCCGCGGCGAGGACGTGTTCGTGCTGCAATCGACCAGCTATCCGGCGAACGACAATCTGATGGAGCTGCTGATCATGATCGATGCGCTGAAGCGCGCATCGGCCAAACGGATCACCGCGGTGCTCCCTTATTTCGGCTATGCCCGGCAGGATCGGAAGCCTGGGCCCCGCACGCCGATTTCGGCCAAGCTGGTCGCGAACCTGATCACGGTGGCCGGCGCGAACCGGGTGCTTTCGGTGGATCTCCACGCCGGGCAGATCCAGGGCTTTTTCGATATCCCGACCGACAATCTCTATGGCGCGCCGGTGATGTCGGCCGACATCACCACGCGCTTTCCTGGCAAGCAATGGATGGTCGTCTCGCCCGACGTCGGCGGCGTGGTGCGCGCGCGGGCGCTGGCGAAGCGGCTCGACAACGCCCCGCTGGCGATCGTCGACAAGCGCCGCGAGAAGCCGGGCGAATCAGAGGTGATGAACATCATCGGCGAAGTCGAGGGGCGCTTCTGCATCCTGATCGACGATATCGTCGATTCGGCGGGCACGCTGTGCAATGCCGCCGCGGCGCTGAAGGCAGCGGGAGCGGAGGACGTGGTCGCCTACTGCACCCATGGCGTGCTCTCGGGTGGTGCGGTGGCGCGAGTCGATGCGTCGGCGCTGCGCGAGCTGATCATCACCGATTCGATCGGCAACCATGCCGTGATCGCCGACAGCAAGAAGATCCGGCATCTGACGATCGCGCCGTTGCTGGCCGAAGCGGTGCGGCGGATCGCCGACGAGAGCTCGGTTTCGTCGCTGTTCGACTAAACGACGCCGTCCCACACCAGTTTCACGCCGACCAGGATCATCAGCCAGTAGATTGCGGTGTAGAATCGCTCGGCGGGGACGCGGCGGACCAGCCAGACGCCGGCGAAGGTCGAGGCGATTGCGACCGGAATTAGCGCCGCGGCAGTGAGAAGATTGTCTCGGGTGAACTGGCCGAGCGCCAGGTAAGCCGGGACCTTGAGCCAGTTTACCACCGCGAAGAAGATCGCGGTGGTGCCGACCAGCACCGCGGGCGGCAGGCGGCGCGGCAGCACCCAGAGCTGGAAGGGCGGCTGCCCGGCATGCGCGATCTGGCTGGTGAATCCCGAGGCGATTCCGGCGATCGTGCCGACCCAGCCGGGCGAGTTATGCGCTTCGGGTAGCTTGTGCCGCTCGAGCCAGAGCCGATAGCCCCCGAACAGGATCGAGATCGCGCCGACCGCAGCCAGCACCATATCCGGCGAGACCGCGCTGGCGAACCAATAGCCGAGCAGGATGCCGATCGCCGCACCGGGCAGCATCCAGCCCAGCACCGTCCAATCGACGCTGCGCCGGAACGCCCAGACGCCGACCACGTCCTGGACGATCAGGATCGGCAGCAGGATCGCGGCGGCACGGACCGGATCGCTGACCAAAGCGATCATCGGCAGCGACAACGCCCCCATCCCGGCAAAACCGCCCTTGGCGAGACCGAGCAGAATCACCGCGGGGATCGCGAGCGCGTAAAAGTGCCAGTCGAGGATCATCTCCCGCCGCTAGCGGGTTTGCCTGGGCCACCAAAGTGCCTAATCGCAGCGCATGGCCGAGAAGCGCTCCGGACAGACCGTGGTGATATTCGTTACCGAACGCAGCGGCGACGATGCCGAGGGCTATGCCGCAGCGGCGGCGGCGATGGACGCCCTTGCCGCGAAGCAGCCCGGATATCGCGGAATGGACAGCCTGTCTGCGGACGGGCTGGGCATCACGCTGAGCTATTGGGCCGACGAGGCGAGCGCGATCGCCTGGCGCGAACAGCCTGATCATGCCGCAACGCGCGAGGCCGGGCGCGGGCGCTGGTACAATTGGTATCGCCTGCACGTCGCCGAGATCGGGCGCAGCTATACATGGAGCCGGCCATGAAGGTGCGCGGCTTCGACCGGACCTTCGCCTTGCTGTTCGTCGTGATGCTGACGATTGCCGCGGGGAATACGGCGCTGCAATCGGTGCTGCCGGCGCTGGGGCGTTCGCTCGGCGTAGCGGATAGCGCGGTGGCGGCGGTGTTCTCGGTATCCGCGCTGCTGTGGGTGATCGCCGCGCCTTTCTGGGCCAATCGATCGGACCGGCACGGGCGGCGGACGATGGTGCTAATCGGCGTGGGCGGCTTCACCGTCTCGCTGCTGCTGTGCGGCGTCTTCCTGATGCTGGGGATAAACGGGGTGCTGGCGCCGGTCACGACGTTCGTCGCCTTCATCGCCGCGCGGGTTATCTACGGCGCGTTCGGTTCGGCGGCGCCGCCCGCGGTGCAGGCGCTGGTGGCAGGACGGACCAGCCGCGACGAGCGGACCCGCGCCTTGACGCTGATCGCTTCCGCGTTCGGGCTGGGGACGATCCTGGGGCCGGCGCTGGCCCCCTATCTGGTGCTCGGCGACCTGTGGGACGGCGGCCCAGAAGTGGGGCTGGCCGGGCCCGCTTTCTTCGCGGCGGCGATCGGGCTGGCGATCTGGATCGCAGTGGCCCGGCTGTTGCCGAAGGACGAAGGGCTCTCGCACGGCGCGGTGGTCGCCTACCCTTCGATCGGCGGGCAGGCGAGCGGGGCGAGCGTCACTGCGGCGACGGCCGAGCGATCGGAGAAGATCGGCTTCCTCGACCCGCGGGTCCGCGGCTGGATGATCGTCGGGCTGGTTATGGGCCATGCCCAGGCGATGACCGGACAGGCGATCGGCTTCCTGATCATCGATCGGTTGCGCGTGGCACCGATGGACGCACTGGAGCCGACCGGACTGGTGCTGATGATGGGCGCTGGATCGGCGCTGCTGGTGCAATGGGGGATGATCCCCTTGCTCAATCTCAAGCCGCGCGCGCTGGTGCTGGTGGGCGTAGCGGTGAGCGCCGTGGGCTGCATCGCGACCGGCACCGCGACCTCGCTCTACGGGATCGCCTTGGGCTATTCGCTGGCGTCGCTGGGCTTCGGCTTCGTGCGGCCCGGCTTCACTGCAGGATCGTCGCTCGCGGTAGGGCCCGAGGCGCAGGGATCGGTGGCGGGAAAGGTGACGTCGATCAACGGCGCCGCCTTCGTCCTCGGGCCGTCGATCGGGATTGCGCTTTACGAGCTTTGGCGGCCGCTGCCCTATCTGACAGCGGCCGCCGCGCTCGCGATTCTGCTGGCCTATGCGATCGTCAGTCTACGACCTTTTCGCCCCGAGGCTGAAGCATTCCCGGAGCGATGAAGCCGATCGGCTGGATCGACGATGCCTGCTGCTTGAGCCGGCCCGACATCGCTTCATATTCGCTTTCCATCTCGGCGGTGACAGTGGCGCGCGAATCGGCGAGCGCTTCCTCGAAATGGGCCATCGTCACTTCGCGCGTGTCGATCGACTGGCGCAGCGCGACCAGGCCGGCCCGGCGCACGACATCGCCCAGATCGGCGCCGGTATAGCGTTCGGTGCGCGCGGCGACCTCGCCGAGATCGACGTCGCTGGCGAGCGGCATCTTCTCGGTCTGGATGCGCAATATGCGCTCGCGACCCGGCTTGTCGGGCACGCCGACATAGATGAGCTCGTCGAAGCGCCCGGGCCGTAGCAGCGCCGGATCGATCAGGTTCGGGCGGTTGGTCGCGCCGATCACCACCACCGACTGCAGCTCCTCGAGCCCGTCCATTTCGGACAGGATCGTGTTGACCACGCGCTCGGTCGCCTGCGGCTCGCCCATGCCGCCGCCGCGCGCGGGGACCAGCGAATCGAGCTCGTCGATGAAGATCACGCAGGGCGCGACCTGGCGGGCGCGGGCGAACAGCCGCGCGATCTGCTGCTCGCTCTCGCCATACCATTTGCTGAGCAGGTCAGAGGATTTGGTGGCGATGAAGTTCGCCTCCGCCTCGCGCGCGACTGCCTTGGCGAGCAGAGTCTTGCCGGTGCCGGGAGGGCCGTAGAGCAGGAAGCCCTTGGCCGGGCGGATGCCCAGCCGGCGGAATGCATCGGGATCCTTGAGCGGCAGTTCGACGCCTTCCTTGAGACGCATCTGGGCGTCGTCGAGCCCGCCGACATCCTCCCAGCGCGTCGTCGGCGCCTGGACCATGACTTCGCGCATTGCCGACGGCTGGACGCGCTTCAATGCCTCGACAAAGTCCTCGCGCGTGACCGACAGCGTGTCGAGGATTTCGGGTGGGATGCTGTGGTCCTCGAGGTTCAGCTTCGGCATCAGCCGGCGCACCGCCTCGATCGCGGCCTCGCGGGTAAGCGCGGCGAGATCGGCGCCGACGAAGCCATAGGTCGTGCGCGAAAGCTCCGGCAGATCGACATCGTCGGCCAGCGGCATGCCGCGGGTATGGATGCCGAGGATCTCGCGGCGCCCGCGCTCATCGGGGACGCCGACGACGATCTCGCGATCGAAGCGGCCCGGACGGCGCAGCGCCTCGTCGATCGCCTCGGGGCGATTGGTCGCGGCGATCACGACGATGTTGGCGCGGGCCTCCAGCCCGTCCATCAGCGTCAGCAGCTGCGCGACGAGTCGCTTCTCGGCCTCGCCCGAGACCTGGCCGCGCTTGGGCGCGATCGAATCGATCTCGTCGATGAAGACGATCGAAGGGGCGGACTTGGCCGCTTCCTCGAACACCTGGCGCAGGCGCGACTCGGACTCGCCATAGGCCGAGCCCATGATCTCGGGCCCGTTGATCAGATGGAAGGTCGCATCGCTTTCATTGGCGACGGCGCGGGCGAGACGCGTCTTGCCGGTGCCGGGCGGGCCGTGGAGCAGCACCCCCTTGGGCGGATCGACGCCGAGTCGCTGGAACAGCTCCGGATAGCGCAGGGGGAGCTCGACCATCTCGCGCAGTTGATCGATCGTACTGCCCATGCCGCCGAGATCGTCATACGTGACGTCGGCGCGGCGGCTTTCGGACGCGGCCTCATATTCGGGGCGGAGCTCGACCTCGGTATTCTCGTCGATATGGACGATGCCCTTGGGCGTCGCCGAGACCACCGCCATGCGGATTTCCTGGAGTGCATAAGCCGGGGCGTTGACGAAGCGCTGGATGTTGGGATCGACGACTCGCTGGTGCCCGGCGGTGGCGACGACGTCGCCCTGCGCGAGCGGGCGGCCGAAGAAGGTGCGCTTGAGCGCGTTGCCCGAGCCCTGGAGCCGCAGATTCTCCTGTGCGGGCGCGAAGACGACGCGCGTCGCGGGCTTCGATTCGGCCTTGCGCACCTCGACGAAATCGCCCGAGCCGACACCGGCATTGGCGCGCTGGAGCCCGTCGATGCGGAGCAGTTCGAGCCCGGCATCTTCCTGATAGGGGAGCACGGCCCGCGCCGGGGTCGAGCGTTTGCCGACGATCTCGATCACGTCGCCTTCGATGATGCCGAGCGCGCCCATCAGCGCGCGCGGAATGTGCGCTAGCCCCCGGCCGCTATCCTCGGGCCGCGCGTTCGCGACCTGCAGCCTATGTCCCCTGGATTCGTCGTCGGCCATCAATCATTCCCATCCGGCTTGATCGCGGAACATAGGAACGCACGGGACACGCCGCGAGGGGGGCAAAAAAAATGGCGGGTCACAAGGACCCGCCGGGAAAGTTTTAGGAGAGGATGCCTGAAAGGCACTGCATATGTGCACTGCGGCATTCCATTGTGCAAGTGCGAAAAATACGTAGGGTCTTGCATCTATTGCAATCGTGCTTGCGCATGCCGATACTGCATCCACAGGCGTCGGCGAGACTTGCCTTTCGAAAATCTCTCGCCAATGTTTGTGACGCAGTGCACAAAAGAGCGAGAATGCGAAGGCTTCCTCCCCTCACCGCCATCGAAGCGTTCGTGCAGGTCGCCCGACTTGGCTCGATCAAGGCTGCCGCCGAGGAGCTTGCGCTATCCTCGCCCGCGCTCAGCCGGCGTGTGCAGTCGCTCGAGCGATTTATCGGCAAGCCCCTGTTCGAGCGGCGCCACCAGGCGCTCAAGCTCAACAATGAGGGCGAGCGGCTGCTGGGAATGATCGCTCCGGCGCTCGACGCGATGACCGACGCGGTCGAGGCGATGACGAGCGGCACCGAATTGCTGCGCCTGCGGCTAAGCGTGCTGCCGCTGTTCGCGACGCAGCGGCTGATGCCGCGGCTGCCCGAGCTCAAGCAGAAGCATCCCGAGCTGCATCTCGACGTGGACACGGCGAGCCACGGCATTGCCCGGCTCGGCGACGGGCTCGACGCGGCCATCGTCATCGCGCGCGACGTCGATCCGGGTCTCTATGCGCGGCGGCTGGACCGCAACCGGGTCCATGTGATCGGCGCGCGTGCGCTGGTCGAGGGGCCCGATCCGGTGACCCGGCCCGAGCAATTGGCGAAGCTTACCGCGTTGGTACACCGCGACATGCCCGAGACTTTCACGGCTTGGCGCGCCGCTGCAGGCTTCCCCGAGCTCGAGCCCGCGGCGATCGACCATTTCGATTCGGGCACGCTGATGCTCGAGGCGGCGGCGCAGGGGCTGGGAATCGCCTTCATGCTCGAATCGCATTTCGAGGCGGCGCGCGACGATCGGCTCGTCCAGCTCTTCGACCTGACGGTGGAGAGCCATTACAGCTATTGGTTCGTCTGCCGCCCACGCGCGCTGAGCCAGCGGCCGGTGCGGATGTTCCACGACTGGCTGATCGAGGCGCTGGGGGCGGAGAGCGCCTGAAAAAATGGCCTCCCCCGCACGGGAGAGGCTAGATAGATTTACTCGACGCTTGCCTTGACGATCTTGCCGGGGCTGCGGGGCGGCTCGCCCTTGGGGAGGGCGTCGACATGTTCCATGCCTTCGATCACTTCGCCCCAGACAGTATATTGACGGTCGAGGAAGGTCGCATCGTCGAGGCAGATGAAGAATTGCGAGTTGGCGGTGTTCGGATCCATCGTCCGCGCCATCGAGCAGACACCGCGGACGTGCGGCTCGGCGTTGAACTCGGCGGCGAGGTTGGGCTCCTTCGAGCCGCCCATGCCGGTGCCCGAGGGATCGCCGCCCTGCGCCATGAAGCCGTCGATCACGCGGTGGAAGACGGTGCCGTCGTAGAAGCCGTCGCCGGCGAGCTTGGTGATCCGCTCGACATGCTTGGGGGCGAGATCGGGGCGCAGCTTGATGCGCACATCGCCGCCGTCGAGGGTCAAGACGAGCGTGGTGGAATCGGACACTTGGATACTCCTGAGAAGCTTTGTCCGCGCCCTAGGCAGATTGCGAACGGCTTGCAACTCGCCTCGCCGCATTGGCATGGGGGGCGACGGGCGCTAGGAGCGACGCAAGTCAGCGCATCCAGGGAGGTCGGACGATGAGCGAGACCGAACTTGCGCCCCAGGAAATGCCCCCCGAGAGCGAACTGGACGAAGACGATCGGCTCAAGCCCGAATTCGTAAGCGCGGTGCTCGATGCGGTGGCGGCAGGCGACAACGAGACCGCGCGGATGCGCGTGGCGCCGCTGCACCCGGCCGATATCGCCGATCTGGTCGAGCTGACACCCGGCGAGCAGCGCCCGGCGCTGGTCTCGGCGATCGCGGACCTGATCGACGGCGACGTTCTCGCCGAGATGAACGACTGGGTCCGCGAGACCCTGGTCGACGCGCTCACCGCCACCCAGGTCGCCGACCTCGCTTCCGAACTCGATACCGACGACGCCGTCGCGATCATCGAGGATATGGACGCCGACGATCAGCGCGAAGTGCTCCGCGCGCTCGATCCCGACGATCGCGCCGCGATCGAGGAGGCATTGTCCTACCCCGAGGAATCCGCAGGCCGGATGATGCAGCGCGAGCTGATCGCGGTGCCCGAACATTGGACCGTCGGCGACGTGCTCGATTATCTGCGCGCCGACGAGGAATTGACGACCGACTTCTGGGAGATTTTCGTCGTCGATCCCGCGCACCACCCGGTGGGCACCTGCGCACTGTCCTGGATCCTGCGCACCCCGCGCGTGGTCTCGATGGCTGACGTCATGAAGCGCGAGCAGACGCTGATCCCGGTCGATATGGACCAGGAGGAAGTGGCGCTGCGCTTCCAGAAATATGCGCTCATTTCCGCCGCGGTGGTCGATCCCAACGGCCGGCTGGTCGGGATGATCACCGTCGACGATGTCGTCCACATCATCTCCGAGGAAGCCGGCGAGGATGCGCTGCTGCTCTCGGGCGCGGGCGAGGGCGACATCAACGAGCCGGTGTTCGACAGCTATAAGAGCCGGGTGCGCTGGCTGATCGCCAATCTGTTCACGGCATTGGTCGCATCGTCGATCATCGCCTTCTTCGGCGCGGCGATCGAGCAGATGGTGGCGCTGGCGATCCTGATGCCGATCGTCGCCTCGATCGGCGGCAATGCCGGCACCCAGACGATGGCGATCGCGGTGCGCGCGCTCGCGACCAACCAGCTGACCCAAACCAACACGCTGCGCACGATCCGCCGGGAGATATTGGTCGCGCTGGCCAACGGCACCACGATCGCAGTTCTGCTGGGGTTGGGCGCAGGGCTGTGGTTCGCCAATCCGCAGCTTGGCGCAGTGATCGCGACCGCGATCGTCGTCAACGTGCTGGTGGCGGGCCTCGCCGGCGTGCTCGTGCCGGTAATGCTCGAACGGCTCAACCAGGATCCGGCGGTGGCATCGACCGTGTTCGTGACCATGATCACCGATTCGATGGGATTTCTGGTGTTCCTGGGGCTGGCGGTGGCAACGGGGCTTGCCGGCTGAGCCTAGGGCGCCCAAATCCCCACGGTGCCGCTTCATTTGACCAAGGTCGCCTTTGGCTGCGACAGTATCGAGTTTCTGCAGGAGCGGCTGGCATTGCGCGCGGCGCACGAGCCTGCGTTCCTGACTACGCGCTATCTGCCCAAGCGCCACGCCGAGATTGCGGGAGAAGGTATTACGGGCGGCTCGCTCTTCTGGATCATCAAGCACAGGCTGGTCGGGCGATCGCCGATCACCGGGTTCGGCGAGGCCGAGGGCGGCAAGGTGGCGATATTTCTCGAGCCGCGGCTGATCCTGGTCCAGGCGGTGCCCAAGCGTGCGCATCAGGGCTGGCGCTATCTGGAGGGGGAGAATGCGCCGGTCGACTTGGGCGAGGCCAGCGAAGGCGTATCCGAACTGCCTCCCCAGCTGGTGGGCGAGCTCGCGGCGATGGGGCTGATCTAGCTCGCCAGGCTCGGGAAGGCCGCACGGAACGCCGCAACCTTGGGCTTGTCCCAGCGGGTGATATAGGGGTGGTTGGGGTTCTTCCAGAAGAAGTCCTGATGATAGGCCTCTGCCGGGAAGAAGGCGCCGCTTTCGACCTTGGTCACGATCGCCCGCGGATAGGCCTTAGCGCGCCCGAGCTGGGCGATATAGGCGGCGGCGACCTGGCGCTGGACCACATTCTGCGGGAAGATCGCGGAGCGATAGCTGGGGCCGGTATCGGGGCCCTGGCGGTTGAGCTGGGTCGGATCGTGCGCGACCGAGAAATAGACGCGCAACAACGTGCCGTAGCTCACCTTGGCGGGATCATAGACGATGCGGATCGCCTCGGCATGGCGGGTGCGCTCTGTCGAGACCTGGGCATAGGTGGCGGTCGCGCGGGTGCCGCCGGCATAGCCGTTGGTGACCGACTGGACGCCCTTCATCGACTGGAAGACCGCCTCCATGCCCCAGAAGCAGCCGCCGGCGAATATCGCGACCTGCGCGCCCTTGGCGCCGGTGACGTCCTTCGCGGGCGCCGGAATCGGCACTGCGCGCTCGGCGCCCGAGGAAGCGGGAGCGAGGAACAGAGCGGCTGCGACCGCCGCGGCGGGGATCGTCCATATGCGCATGGACGATAGATTGGGGTCCGGGCGACCTAGCGCAAGGCGGCGCAGGCAGCCTGGATCCGCGTGCAGGCTTCGGTCAGCAGCGCGTCCGACGTCGCATAGCTGATCCGCATCGCCGGCGAGAAGCCGAAGGCGGCGCCATGCACCGCCGCGACCTTGGCCTCGTCGAGCAGATAGCCGATCATCGTCTCGTCGCTGTCGATCACCAGCCCCTTGGGCGTGCGCTTGCCGATCAGCCCGGCAAATTCGGGATAGACGTAGAAGGCGCCTTCGGGAGTCGGGCAGGTCATTCCGTCGATCGCGTTGAGCATCGAGACCACCAGATCGCGGCGGCCCTGGAAGGCAGCGGTGCGCGCCTTGAGGAAGGACTGGTCGCCGTTCAGCGCCGCGACCGACGCCGCCTGGCTGATGCTGCACGGGTTCGACGTCGACTGCGACTGGAGCTTGCTCATCGCCTTGATCAGCGGCGCCGGCCCGCCGGCATAGCCGATCCGCCAGCCGGTCATCGCATAGGCCTTCGACACGCCGTTCGCAGTGAGGGTGCGATCGTAGAGCGACGGACAGACCTGGGCGATGGTGCGGAATTCGAAGCCGTCATAGAGGATATGCTCGTACATATCGTCGGCATAGATCAGCACATGCGGGTGCCGCTCAAGCACGTCGCCCAGCGCCTTGAGCTCAGCCTCGCTATAGGCCGCGCCGGTTGGGTTCGAAGGCGAGTTGAGCACGACCCATTTGGTGTTGGCGGTGATCGCAGCCTCGAGCTGCTCGGGGCGCAGCTTGTAGCCCTGATCCGCCCCCGCGGCGACGAATATCGGAGTGCCCCCGGCAAACTCGACGACGTCGGGATAACTCACCCAATAAGGTGCGGGGACGATGACCTCGTCGCCCGGATCGATCGTCGCACAAAAGGCATTGAACAGCGTATGCTTGCCGCCGGAGTTCACGCTGATCTGGTTCTCGGCATAGGTCAGGCCGTTTTCGCGCGCGAACTTGGCGACGATCGCCGCCTTGAGCTCGGGCGTGCCGTCGACATTGGTGTAGCGGGTCTTGTTCTGCCGGATCGCCTCGATCGCGGCGTCCTTGACGAAATCGGGCGTGTCGAAATCGGGCTCGCCGGCGCCCAGACCGATCACGTCGATTCCCTGCCGCTTCAGCTCGAGCACGCGGCTCGTGACCGCGAGCGTGGCGGACGGCTGGATGCGCTGGAGCGCGGCGGAGGTCTTCATGGGCGACGCCTTTTCCGATGGGGAAGCGGCTGCGCCTATACGTGGGCGTTCGCTGGTTCCGCAACTGTAACGGCCGTTACCAATCCCCGCAGCGCGTTACCGAGGAAGAACCCCTCCGCCAGATCCTCCGGGCGCAGATCGCCCTCGACAGCACGGCCGCTGTCGATCAACTCCGCGCGGAGCACGCCGGGGAGCAGGCCCCGCGCAAGCGGCGGGGTGACCAGCACGCCGTCGCGCTCGACGAACAGAGTCGTGAAGCTGCCTTCGGTCAGATAGCCGTCCCGATCCACGAACAAAACTTCCCAGGCGCCGGAGGCCGCGCGCGCGCTATCGTAGAAGCCGCGGCGACTCGTTTTATGGCGCAGTCGAAAGTCGTCCGGCGCAACTTCGAGCGGGCGGATGGCGACGCGCGCCGGCCCATCGGGCGGCGCCGGTAGCGGGCTGATGCCGATCGCCAGCGCCCCCGATCGGGCCAGGAGCAGCCGCACTCTCGAAGCGCCCCGCAAGCGGAAAGTGGCGGCCTGGAGGTCGTTGCGCGCGTTGTGACGATCGAACTCGAAGCCGAACGCCAATGCACTGGCCTTCATCCGGGCGAGATGGCGCTCCAGCAGCGGCATGCCGCGCTCGGGATCGAAGGCCATCGTCTCGATCAAGTCGAAGCCGGGCTCGCCTGCGGTCACGAAGGCACCCTTTGCCAGGCATTCCTGCCATTCGGACTCTGCCTGCGAATCGGCGACCACTCCCGAGCCGAGCCCGAGCAGCGCCCTGCCTGGCTGCTCGATCGTAAGCGTCCGAATCGCCACGTTGAACATAGCATCGCCATTCGCATCCAGCCTGCCGATTGCACCTGTATAGACCCCGCGCGGGCTATCCTCGACTTGGGATATTATCTGCATTGCGCGGATCTTGGGAGCGCCGGTCACAGATCCACAGGGGAAGAGCGACTCGAGGGCATCGATTGCATCCAGGCCCTCGCTCAATCGGCCGGTCACCGTGGAGACCATCTGATGGACGGTGGGATAGGTTTCCACGTGGAACAACCGGGGCACCGCCACGCTGCCCGGCTGCGAGACCCGGGCGAGATCGTTGCGCATCAAATCGACGATCATCAGATTTTCAGCGCGCTGCTTCGAATCCTCGCCGAGGGTATAAGCGAGCGCGGCGTCTTCGCGGGGCTCGGCAGCCCGCACCGCCGTGCCCTTCATCGGTCGCGCGGTCAGCTGCCCCGCGTCTAGCGCGAAGAAAAGTTCGGGGGAAAAGCTCAGCAGCCAACGCGAACCGGTGGCGATCAGCGCGCCATAGCCGGCGCGCGAGCGGGCGCGAAGTAGCGCATAGAGCGCCGCCTCTCCGCCTTCGTAGCGCACGGTGGCGCGAAAGGTGAGGTTCGCCTGATAGATGTCGCCCGCAGCGATATAGTCTGCGACGCGTGCGAACGCGGCCCGATAGTCGCGGGAGGCGATCTGAGGCTCGGGGGCGGCGGCCCAGGCGCCGGCGGAATCGGGCAATAGTTGCTCGATCTGGCAAGGGTCCAGTTCGACAAAGTCCGGGAAAAGGCCAAACCAGAGCGCCTCGCCGCCATATTCAAGATAGCCGGCGGCATGCAGGCCCTGCGCTCGCGCCGCGCGCAGGCGCTCGAAGGCGCACGCAACCTGCGCGGCCCCGTACGCTTCTATGATCTCGACCGGATCAGCATAAAGCCGCGCCGGCGCGCCGTCGCCGCGGGCGTCGTCCAAAAGCACGAAAGGAGGGGCCGGCAGCCGCATCGCTCCCGCATGCCGCCGCGAAGGCCGCGCGACAAGCCTATGTTGCCGCGGGCGCTGCTCCGACCTATCTCGCGGCGATGTCCAATCCCCCGATGCGCGCGGCGATCGTGCCGGTTACGCCGCTCCAGCAAAATTGCACGCTTATATGGTGCACGCGCACGATGCGGGGCGCGTTCGTCGATCCCGGCGGCGACTTGCCCAAGCTGCGCGCTGCCGCCGGCCAGCATGGCGTCACGATTGAAAAGATCCTGATCACCCACGGACATATCGATCATTGCGGCGAGGCGAGTGCCTTCGCGACGGAACTAAGCGTGCCGATCGAAGGGCCGCATCCGGCCGACCGTTTCTGGATCGACCGACTGGAGGAGGATGGTCGCAAATATGGCATCCCAGGCGCGCCGTTCGAACCCGACCGCTGGCTGGACGGGGGTGACCAGGTGACGGTGGGTGAACTGACGTTCGACGTCTATCACTGCCCCGGCCACACGCCGGGCCATATCGTCTTCCACCACGAACCTTCGAAATTCGCGTTGGTCGGCGACGTGCTGTTCCAGGGATCGATCGGGCGGACCGACTTTCCGAAGAGCGACCCCCGGCAGCTGATCGAGTCGATCGTGACGCAGCTCTGGCCGCTCGGCGGCGACACCTTCTTCGTTCCCGGCCATGGCGCGCCCAGCAGCTTCGCACAGGAGCGCCGCAGCAATCCTTTCGTGGGCGATGCGGCGCTTAGCGCAGTGGGCTGAGACCCGTATAGCCGAGATAGACGGCGTAGGCGGCGAGCCCGAGCATCACCAGCATCGTGCTGAGGATGCCGAGCATCCGGCCGATTCGCCATCCATCCATCCCGAATCCGTGCAGCACGCGGCCGACGATGAAGACAGCGGCGACGATCCACAGCCAATATTGGGTGCCGCGCGCCATTTCGACCAGGGCGATCAGGATGAGGACGATCGGCGCATATTCGGCGAAGTTCAGATGCGCGCGCATCCGCGCCACCATCCGGGGATTGCCACCGTCGCCGACCAGGATCTTCTCGGAAATGCGCAACTGGCTGATCCGCAGACCCAGCCAGAAGTTGATCAGCGCCGCGGCGCCCGCGGTGACAAGTGCGACTGGCAGGAAAAACATTCAGGGCCCCTTATATAGAGCGGCTTAGTGGCACGGCCTTGCAACATGGGCAAGAATCGCTATACGCGCGGCTCGCTTCGTGACCTGTCTGCTGGTCCGGCGGGTGGCCGGCTCAGCCGTCGCTTGCCCGGACTTCCCTGCGGGCGTATCGCGACTAGATTCAAGTTTCTGTAACAAAGGTGCCGAAATGGCCGTTCCCAAGAGAAAGACCTCGCCTTCCAAGCGCGGCATGCGCCGGTCGCACGATTCGCTCAGCGTCGAGGCATTCAACGAATGCTCCAACTGCGGCGAACTGAAGCGCCCCCATCATCTGTGCACGGCGTGCGGCCATTATAACGGCCGCGAAGTCATCGCTGCCGAGGGCTGAGCCACGAACAGGGGCCTGCCGCGATGACTACCCCCAAGCGAATCGCCGTCGATGCAATGGGCGGCGACGAGGGGATCGCAGTCATGCTCGCGGGCGCGTCGCGCGCACGACGTCGCTTCGAGGGAATGGAATTCATTCTCGTCGGTGACGAGGCTCAGATTCGCGCCGGCCTCGAAAAGCATCCCAACCTGACTGCCGCTTCGGAGATCGTCCACGCGGCCGGCGTCGTCGCGCCCGACGAAAAGCCCAGCCAGGCGATTCGCCGCGCCAAGACCACGTCGATGGGAATCGCGATCGACCTGGTCAAGAAGGGCCGCGCCGGCGCTGCGGTTTCCTCCGGCAATACCGGCGCGCTGATGGCGATGGCCAAGCTTTCGCTGCGTACCATGCCTGGCATCGATCGACCCGCGCTCGCCGCCTTGCTGCCGACGCTCGGCGAAAACGACACGGTGATGCTCGATCTCGGAGCCAACACCGAAGTCGACAAGCGCAACCTCGTCCAGTTCGCCGTGATGGGTGCCGCTTATGCGCGCACCGCGCTGGACCTCGGCAATCCGCGAGTCGCCTTGCTCAACATCGGCACCGAAGAACTCAAGGGCACCGACAATATCCGCGAGGCTGCCGCCGAGCTGCGCGCCGCCAAGCATTTGCGCCTGAATTTCGTCGGTTTCGTCGAGGGCAACAAGCTCTCGCGCGGTGATGTCGACGTGATCGTCTGCGATGGCTTCTCAGGCAACATCGCTCTCAAGACGATAGAAGGCACCGCGCGTTTCGTCGCCGACCTGCTCAAGCGTGCCTTCACCAGCTCAACGCGCTCGAAGATCGGATTCCTGATCTCCAGGCCGGCGACCGAATTGCTCCGCCACCATCTCGATCCCAACAATCACAATGGCGCGATCTTCCTCGGGCTCAACGGCATCGTCGTGAAGAGCCATGGCAGCGCGAATGAAATTGGGGTCGATACTGCGATCGGCTTTGCAGCCAAGATGCTGCGCGACGACCTCAACCGGCGGATCGCAGAGGATCTGGGAAATTTCGAAGCGACGCAGCGCTCCGCTGCGAAGCCCATGCAGGAAACGAGTAGCGCAGCGTGACCTTCCGTTCGGTGATTATCGGTACCGGCTCGTTCCTGCCGGCCAATCGCGTTTCCAATGCCCAGCTCGCCGAGCGAGTCGACACCACCGACGAATGGATCGTCGAGCGCACCGGCATCCGATTTCGCCACATTGCCGGCGAGGGGGAATCGACGAGCACGCTGGCAACCGCGGCGTGCAAGGCCGCGCTCGAATCCGCCGGGGTCGACGCGACCAGCATCGACCTGATCGTGCTGGCCACCGCCACTCCGGACCAGACCTTCCCCGCCACCGCGACTCGGGTGCAGACCGCGCTCGGCATCGGCGATTGCGTCGCCTTCGACGTGGCCGCGGTCTGCTCGGGCTTCCTCTATGCGTTGCAGGTCGCCGATTCGATGATCCGATCGGGCGCCAGCAAGCGCGCGCTGGTGATCGGCGCGGAGACCTTCAGTCGAATCCTCGACTGGGAGGATCGCACCACCTGCGTATTGTTCGGCGACGGCGCCGGGGCGATCGTGCTCGAGGGACAGGATAGCGCCGAAGCGGGCGGACGCGGGATCCTGGCGTCGCGGCTGCACGCCGATGGGCGTCACAACGATCTTCTCTATGTCGACGGCGGCCCCTCCACCACGGGCACCGTCGGCAAGCTGCGCATGAAGGGACGCGAAGTCTTTCGACACGCGGTGGTCAATCTTGCCGCGGTGATGGAGGAAACGCTTGCCGCGGCCGGATTGGAATCCACGCAGGTCGATTGGGTGGTTCCCCACCAGGCCAATGCCCGCATCCTTGACGCCACCGCTCGCAAGCTGGGGCTCGACCCTGCCAGGGTCGTGGTCACCGTCGACCAGCATGCCAACACCTCCGCCGCGTCGGTGCCATTGGCGCTCGATACCGCGGTGCGCGACGGACGGATCAAGCAAGGCGATCTGATCGTGCTTGAAGCGATGGGCGGCGGCTTCACTTGGGGTGCGGCGGTCATGCGCTTCTAGGGCAGCTCATATCGGCATCCTTTCGCTACCGAAACTAACGGGTCGTTTGCGGGACCTGAAACAATCTGGTAATGCGATTCAACACAGATCAACTTCGGGGGACTTGCCGACATGCCGGCTGCGGGCACGCTGACCAGGGCAGACTTGGCCGAATCGCTGCATCGCGAGGTCGGGCTGTCGCGCGCCGACGCCGCGCGGCTGGTCGAGCAGATCCTCACCCACATGTGCGAGTCGCTCTCCAAGGGTGACAATGTCAAGATTTCGGGGTTCGGCAGCTTCATTCTTCGCGACAAGGGCGAACGGGTCGGGCGCAATCCCAAGACCGGGGTCGAAGTGCCGATCGCACCGCGCCGCGTCCTCACCTTCCGGGCCAGCCAGATGATGCGCGACCGCATCGTGGCGGGCAACTGAGCGAGAAGATGGCGGCCTCCGAGAAGGCCGCTGGCGCTCTACGCACGATCGGCGAGCTTGCGCTCGATATCGGCCGACCGCAGCATATCCTGCGCTATTGGGAGACGAGATTCCCCCAGCTTCGTCCACTCACGCGCGCAGGCAATCGCCGCTATTATAGGCCCGAGGATGTCGCGCTGGTTCAGCGCATCCACCAATTACTGTCGAGCGAAGGCTATACGATCCGCGGCGTCCAGCGGCTACTGGCATCGGAGAAGAGCCCGCGCGCGCCGGCTGTGCGCAAGGATGGCGACGCGCTTCGCAAAGTTCGCGACGCCCTGATCGACGCGCTGGAGGAGGACGAGCCTAAGGGTGGTCCGGGCCCAGGCTAGGATCGAGATCGCGGGGCCGCACGAAACGGACCAGTTCGCCGCTGCCGCTGCGGATCGAACTCCAGTCCGACGCGTCGAAGCGTATCTCGGCCAGGCTCGCAGTGGGGAATTTGGCTTCGACCGAATCGCGGTCCGCGCTGCCGTCCGGCACCAGCAGCAGCACCAACTCCTCGAGTCCCGGATTATGACCGACGAGCAAGACATGGTCTGCCCCGGCCGGCAGCTCATGAACCATGTCGAGCAGAGTCGCCGACGATGCCAGGTAGATCCTCTGGTCCCAGGCCGGGGCGAGATCGCCGCCATAGCCGGCGCTGACATGATCGAGCGTCTCGACGACCCGCACCGCGGGCGAAGCGACGACATGATCGAAATCGAGACCGAGCGCCTTCAAGTTGCGCCCGACCATCGCCGCGGCGCGCTTGCCCTTGGGATTCAACGGGCGATCGAAATCGCGCGAGACGGGATCGTCCCAGCCCGATTTGGCATGGCGCAGCAGCGTGAGCGTCTTCATGCGTCCTCGATCGTCAGGCGTTGGCGGGCGCCTCATGCCGCAAGCGCGCCGACAAGGAAAGCCGCACGCGCTCGATCGCCTCGTCCAACGTGACGCGCGCGACTGGCGTTCCCTCGGGGAAGGCGCTCAGCAGGCGCGACGGCATGGCGGCGGAAAGCAGTACGAAACTGCCATGATCGTCCGCACGGCGAATCAGCCGGCCGAATGCCTGCGCCAGCCGCGCGCGGACGATCCGATCGTCGAACGCGCTGCCCCCACCCGCCAATCGTCGCGCGGCATGAAGCACGCTCGGCTTGGGCCAGGGCACGCCCTCCATCACCACCAGCCGCAGCGAATGGCCGGGGACGTCGACTCCGTCGCGCAGCGCATCGGTGCCGATCAACGAGGTGCGCGGATCGTCGCGGAAGATGTCGACCAGCGTCCCCGTGTCGATCGGATCGACATGCTGGGCGAGCAAGGGCAGCCCCTCGCGCGCCAACCGGTCGGCGATGCGGGCGTGGACCGCCCGCAAGCGGCGGATCGCCGTGAACAGTCCCAGCGTGCCGCCCTCCGCCGCGAGGATCAGCCGGGCATAGGCATTGGCAAGCGCCGGCAAGTCGCCGCGCTTGATATCGGTGACGATGAGCACTTCGGCCTGGGCGGCATAATCGAACGGGCTGACCGCTTCGAAGCGAGTCGCGGGGCGCAGGAGATGGACCGCGCCCGAGCGCGCCTCGGCCCCGTCCCAATCGCCGCCGGCGCGCAGCGTCGCCGAGGTGACCAAAGCGCCGTGCGCGGGCTTGAGCACCGTTTCGGCGAAGGGTTTGGACGGATCGAGCCAGTGGCGATGGAGCCCGACATCATATTCGCGGCCCTCGACTCGCTCGACGGCGAGCCAATCGACATATTCGGGATCGGCCGGGCCACCGATCCGCGCGATCAAGGCGAGCCAGGCACCGACGGTTTCGGTACGCCAGCCGAGCGAGGCGATCGCGCCCTCGATCCTTGCCCGCGCCTGACCGTCCATCCAGTCGGGCGATTCGGCGAGCACCGCTTCGAGCCGGCGGCCGAGGGTGACCATCGGACGGAGCAGCGCGTCGAGCGCGGCTCCGGCAGGCCCCGCGGCTTCGACCAGAGTCGCATCGGGCTCGGCGAGTTCGGTCTCGAGGCCATAGCCCGCATCCCCCGAGCCGTTGGTATCGCGCGCATAGACGAGTCCACGCACCGCCGCGAGCAACGCCTCGAGTGGGCCGAACGGCTGGCCTTCATGGACGCGCTGGAGCCATTGGTCGCTGGGCAGCGCGCGGGCGGCTTCGACTGCCTCGGATATCGCGCGACCGCCTTCCTCGTCGTAGCTCGCGACGTCCGAAAGCCGTGCCGCCAGTCCCCGGCGTCGTCCGCGCGAGCCCGAATCGGGGCCGGTGATCCAGCGGCGCAGCTCGATCGATTCCTGCCCCGTGAGCGCCGCGGAAAACATGCTGTCGGCAGCGTCGAACAGGTGATGTCCCTCGTCGAACACATAACGAGTCGGGCGGCTCGTCGATTCGCGGCCGCGCGCCGCGTTGACCATCACCAAAGCATGGTTGGCGATGACCAGATCGGCGTCGGCGCTGGCGCGGGCGGCGCGCTCGATGAAGCATTTCCGGTAATGCGGGCAGCCGGCATAGATGCACTCGCCGCGCCGATCGGTGAGCGCGGTCGATCCGTTGCGGCGGAACAGCGTCGGCAACCAGCCCGGCAAGTCGCCGCCGACCATGTCGCCATCGGCGCTATAGGCCGCCCAGCGTGCGACGAGCTGAGCCAGGATCGCGGCGCGGCCCGCGAAACCGCCCTGCAGCGCATCCTCGAGGTTGAGCAGGCAGACATAGTTTTCGCGCCCCTTGCGGGTGACGATCCGTCGCTTGCGCTCTTGCGGATCGGGGAACAGCCGCTCGCTTTCCTGCGCGAGCTGGCGCTGCAATGCCTTGGTGAAGGTCGAGACCCATACCGCGCCCTGCGCCTGATCGGCCCAGAGCGAGGCGGGGGCGAGATAGCCGAGCGTCTTGCCGATCCCCGTCCCCGCCTCAGCCAGCACCAGATTAGGGGTGTCGCGCATTGCCCGGGGGGCGAAGGCGCTGGCGGCGGCGGCGGCGAAATCGCGCTGGCCCTGGCGGCGCTCGGCCTTGCTGCCGGTGAGCGTCGCGAGTCGTTCGGCGACATCGCCATCCGCTAGCGTCACCGTGCGCGGGCCGGGGCGCGGCGGGCGCTCTTCCCATTCGGGCAGTTTGGAAAAGAGCCAGCGCTCGGCCTGCGCGGGCTTGGCGATCCGCTGGCTGAGCGCGGGCGCCCAGGGCCAGCGCATCCGGAACAGCGACTGGACGCTGTTCCAGGCGCCTTCGCGCTCGGGCCAGTCGCCGTCGGTCAGCGCAAGCAACGCCTCGGCGGTGCGGCGCAGGAAGCCGGCGACCTCGGCATCGCTTTCGGGCGGGGCGATCCCCGCGGCGCGGGCGAGGCCCTTGGGAGTCGGCACCATGAACTGCGCGGGGCGCAGGAAGGCGAAGAGTTCGAGAAGGTCGAGCCCCGAAATCTCGGGATGCCCCAGCCGCTGCCCGATCAGCGGCGCATTGAGCATCAGGATCGGCGTGTCGGCCGCGATACGGATCGCCTCGCCGCGGCTGACCGCGCGCGTCTCTTCGGCGGTGGCGATCCAGACGCCGCCATGGCTCGCATGCAGCGCGGGATAGGGAAGCGTGGTCACCGGTGAGATAATAGCCTCAGCGGAACGAAAGCGAAACGCTTATCGATCAGGGAAACCAATGGCGACTTGTACGTTGCGGCGATCATGAGACTCTCGATCCACGCGCAGCTCGACTACAGCTTCGCCAATCCGACCGATATCCTGCTCCAGCTCGAGGCGGCGGCGATCCCCGAGCAGACGATCGAGGAGTCGCATCTCGACATCTCCGATTGCGCGCATTTCGCGCGGGTGGCGGCGCAGGACATGATCGGCGAGCGGATCTGGGTACGCACCCAGGGACAGCTGCTGGTCGACTATCGCGCGACCGTGGCGATCAACCGCGTGCTCAACGATTGCCTGGACCTGCCGATGGTGCCCCCGCACCAATTGCCGGGGGAGACGGTGCAATATCTGATGGCGTCGCGATACTGCCCGTCGGACCAATTCCAGCATTTCGTCGACGCAGAATTCGCCGGGACCGAGGGTGGCGCGCGCGTCGTGGCGATGCGCGACTGGATCGAGCAGCGTTATGCCTATGTCCCCGGGAGCAGCACCGCCGATACGACCGCACTTGAGACCTTCGTGCGGCGCCAGGGGGTCTGCCGTGACTTCGCGCATGTGATGATCACGCTGACGCGGGCGTCGGGCATCCCCGCGCGGATGGCGAGCGTCTATGCGCTGGGCGTCGAGCCGCAGGATTTCCATGCGGTGGCGGAAGTTTTCCTGGGCGGCGAATGGCATCTCGTCGATCCGACCGGGATGGCCAAGGAGGCCGCGATGGCGAAGATCGGGATCGGGCGCGACGCCGCCGACATCTCGTTCCTGACCGCTTATGGCAATGCGCAGCTCAATAGCCAGTCGGTCGAAGTGGCGCCTGCCTGACGGGCTGGTTCGCGCGCGCGCGATTCGCTAGATGCGCGCGATGACCGACAAGCAGATGCTCCGCGCCGCCGCACTCGATTCCAAGGCCTGGCCCTATGAAGAGGCCCGCAAGCTTCTCAAGCGCTATCCCGACGGGGCGCCGGCCAAGGGGCATGTGCTGTTCGAGACCGGCTACGGCCCCTCGGGCCTTCCGCATATCGGCACGTTCAACGAAGTGCTGCGCACGACGATGGTGCGCAAGGCGTTCGAGACGCTTTCGGACATCCCCACCCGGCTGATCGCGTTCAGCGACGATATGGACGGGCTGCGGAAAGTCCCGGACAATGTGCCGAACAAGGAAATGCTCGCGGCGCATCTCGGCAAGCCGCTGACGCGGATCCCCGATCCGTTCGGGACGCATGAGAGCTTTGCCGCGCACAACAATGCGCTGCTGCGCGAATTCCTCGATCGCTTCGGGTTCGACTATGAGTTCGTCTCGTCGACCGATTATTATGAGGGCGGCACGTTCGACGCGGCGCTGAAGGGCGTGCTGCGCCACTATCAGGGCATCATGGACGTGATGCTGCCGACGCTGCGGAAAGAACGGCAGGCGACCTACTCGCCGGTGCTGCCGGTGAGTCCGAAGAGCGGCGTGGTGTTGCAGGTGCCGATCGAGGTGGTCGATGCCGAGGCCGGGCTGATCGCGTTCGACGACGAGGGTGAGCGGATCACGCAGACCATCCTAGGCGGCAAGGCCAAGCTTCAGTGGAAGGTCGATTGGGCGATGCGCTGGGTCGCGCTCGGCGTCGATTACGAGATGGCGGGCAAGGATCTGATCGATTCGGTCACTCAGAGCTCGAAGATCGCCCGCGTGCTCGGCGGGCGGCCGCCCGAGGGGTTCAATTATGAGATGTTCCTCGACGAGAAGGGGGAGAAGATCTCCAAGTCGAAGGGCAACGGGCTCAGCCTCGAGCAATGGCTGACCTATGGCCCCGACGAGAGCCTGGCCTTTTACATCTATCGCGAGCCGAAGAAGGCCAAGGCGCTTCACATGGGGGTGATCCCGCGCGCGGTGGACGATTATTGGCAGTTCCGGGCGAATTATGCCGCCCAGCCGATCGAGCAGAAGCTCGGCAATCCAGTCCACCACATCCACAACGGCCCGCCGCCTGCGGAGACGCTGCCGGTGACCTTCGGGCTGCTGCTCAACCTGGTCGGGGTGATGGGCGAGGCGAGCAAGGCGCAGGTTTGGGGTTATCTCGCCAATTATGTGCCGGATGCGACGCCCGAGACCTATCCCGCGCTGGACGACCTGATCGGCTATGCGTTGGCTTATGCGCGCGATTTCGTGGCGCCGACGCTCAAGCGGCGGGCGCCGGTGGGGGTCGAGGTGACCGCGCTGGAGCGGCTCGATGGCGAGCTGGCGGCGCTGCCTACGGACGCCTCCGCCGAGGATATCCAGAATATCGTATATGAGATCGGCAAGACGGCCGGCTTCGAGAATCTGCGCGACTGGTTCAAGGCACTGTACGAAACGCTGCTCGGTTCGGAACAGGGGCCGCGGATGGGTAGCTTCATCGCGCTCTATGGCGTCGAGAATAGCCGTCGGTTGATTCGGGAAGCGCTCGACCGCTGAGCTTATCCGGCGGCGGCGGCCCGGGCGAGGCGCAGGTCGCTGCGGCGCTCGACGAGCATCGCGATGCACCAGATGGCAAAGCCGCCAAGCGCCAGCGCCGCGCCGACATAGCCGGTCGAGGTCCAGCCATAGCCCGCCGCGATCGCCATGCCGCCGAGCCAGGGGCCGAGCGCATTGGCGGTGTTGAACGCCGAATGGTTGAGTGCCGCCGCCAGCCCCTGCGCCTTGCCCGCGACGTCCATCAGCCGGGTCTGGAGCACCGCGCCGAGCGCACCGGCGAAGCCGACCGCGAAGATATCGACGCAGATCCACCAGAAGCTATGCGCCGCCAGCGGATAAAGCACGAGCGCGAAGGCGCTGAGGAGGAGGAGCACCGCCGCCGTCGGCATCAGCGCGCGATCGGCGTAGCGCGGGGCGACCAGATTGCCGAGCGTCATCCCCGCGCCGAATATCGCCAACGCGATCGGGATCGCGCTCGCGCCCACCCCGGTCACTTCGAGCAAAGTCGAGGCGAGATAGGTGTAGACGCAGAACAGTCCGCCGAAGCCGATCGCGCCGATGCCGAGCGTCAGCCAGACCTGGCCATTGGCGAGCGCCGCGAGCTCGCCGAGCGGGCTGACTTCAGGCCGCGGCTTGTCTCGCGGGGCGAGGCGATAGACCAGCAGCATCGTCAGGATGGAGAGGGCGGCGACGACCGCGAAGCCCCAGCGCCAGCCCATCGTCTGGCCCAGCCAATTGGCGAGCGGCACGCCGATTACGGTGGCGATCGTCAGCCCGAGCATCACCCGGCCGACCGCCTGCGATCTCTTGTCGTCGGGTACGAGCGAGGCGGCGACGAGCGCGGCGATGCCGAAATAGGCGCCGTGCGGGAGGCCGGAGAGGAAGCGGAAAACGAGCATCCACTCATAGGTGGGCGCGAGCGCGCTGAGCCCGTTGAACAAGGCGAAGCCCGCCATCAGCAGGATCAGCAGCGTCCGCCGCGCCATCCGCGCGCCGAGCACCGCGAGCAACGGTGCGCCGACCACCACGCCGAGCGCATAGGCACTGATCACATGCCCTGCGGTCGGCTCGTCGATGCCGAGCCCGGGGGCGAAATAGGGGACCAGGCTCATCGTCGCGAATTCGGTCGTGCCGATCGCGAACCCGCCCATGGCGAGCGCGAAATGGACGAGAAAGACGGGCGTTGGCCGGCGGGCGGGAGCTTGCATCGAGCCCAAGTGGTTATGCTGCACTGCAGCGTCAACGTCACAAACGCGCAACCGTGGATGCGTGCGGCGCACATCATGATCTGTTCGCCGCGGCTGGCTCGCTTAACCAACGGTCGGCATCTTTGCCGCCGCGGCGCTCGAGCCCGTTAATGGTGGAGGGCGGAAGCGTGCAAAATGACAGCGATCGCCGGCGGGCCTCAGGCGACCCCCGGCTCCACCCCGGCGAAGGCCGGGCCCCAGCTACGATAGGCCGCACAGCATCCCCACTCTCGAAAGCAGGTCGCGACTGGACCCCGGCCTTCGCCGGGGTGTACCTTGCTCAATCCAGCTGGTTTAAACCCGATTTGCGGCGATGCCGTGCCTCAGAGCTTCTCGGTCAGCTCTGGGACGATCTTGAACAGGTCGCCGACCAGGCCGATGTCGGCGACCTGGAAGATCGGGGCGTCTTCGTCCTTGTTGATCGCGATGATCACCTTCGAATCCTTCATCCCCGCGAGATGCTGGATCGCCCCGGAAATGCCGATCGCGATATAGACTTCGGGGGCGACGATCTTGCCCGTCTGGCCGACCTGATAGTCGTTGGGGACGAAGCCCGCGTCGACAGCCGCACGGCTGGCGCCGACCGCGGCGCCGAGCTTGTCGGCGAGTGGCTCGATGATCGAATGGAAATTCTCGCCATTCTGCAGTGCGCGGCCGCCCGAGACGATGATCTTGGCGCTGGTCAGCTCGGGGCGGACCGATTCGGCGATCTCCGAACCCGCGAAGGTGGAAAGGCCCGCATCGCCTGCGCCCGACACCGCCTCGACCGTGCCGCTGCCGCCCGAAGTCTCAGCCTTGGCGAAGGCGGTGCCGCGCACCGTAATCACCAGCTTCTTGTCGCTGGTCTGGACCGTGGCGATCGCATTGCCGGCATAAATGGGACGTGTGAACGTATCCGGGCCCTCGACCGAGAGGATGTCCGAAATCTGCATCACGTCGAGCAACGCCGCGACGCGCGGGGCGATATTCTTGCCGGTGGTGGTGGAGGGGAAGAGGATCGCGTCATGATCTGCCATCAGGCCGACGATCAAGGGCGCGACATTCTCGGCCAGCGCATGTTCGTAGGCGGGATCGTCGGCAAGATGGACCTTGCCCACGCCGGCGATCTGCGCGGCCTGATCGGCCACCGCGGCGGCGCCCGATCCTGCGACGAGGAGGTGGACCTCACCGAGCTTGGCGGCAGCGGTCACCGTGGCGAGGGTGGCGTCGCGAACGACCTTATTGTCATGTTCGACCCAGACGAGCGTCTTCACTTGGCGACTCCCATACCCTTGAGGCGTTCGACCAGTTCGTCGACCGATCCGACCTTGACCCCGGCCTGGCGCTTGCCGGGCTCGACGACCTTGAGGGTCTGCATTCGCGGCGAAACGTCGACGCCATAATCGGCGACGGTCTTCTTGAGCACCGGCTTGGACTTGGCCTTCATGATGTTCGGCAGCGTCGCATAACGCGGCTCGTTGAGCCGCAGATCGGTGGTGACGATCGCGGGGAGCTTGAGATCGACCGTCTCGAGCCCGCCATCGACTTCGCGGGTTACCGCGACACGATCACCGGTCACCTCGACCTTCGACGCGAAGGTTCCCTGCGGCCAGCCTAGCAGCGCCGCGAGCATCTGCCCGGTCTGGTTGGCATCGTCGTCGATCGCCTGCTTGCCGAGGATCACCAGGCCCGGTTGCTCCTCGTCGCATACCGCCTTGAGCAGCTTGGCGACGCCGAGCGGCTCGACTTCCTCTTCGGTGGCAATCAGGATCGCGCGATCGGCGCCCATGGCGCGCGCAGTCAGCAGGATATCGGTCTCCGCCTTGGGAACGCCGATCGTGACGACGACGACCTCGGTGACGACACCCTTTTCCTTGAGGCGCACGGCCTCCTCGATCGCGATCTCGTCGAACGGGTTCATGCTCATCTTGACGTTGGCCAGATCGACCCCCGTCCCGTCCGCCTTCACGCGGGGCTTTACGTTATAATCAAGCACGCGCTTGACCGGTACCAGGACCTTCATCTGCCTCTCCTCGTCGGCGCCCTGAGGGTGCCTGTCACTGCAATCGCCACCAATCCAACGACAAAAAAAGCGACTGTCATTATCACCGCGGTGCCGCGGAAATCTGGCGGTTCGCTTAGCGCCGCAAAAGGCATCGCGAGCGTTCCGAACACGAAAAGCAAAACCATCGCCGGCTTAACGGTTCGTTGTCCGAAAATCAGAATCGCGATCGGTCCCAAGACGGCAACCGCAACGAGTAACATCGCAGCGAGACCGCCCAACACGGCCATGTCACGCGGCCTGCTTCACCTCGGCCACGATCTTCTGTGCCGCATCGCCCAGATCGTTGGCCGCCACGATCGGCAGCCCCGAATTGGCGAGGATGTCCTTGCCCTGCTGGACATTGGTGCCTTCGAGCCGGACGACCAATGGCACCTGCAGGTTCACTTCCTTCGCCGCGGCGACGATGCCCTCGGCGATGATGTCGCAGCGCATGATGCCGCCGAAGATGTTGACCAAGATGCCCTTCACATTGGGATCCTGGAGGATGATCTTGAACGCAGCGGTGACCTTTTCCTTGTTCGCGCCGCCGCCGACGTCGAGGAAGTTGGCCGGGAACATGCCGTTGAGCTTGATGATATCCATCGTCGCCATCGCGAGGCCGGCGCCGTTGACCATGCAGCCTATGTCGCCGTCGAGCTTGATGTAAGCGAGGTCGTACTTCGAAGCCTCCAGCTCGGCCGGATCCTCTTCGGTCTCGTCGCGTAGCTCCATCAGGTCCTTGTGGCGGAACATGGCATTGCCGTCGAAGGCGACCTTCGCGTCGAGCACCATCAGCTTACCGTCGTCGGTGACTGCGAGCGGGTTGATCTCGATCTGCTCGGCATCGGTGCCCAGGAAGGCATCGTACAGCTTGGCGGCGGTGCTGGTCGCCTGCTTGGCGAGATCGCCGGTCAGCTCGAGCGCGGCAGCGACGGCGCGGCCGTGGTGCGGCATGAAGCCGGTCGCAGGATCGATATCGATCGAGTGGATCTTCTCGGGCGTGTCATGCGCCACGGTCTCGATGTCCATGCCGCCTTCGGTGGAGGCGACCATCGAGATGCGACCGGTCGCGCGGTTGACCAAGAGCGCGAGGTAGAATTCCTTGGCGATATCGACGCCGTCGGTGACGTAGAGACGGTTGACCTGCTTGCCGGCGTCGCCGGTCTGGATCGTCACCAGCGTGTTGCCGAGCATGTCGCTCGCGGCGGCGCGGACTTCGTCCTCGCTGCGCGCCAGGCGAACGCCGCCCTTGGCGTCGGGGCCGAGTTCCTTGAACTTGCCCTTGCCGCGGCCGCCGGCATGGATCTGCGCCTTGACGACATAAAGCGGCCCGGGAAGCTTCTTCGAGGCCTCGACGGCCTCCTCTACGGTCATGGCGGCGAAGCCTGCGGGGACGGGCACGCCGAACTTGGCGAGCAGTTCCTTGGCCTGATATTCGTGGATATTCATGGGAAGCCGGGCCTCATTTTTCGAAGATCGGGAATGTGCCTCGCCTTAAGCACAGCGGACGCAGCGAATCCACCCCGGACGGTTTCAGCGGGCGAGCCCGGTGGCGCAGAGTGCGGCCGAGCTGGTGGTGACTCCGACGATCTCGGCATCGCCGAGCGCACGGACGCGGTGGAGAAACTCGTCGAGCGACTCGGCGCCGCGCGCCTGGGGCAGGTCGGCGATCCGCCGCAACTGCCCGAGCGACAGCCGATCGACCATCCGTTCCGACATGCAGGCCGAAAGCGGCGCCGGCAGACCGGCGCGGATCAGCCCGCTGCGCAGCCGCGCCTCGGGCACCGCGCAGCCACCCAGCAGTGCAATTGCGCAAAATCCCAAGCCTATCCTCGCAAGCATGGCATCGCCTCGCTATATCGGCCCGATGCATATTGCGTTGGGCATCCTGATACTTGTGGCAACGATCGTGGCGATGGAAGGGTTCGCCTATGTCGCGCACCGCTGGGTGATGCATGGCCCCGGCTGGTTCCTCCACAAGAGCCATCACGAGCCGCGCACCGGCAATTTCGAGCTCAATGATCTTTATGCGGCGATCTTCGCTGTGCCCTCGATCGTGTTGCTGCTAGGCGGCGTCCATCTCGGCTGGTGGCCGGGGTTCGGCTGGATCGGCGGCGGGATCGCGGCCTATGGTGCGATCTATTTCGGCTTCCATGACGTCATCGTTCATCAGCGTCTGCCGCACCGCTATGTCGCGCGATCGCCCTACATGAAGCGGATCATGCAGGCGCACCGGCTACATCATGCCGTGGAGAGCAAGCACGGAACCGTGAGCTTCGGTTTCCTGTGGGCGCCGAAGGCCGAGATACTGAAGACGCAGATCAAGCAGCGCGGCGGCAAGACCAGGTCCAGTGCGCAGGCGGATTGAAGAATCGCGCGGGCATGCACACATGCTGCCACGATGGACCATCTAAACCTCCCCGAATCCGAATGGCGCAAGCGCCTGACCCCCGAGCAGTTCCACGTGCTGCGCGAGGCGGGGACCGAACGCGCCTTCACCGGGCGATACAATGATAACAAGGCCGACGGCATCTATGCCTGCGCCGCGTGCAATCTCGACCTGTTCGACAGCATCGATAAGTATGATTCGGGCTCGGGCTGGCCGAGCTTCACGCAGCCGATCGCGGCCGAGAATGTCGTCGAACATGCCGATACCAGCCATGGCATGCGCCGGGTGGAGGCGCGCTGCGCCCGCTGCGACGGGCATCTCGGCCATGTTTTCCCCGACGGCCCACCGCCGACCGGCCTACGCTATTGCATGAACTCGCTGAGCCTCGATTTCCGTTCACGTAGCGGCAACGCAAATGGCACTAGTTCGGGATCGAGCGGCTCCTGATCCTTGTGAGCCGCCGGATTAGGGCTTAACCCACCCGCCGATGGCCTCGACTTCACGGAAAACCAAATCCAAGCCATGGTGGCGTGACCCAGCGGCCTGGAAGCGTATCGGCTTCTGGACGCTGATTGGCGGTATCGCGTTCGGCGTGATCGCCGCGGTCGCGCTGACGATCGCAATCTTTTCGACGCGCGCCTCGCTGCCCAGCTATGACGAGCTCAAATCCTCACCCAACGGACAGATGATCCGCGTCCATGCGGTGGACGGCACCGTGTTGGTATCGCTTGGTCCCAGCTATGGCGAGTGGATCGCCCATGCCGATATCCCCGAGGTGATGAAGGATGCCATCGTTGCGGTGGAAGATCGCCGTTTCGAGGATCATTGGGGCGTCGATCTGTGGGGCATGGGCCGCGCGATCCGCACCGGCCTGGCAAATCGCGGCACCGGGCGACGGCTGCAAGGCGCATCGACGATCACCCAGCAGGTCGCGCGCACGATATTCCTGTCGAACAAATATGATTTCGGCCGCAAGATGCGCGAGGCGGTGCTGGCGCTGGCGATGGAGCGCAAGTTCACGAAGGAGCAGATCCTCGAACTCTATCTGAACAAGGTTTACTTCGGAGGCGGTGCTTATGGAATCGACGCCGCATCACGCAAGTTCTTCGGACATCCGGCAAAGGAATTGTCGCTCGGCGAGGCGGCGGTGATGGCAGGACTGGTCAAGGCGCCGTCGCATTATGCGCCCACCGCCGACGCGGAGGCGGCAATCCAGCGCGCCAGCGTCGTGCTCGACGTGATGGTCGAGACCGGTAAAATCAGCCGTGCGCAAGCCGCCGCGACCGATCCGCAAGGCGTGAAGCTGGCGCCCGAGCCCCGCCAGAACAGCGTGCGCTATTTTACCGACTGGGCATTGCCGCAACTCGAAGTGCTGATCGACGAAACCGATGCACCGCTGGAAGTGTGGACCACGCTCGACCTCGACATGCAGCGCGCCGCCGACGAGGCGATCCGCGCCAATGCCCCCGGCGACGCCCAGGGCGCGCTGGTTAGCCTCGACCGCGACGGCGCGGTGCGCGCGATGGTCGGCGGCAAAGATTATGTCTCGTCGATCTACAATCGTGCGACCCAGGCCACGCGCCAGCCGGGCTCTGCGTTCAAGCTCTTCGTCTATCTCGCGGCGCTGGAGGCGGGGCACAAGCCCGACGACATGGTGGTCGACGAACCGGTGACGATCAACGGCTGGACTCCGCGCAACAGTTCGCGCCGCAATTTGGGTGAAATGTCGTTGCGCAGCGCCTTTGCCTATTCGATCAACACCGTCGCCGCAAAGCTGGGCCAGGAGGTCGGCTTCGGCACGGTTGCCAACATGGCGCGGCGTTTCGGCATCACGACGCCGGTGAACACGCAACCTTCGATGGTGCTCGGCACCTCCGACGTGCGGCTGATCGACATGACCCGCGCCTTCGCCTCGGTCGCCCAGCAGGGCGTGGCCGTAACTCCGTTCGGGATCACCCGGGTCACCGCCAACGGGGCGGTGATCTACAGCCATGAAGTCGACACCAGCCACGTTCTGGTCGCGCCTTATGTCGCCGCGCAGATGACCGATCTGCTGCAGACCGCAGTCAACACCGGTTCGGGCAAGGCCGCGCAAATCGGGCGTCCGGTTGCGGGCAAGACCGGCACGACCAGTTCGAACAAGGATGGTTGGTTCCTCGGTTTCTCTAGCGGGCTGACGACCGGCGTCTGGATGGGCCGCGACAATGCCCGTCCCGTCCCCGGTCTGCAGGGCGGCACCGCGCCTGCCCGCGCCTTCCGTTCCTTCATGGTAAAGGCCGTCGCGAAGCGGCCGGTCGAGGAGTTCGACACAAAGGTGACGCTGCCCGAATGGCAGCTCGATCCCGAAGACAATGCCTATTTCGCCCCCGACAACGGCATGTTCGTCGACGAGGACGGCAACCCGCTGCCCGAGGCACCGCGCGATGACGCGCTTCCTGCCGAGGAAGAGGAACAGGCGCAGCCCGACCAGATCGACCAGGAGTGGATCGATCGGATGACCGGAAGGCGAGCGCCGCCCCAGCCCGCGCCGACGCGCGCGCCGAGTCCTTCCGCGGTCCGCCCGCCGCCGCGCGACTGGCAGCGGCAGCCACCGGCGGATTGGCCCCGCCAGCCCCCGCCCCAGCAGCGTCAGCAACCCGAGCGTGCGCTGCCGCGCGACGCCGATGACGGCTATCAGGAGTAGCGACCGACCCAGTGCAATGCGCTGCCGTGGCTCCGCAACCAGGCGCGCGCGGGCGCGGGATCGTCTTCGTACAGCAAGGCGACCAGCCGGTGGAATGCCGGCGAGTGGTTCATGTGGACGCGGTGCGCGACTTCATGCGCGACCGTGGCGCGGCGCACGAATGCGGGCGCGAGGATCAGCCGCCAGCTGTAGCGGATCACGCCCGATGCGGCGCAGCTGCCCCAGCGTCCGCGCGCATCGCCGATGCCGACCTTGGCGATCGTGACCCCGGCGCGCTCGGCATATTCCGCGGTCTCGTCGCTGAGCAGGCGCAGTGCCTCGCCGCGCAGCCAGCGCTCGATCCGCCGCTCCAGCCCTTCGCGCGGGCCGCCGCAGAATAGCGTGTCGCCATCGAGCCTGGGCGTGCGGGGGCGGCCGTCGTCCCAGACGATGTCGATCTCGCGACCCGCGAGCGGGAAGCTGGCGCCGGGCGCGAACGGTCGCGATTCCGGAAGCGTGGCGCGTTGCGCACTGATCCAGGGCTGCAGCTCCGCTGCCCAGGCGAGCCCCTTCTTAAGCGAGGCGCGCGGCGGCAAAGTCAGGCGGACGTGCCCGTCGCGCGGATCGACCGCCAGCCGCATCCGCCGCGCACGGGCGTGGCGGACGACCTCGATCTCGGGGTTCACAGAATCCGGTCCACCAGATGATTTTCAAGATCGCCGGCATCGTCTTCGGAAACCGTCCAGCCGCGAGTCGATTCGCCGGCCCGGTGCACCGCCTCGGGATCGCCGCAGACCAGATAGTGCCATTCGGGCAGCGCCTCCCCCGCCGCGCGCAGGCGATAGGCGCAGGTCGTCGGGAGCCATTCGATCTCGGCGACATTGCCGATGCTCAGCCGCACGCATTCGCTGACATAGGCGTGGCGGTGCTTGTAGTCGCTGCACCGCCCGGCCTTTCGATCAAGCAGGCGGCAGGCGACGTTGGTGGCGAACAGTTCGCCGGTCTCGTCATCCTCGAGCTTGTGGATGCAGCATTTGCCGCAGCCGTCGCACAGCGATTCCCACTGCGCCCGATCGAGCCGGGCCAGCGGCGTGTCTTCCCAATAGCGCCCGCTCATTTGACCCAGTGCCGGATCTGCTCGGCGATCGCGGCGCCGTCCTTGTCGATCGGCAGCGAGGCGATCGGCTCGCCATTGGGGCCCATCAGGAATGCGACCGCGAGGTGATCGACCATATAGCCGCCGCCAGGACCCGGCGCCTGCTTCTTGAAATAGACCGCATATTTCTTCGCGACGTCGGCGATCGCCTGGGGGCTTCCGGTGAGCCCGACGACGCGAGGATGGAAATTGGCGATGAACTGCTTGACCACCGCGGGCGTGTCACGCTCGGGATCGACGGTGATGAAGATCGGGACGACCTTGTTCGCGATCCGCGGCGAATCCGTGTCGAGGATCTTCATCGCCTGACCGATCTTGGCCATGTCGGTCGGGCAGACATCCGGGCAATAGGTGTAGCCGAAATAGACGATCCGATAGCGCCCGGCGAAATCGGTATCGCGAACGGTCTTTCCGTCCTGATCGGTCAGCGCGAAACCGCCGCCGATCCGGGCCCCGGCAAGCGGAGGTTGCTCGGGCGCGCCTCCGCAACCGGCGAGCGGAAGAGCGAATGCGACGATCGAAGCAAGAAGGTTCCTATTCATGGCGCGGCCAGCCATGATCTGATAGTTGCCCAGTTGCAAGAATAGGTCAGCAAAGGTTTGCCCTCGTCATGGTGTTTCCTGTGTTCCGCGGTGCCGTCGTCGCCGCACTGCTCCTCGCTTCGGCGCCCGCCTCGGCGCAGCAATTTTCCGACGGCTACGAGTTTCTGAAGGCCGTGCGCGACGCGGACGGTAACAAGGTCAATACCTATCTGCAGGACAAGTCGCTTCGTATCGTCAACACCCGCGACCGCACCACCGGCGAGGGCGCGCTTCATATCGTGGCCAAGCGTAGCGACGCGCTATATCTTCGCGTCCTCCTCCAGCAGGGTGAAGCCAACCGCAATCTTCAGGACAGTCAAGGCAACACCGCCTTGCTGATCGCGACCGAGCGGAGCTGGCAGGAAGGCGTCGCGACGCTGCTGCGCTACAAGGCCAATGTGAACTTGCAAAATGCCCGCGGCGAGACGCCGCTGATCCGGGCGGTGCAGGTGCACAACACCGAAATCGTCCGCATGCTGCTCGATGCGGGTGCCGATCCCGACAAGGCCGATTTCGGCAGCGGCAAATCCGCGCGGGATTATGCCCGCGAAGGCACACGCTGGCCGGCAATCGCCAAGCTGATCGCCGACACGCCCAAGGGTGGCGGCAAGCCGGCTGCAGCCGGCCCGGGGCTCTAATTCAGGCGAAGGGCTGCTCGGCCTCCGGGTCGAGCAAATGGATCAGCCGCCGGCCCGCGCGGCGGGCGAAGGCGAGCGTGCATTTCTTGCGAGTCGCGGTCGCGAGCGGCACCGTCGCTGCCTCGCGCACCACCGCCGCGTCGTAGCGGTCGGCGACGAGCAGCCCCGCGCGATCGGGCAGGAAGGCCTGCTGCTCGAAAGGGCGCAGATCGAATCCTTCGGGCACCGCCCAGAAGAAGCGATCGCAATGCGACAGATATTCGGGCCACTTCGCATCGCCGAGCAAGTCGGCACGTGACACCTTGATCTCCACGATGACGATGTTGCCACGCGAATCGAGCGCCATCAGATCGGCGCGTCGGCCGCCCTCGAGCTGCACCTCGCCGATTGCGACGCAATCGTGGCGCAGCAGCATGCGGCACACCCCGCGCGCCACATCGGAGGCCTGGAGGGGCTCGGATGCGGGAGGGTTCAAGGCCGGGGACGTCGCAATGCGCATCCCCGACCATTAGAACATTAGACGAACGCGGGGAAGCCTTCGCGGCGCCGCGGCGATCGTTCAGCGGTAGAAGATATGGTTGCCGACGGTGGCGACATGCGGGCGCTTCCAGCCGGGCCGGACATGGCTGGCGTGAAAGAACAGCGCGCGCGGCGCCGGGCTGTCCCACAGATCCTTCTGCGCGACCTGCGCGACGGCGAGCGCCTTGCGCCACTGTGCATTGGCGGGCGGGGTCGGAATCTGGCCACCGCGGACGAAGGAGAATTGGCCGCGCTGGGTAAGAACGCCGCACACCGACTTGGGGAAACGCCCCGAGGTCGTGCGGTTCAGGATCACTTCGGCAACCGCAAGCTGCCCGGCAAGCGGTTCGCTCTTCGCCTCGTAATAGACGCCGACGGCGAGGCAGTTGATCTCGCGATCCGAAGCATCGGCATCCTGCGCGGCGACCGCGGCGGAGAGCGATGCGAAATCCTGGTCTTCCTGGATGGCCGCTTCGGGAAGCGGCTGGACGATTTCACCCTTCTGCCGGTTGATCACCGGCTGCGCTTCGGCGGGAAGCGCGGGAACAAGCTGCTGTTCCGAGATGTTTGTAGCCTTGACCTGCTGGTCCTGCGGGTAAGGCCCAACGTCTAGCGTGGCGGCGTTGGCAAGCGCGCCTGCGCAAAAGGTCACAGCCGCGAAACTCGCGGCGCGTGGCAAGAACTTCATTCGTCTTCATTACTATGCGGTTGGCGTGCGGCCGGCCCTGATAATATGGACCGCCGGACATCCCCCCGACTGCGTAACCGCCCGAACTCTGACTTCGATCGGCACAACGCGAATTTGGATAGATCGCCTTTCTCTTCGCAGTCGCAACATGTCAACCGCCGCCGATCGTTTCAGCGGCGAACCGTTCTGCCTCTGCGACATCCAACTCCACGACCCACAGGTCGGGGTCGCGGAAGCGGCGACGCTGCCAATATGCGGTCACTTCGGATTCATCCGCCAACACCGCCGGGCCTGAGGGCAGCAGCGCGGGAAGGCCTTCAGGGCCGGCGCCCCGCTCGAAAAAGCGCGGATCTCCGCCCTTTTCGTAAAGAATCAGGAGGATGCCACCCGCGGTCGACTCGCCCCTGGCCAGCACCATCGCCGAGCCGCCCTCCTGATGCACGCGGCGGACCAGTGCACTGACCTGCACCGCGCTGGTCAGCCGTGCCATCACTCGGCCCGATAGCCGGGGAGCGTTGCGAGCGGAATACGCGAGCGCATGAAGGTGCCCGTCCCCCGTGCCGCTTCCTCGCCGCTGGCATCGATCAGCCGCGCCTCGGCGACGAACACCCGACGCTGGCCGCTGACCCACCGCCCCTCGGCGACCACCGGCCCCTCGACGAGCGGCTTGGTGAAGAGCAGGTTGAACGCCGTGGTCAGCAGGAACCGGTCCGTCACCAAGCTGTTCGCAGCGTAGAAGGCGGCATCGTCGAGCATCTTGAAATAGCTCGTGCCGTGCGCTGCGCCGGCGGCGTGGAAATAGCGCGAGTCGATCGTGAAGCGGATCCGCGCCACGCCGCTTTCGGGAATTTCGAGCACCGAATCGAACAGGCGATTGATCGGCGCGGCGGCGTACAGCGCCTCGAGCGCGCGGAAATGCGCATCGGCCCCGACGCGCGCGCGCGCGAGTTCAGGCGGCGTCACGCGTCTCCACGCCGGCAAGCAAGGCAAATAGCGCATCGGGCGAACCCGCACCGCGCAGCTTCGCCGCGAAATTGCGATCGCGCAGCTTGCGCGACACCGCGGCCAGCGCCTTGAGATGCTCAGCCCCCGCCCCGGCGGGCGAGAGCAGCATGAACACGAGATCCACGGGCAGATCGTCGATCGCCTTGAAGTCGACCGGATTGGAAAGTCGCACGAACAGGCCCACGACTCGTTTCAGCCCGTCGAGCTTGCCGTGCGGGATCGCGATGCCGCCGCCAAAGCCGGTGGAGCCCAGTTTCTCGCGCGCGGCCAGCCGCTCGGCGACTTGCCGCGCATCGAGCCCATAGGCCTTGTGCGCGGCCCCGCCGAGCTGCTGGAACAGGGTCTTCTTGTTTGCGGCGCCCAACCCGGCAAGCACAGCCTCGGGCACCAGCAAATCGCCGACTTCAGTCATCTCGATCCCAAATGCGGGCCGATGCCCGCTTGCGCGCGGCTTTAGGCCTCCGTGCGGTTCGGCTCAACCCACCCGATCGTCCCGTCGCCGCGGCGATAGACCATGTTGTAGGTGCCCGTGCCGCTATTGCGGAACAGCAGCGCGTTGGTGTTGCGCAGATCGAGCATCATCACCGCGTCCGAAACCGTCGCCTCCGGCACATCGACACGCGTCTCGGCGATGATCAGGGGTGCGTCCTCGACTTCCTCCTGCTCGGCTGCGGGCTCCTGGAAAAGCGTGTAGCCGGCGTCATAGGCGCCTTCCTCGGCCAGTGCGTTGACCGCACCGTTCTGGCGATCCTTCAGCCGGCGCGTGTAGCGGCGCAGCTGCTTGTCGATCCGATCCGCGGCGCCGTCGAAAGCGCCATTGGCTTCCTGGCCGTTGTTCGATGCCTTGAGCACCAGCCCCTGCATCACATGCATGATAATGTCGCAGGTGAAGCCGTTGTCATGCGGTCCCTTGCCGAAGGTCGCGTGCGACGAGAGGGCGCGGGCGAAATATTTGTCTGCGATCCCCTGGAGCCGTTCGTTGACTTGCGCCTTCAGCGCGGCGCCGGTGTCGACCTGGTGGCCAGAGACTCGGATATCCATGGGCGTTCCTTCCATCACTCAAAAACGAGGGCCCCCGGTACGACGTCGCATCCGATCACCCGGATGCGGCCGAAGCCCAGAGCGGCTCCTCCAACCCCATGACAAAGGCTGCGTGGCGCGCAAGTTCCGCCGCCGAGGGCGCAAAATTGCGTGCCGGCCTGACATGGACACGGGTCGGCGCCTCGGCCGGGGTCTCGCGCATGATCGGCGCATCGACCGCAAGGCCGAGCGTGATCTGGCGACCGCCGGTGAGCTCCACATAGACCTGCGCCAGCAGCTGCGCATCGAGCAGGGCGCCGTGCAACTGGCGCGCGCTGAGATCGATCCCGTAGCGCGAACAAAGCGCATCGAGGCTGTGCTTGGCGCCGGGATGGCGGCTGCGCGCGATGGTGAGCGTATCGACCATCCGATCGGGTCCGCAGTGCGGGCGCCCGCAGCGGGCAAGCTCGCCATTGAGGAAGCTGAAATCGAAGCCCGCATTATGCGCGACGAGCGGGCAATCGCCCAGAAATTCGAGCAGATCCTCGACGATGTCGTGGAACAGCGGCTTGTCCGAGAGAAAGCGATCCGAGAGGCCGTGGACGTTGAATGCCTCGATCGGCACGGGCCGTTGCGGGTTCACATAGGCATGGAATGTGCGGCCGGTCATCACCCGGTTGTGCAGCTCGACGCAGCCGATCTCGACAATGCGGTCTCCGCCCGGGAAGCTGAGCCCCGTGGTTTCGGTATCGAACACGATTTCGCGCATGGCGACCTTATCCTCCCGCACGCCCGGCCATGCAAGCGACCAGCGCACGAACCTGTTGGCGAGTGGCGTCGAGGCTGGTGTCGGTGTGAATCACGAAATCCGCGCGGGCGCGCTTCTCGGCATCGGGCATCTGCCGCGCGAGGATCGACTCGAATCGTTCGACGGTCATCCCCGGCCTGGTGAGGACGCGCGCGCGCTGAACCTCCGGCGCGGCGGAAACCACGGCGATCTTGTCCACCGACTCCCAGCCGCCTGCTTCGAACAATAAAGGTATGTCGAGCAGGACGAGCGGTTCGGTGGCATTGCGCTCCAGAAACGCTGCGCGGGCCTCGGCCACGGCCGGGTGGACCAACGCTTCGAGCCGGGCAAACGCCTCCGGATTGCCGAACACGGCCTCGCCCAGCATCGTGCGATCGACGCCGCGCGCGCCGGTGGTATCGGGGAAGGCCGCCTCGATCGCCGCGACCAGCGCGCCCCCAGGTCCTTGCAGGCGGTGGACCTCGGCATCGGCATCGAACACCGGCACACCTTCGTCGGCGAACATCCGGGCCACGGTCGACTTGCCCATGCCGATCGAGCCGGTGAGGCCCAGGACGATCATTTTACCAACAAAGCGCGCAATTCCTCGTCGCGATCGCGCGGCGGTTCGACGCCGAAGAAAAGCTCGAAGGCAAGCGCGGCCTGGCCTATCAGCATCTCGAGCCCATCGACGATGTCGAGCTCTCGCGCCCTCGCCTGCGCGAGCAATCGGGTCTCGAGCGGCGCATAGACCACGTCGTACACCACCGCATCTTCGGGCAGCGGCGAAAGGTCGAGGTCCAGCGACGGCTGCCCGTCCATCCCCAGCACACTGGCATTGACCAGCAGGTCCGCGGCCGGCAACGGCGACCCCAGCGGCATCGCATCGCCCTTCATCCCGAAGCTGCTCAGCAGCGCCGCGGCCTTGAGCACGTTGCGATTGAGAATCGTCACGCGCCCGATGCCGACCTTCGACAGCGCGAACAGGATTGCGCGGGCGGCGCCCCCCGCGCCGATCACCACCGCATGCCGTCCTTCCAGATCGAGCCCGGCGATCGGCGAATAAAAGCCGCCGGCATCGGTGTTGGTGCCGATCAGCGCGCCGTCTTCGGCCCGGATCACGGTGTTGACCGCCCCGATCGACTGGCGGACGCCACCGCGATCCTCGACAAGGTCGAGCGCGGCCTGCTTGTGCGGGATGGTGATGTTGCAGCCACGCCATTCGGGATCGGCGCGGCACGAATCGAAATAGGCGGCCAGGCCGTCGGGCGATACCCGCATCGCGCGATACTCGGCGTCGATGCCCAATGCGTCCAGCCAAAAGCCGTGGATCGCCGGCGACTTGCTGTGCGCGATCGGATCGCCGATCACCTCGGCATAGGGTTTCATGACGTCAACACTCCCCGTACGCGCAGATAATCGAGCAAGGGCAGCATCGGCATCCCCAGGATGGTGAAATGGCTACCCTCGACGCGGCTGAAAAGCTGCACCCCGGGCCCCTCCATCCGATAGCAGCCGACGCAGCCGCCGATCGTGGGCCATTCCTGGTCGAGATAGGACTGGATGAACGCCTCCGACAGCGTGCGCACATGCATCCGCGCGCGATCGACATGCCGCCACACCGCGCGCGGCCCTTCGGCGATCACCGCGGCGCTGAATAGGTCATGGTGCCGGCCCGACATCATCCGCAGGTGCTCGGCGGCGTTTTCGCGGCTGACCGGCTTGTCGAGCAAGGTCCCGTCATCGAGCGCCACCACCGAATCGCCGCCAAGCACAAGCGCCGCCGGCGCTAGTCGCGCGACCTTGAGCGCCTTGAGCTCCGCGAGCGCATCGGCAAGATCGCGCGGCGAAATGCCGCTCGCGATCAGCGATTCTTTCGCGGTCTGCTCGTCCACCTGCGCCGCCACGGCCTCATAAGGGATGCCGGCGGCGTCCAGCATCGCCCGGCGCGATGCACTCTGCGAGGCGAGGATCAGCGTCACGCGCTTCTTTCCTCCATCGCGCGCTCATTGCACAATTGGATGATCGCGGCGGCGGTCTCCTCGATCGAGCGGCGGGTGACGTCGATCACCGGCCAGCCATTGTCGGCAAACATGCGGCGCGCGAAGGCGATCTCGCGCTGGACCGAATCCTGGTCGACATAAGCAGTCTCGGGGCTCTGGTTGAGCGACAGCAGCCGGTTGCGGCGAATCTGCACCAGCCGATCGGCGCTGGTGGTCAGCCCGACGATCAACGGCCGCTTGAGCGCGTACAACTCGGGTGGCGGCGGCGATTCGACTACGACCGGAATGTTGGCTGTCTTGTAGCCACGATTGGCGAGATAAATCGACGTGGGCGTCTTGGACGAGCGCGAAACGCCGGCGAGCACGATATCGGCCTCTTCCCAATCCTCGGCGCCAATCCCGTCGTCATGCGCGATCGTGAACTGAATCGCATCGACCCGCGCGAAATAAGCGGCATCCAGAATATGCTGCCTGCCAGGGCGCGCCTTCGCCTCCTGCCCCAGCAGGCTGGAAAGCGCATGGCTCACCGGATCGAGCGGCGCGATCGCCGGCAGCCCCATCGCCCGGCAGCGGCTCTCCAGCGTGCGCCTGGTGTCGCTGTTGACCAGCGTGAAGATCACCAGCCCCGGATTTTGCGCGATTTCCGCCAATATGCGCTCGAGATGCGCCTCGCTGCGCACCATCGGCCAGAAATGGCGCGTGGTCTCGACATCGTCGAACTGGGCAAGCGCCGCCTTGGCGATATTCTCCAGCGTCTCGCCGGTCGAATCCGAGAGCAAGTGGAGGTGGAGCCGCATCAGGCCGTGCGTGAAACTGTGGAGAACATGATGCACAGCCGCTAGCGCAACCCGAGCCTGCGGCCAAGCGTGGCGGATCCGCGGACTCGACCGCTGAGTCATCCACAAGCGCATCCCCAACCCCTGGTTCCGCTCCACAGGCTGTGGAAAGTGGGGAACAAGGCAGCGAATCCGGGAGCCACCGCGCCGCATCGGGAGTCAAGCTGTTGGCAGAATCGCCAGCAACGCATAAGCCTCGTCTTCCACGCCCCTACTGACTCCAAATACCCTTAGATTCTCTTCTTATAGTTATAGGAAAGAAGCCCTGACCTCCTCTTCGCCAAAACCGCTGCTCGCAACTCTGCGTGGCGAAAAGCAACCGACCCCGCCGATCTGGCTGATGCGCCAGGCGGGACGCTATCTGCCCGAATATCGCGCGCTGCGTGCCGAGAAGGGCGGGTTCCTGGCGTTGGTCAACGACAGCGAAGCCGCAGCCGAGATCACGCTCCAGCCAATTCGCCGCTTCGGGATGGACGGGGCGATCCTGTTTTCCGACATTCTGATCGTGCCCATGGCGCTGGGGCAGAATCTCTGGTTCGAGACCGGCGAAGGCCCGCGGCTCGCGCCGAAACTGGAGAGCAGGGCGCTGCTCGATGGCCTGATACCTACGCCAGAGCCGCTCAGACCCATCTACGAGACCGTGAAGCGGGTCGCGGCTGCCTTGCCCCCGGCGACGACCTTCCTGGGCTTTGCGGGCAGTCCCTGGACGGTCGCGACCTATATGATCGCCGGACAGGGAAGCCGCGAGCAGGCGGAGGCGCGACGACTGGCCTATGCCGATCCCGGGATGGTGAGCGAACTGGTCACCCGGATCGCCGATGTAACCGTGGAATATCTGCTCGGCCAGATCGACGCCGGTGTCGAGGCGGTGCAATTGTTCGACAGCTGGTCGGGCAGCCTTTCGCCCGCGCAGTTCGAGCAGTGGGTGATCGCGCCGACCGCGCGGATCGTCGCCGCGCTGCACGCGCGCGCGCCGCAGGTCCCCGTCATCGGTTTTCCGAAGGGTGCAGGCGGGAAGCTCGCCGCTTATGCGCGCGAAACCGGGGTCGATGCGATCGGGATCGACGAGTCCGTCGATCCGGCCTGGGCCGATCAGGCACTGCCGCAGGGCCTGCCGGTGCAAGGAAATCTCGATCCGCTTGTGCTGATCGCCGGCGGCAAGATGCTGCATAGTGCAGTGGAACGAATCCTGGGTGCCTTCCCCGATCGGCCGCATGTCTTCAACCTGGGCCACGGCATCCAGCAGGATACTCCGATCGCGCATGTGGAGGCGCTTTTGGCGCAGGTGCGAGGCCGCGAATGACCGGGTTCCTGGGCAATGGCTATCTGTGGATCAAGGCGTTCCACATCATCTTCGTGATCTTCTGGATGGCCGGGCTTTTCCTGTTGCCGCGCTATCTGGTGCATCATCAGGAGGCGTTGGGCACCCCCCAAGCCGACGCGTGGACGAAGCGCGAGGCTACCCTGCGCGCGATGATCCTGACCCCGTCGATCCTGATCGTCTGGCTGCTCGGGATATTGTTGGCCGCCAATGTCGGACTGTTCGACGGCCAGCCCGGGCTTGGCTGGCTACATGCCAAACTGCTCTTCGTGGTGCTGCTCAGCGGCTATCATGGCTGGGCAGTCGGTTATTCGAAGAAACTCGCACGTGGCGTGGGCAAGCTGGCGCCCCGCACGCTGCGCCTGCTCAACGAAGTACCTGCGCTGGCGGTGGTACTGATCGTCATTCTTGCCGTGGTGAAGCCCTTCTGAGTCGACCATCCGAGGTTGACTTGCCTCTGGGGGGCTCCTAATTCGAAGCCGTGCGCCGGGTCACCGGTTCCGCGCCCTTTCCTTCCAGCATCGCCTTGTCGCGCGCCTCCGCCGATCCCGACGCTCCCCCACGCTTAAGCATTCGGACTCCCCATGCATCTCAAAGACCTCAAGAAAACCCCGCCCGCAGAACTGGTCAGCATGGCCGAGGAGCTTGGCGTCGAGAGCGCATCGACGCTGCGCAAGCAGGATCTGCTGTTCGCGATCCTGAAGGCGCAGGCCGAGAATGGCGAAGAAATCATGGGCGAGGGCACGATCGAAGTGCTCCCCGACGGCTTCGGCTTCCTGCGCTCGGCACAGGCCAATTATCTCGCCGGCCCCGACGACATCTATGTCTCGCCCAACCAGGTTCGCAAGTTCGGCCTGCGCACCGGCGACACGGTGGAAGGCGAGATCCGCGGGCCCAAGGACGGCGAGCGCTATTTCGCGCTGGTCCGCCTGGTGTCGGTCAATTTCGACGATCCCGATGCGGTGCGCCACCGGGTCAATTTCGACAATCTGACGCCGCTCTATCCCGAATCCAAGCTGACGCTCGATCCGCAGGATCCGACTGCCAAGGACAAGTCGGCGCGCGTGATCGACATCATCTCGCCGCAGGGCAAGGGCCAGCGGACGCTGATCGTGGCGCCGCCGCGGGTCGGCAAGACGGTGATGCTGCAGAATATCGCCAAGGCGGTTACCGACAACCACCCCGAGGTCTTCCTGATCGTGCTGCTCATCGACGAGCGGCCCGAGGAAGTCACCGACATGCAGCGCAGCGTGAAGGGCGAAGTCGTCTCCTCGACCTTCGACGAACCCGCGCAGCGCCACGTGCAAGTCGCTGAAATGGTTATCGAAAAGGCGAAGCGCCTGGTCGAGCACAAGAAGGATGTCGTCATCCTGCTCGATTCGATCACGCGCCTCGGCCGCGCCTACAACACCGTCGTGCCGAGCTCGGGCAAGGTGCTGACCGGCGGTGTGGACGCAAACGCGCTCCAGCGTCCCAAGCGCTTCTTCGGAGCCGCGCGCAACATCGAGGAAGGCGGCTCGCTCTCGATCATCGCCACTGCGTTGATCGATACCGGCAGCCGCATGGACGAAGTCATCTTCGAGGAATTCAAGGGTACCGGTAACTCGGAAATCGTTCTCGATCGCAAGGTGGCAGACAAGCGCATCTTCCCGGCGCTCGACGTCGGCAAGTCGGGCACCCGCAAGGAAGAGCTGCTGGTCGACCAGGCCAAGCTCTCCAAGATGTGGGTGCTGCGCCGCATCCTCATGCAGATGGGCACGATCGACGCGATGGAATTCCTGCTCGACAAGATGAAGAATTCGAAGACCAACGAGGATTTCTTCGACAGCATGAACTCCTGATCCGTTAGGACTGCCGCATGATCGAGCAACTTCTCGCCGCCGCGACCACGGCCGCCGCCGCCGGCATGGGCTCGCCCGCCGACATCTGGGCGAACATCCTCAAGGATTTCTCCAACATCACCGAACCCGCGGCGCTGGCCGCGTTCGGATCGGTGCTGATGATCGATCTGGTACTGGCGGGCGACAATGCGATCGTCGTCGGTGCGCTTGCCGCGGGGCTCCCCGCCGACCAGCGCAAGAAGGTGATTCTGATCGGCATCGGCGCCGCGCTGGTGCTTCGCATCTTCTTCGCGTTGATCGTCAGTTGGCTGATGGGGATCGTCGGTTTGATCTTCGCCGGCGGGCTGCTGTTGCTGTGGGTCAGCTGGAAGTTCTGGCGCGAGATTCGGCATAGCGGCCAGAGCGCGGGATCCGCGGAGATCAGTGGCGACGAGCATTCGGGGCTGAAGCCCGCACGCAGCTTCGCCGGTGCCGCCTGGGCAGTCGCGGTGGCCGACGTTTCGATGAGCCTCGACAATGTGCTGGCGGTCGCAGGGGCGGCCCGCGAACATCCAGGGATTCTGGTCGTCGGCCTGCTGCTGTCGGTCGCGCTGATGGGGCTGGCGGCGAACTTCATCGCGCAGCTGATCGATCGCTACCGCTGGATCGCCTATTTTGGGCTGGCCGTGATTGTCTTCGTGGCCTTCAAGATGATCTATGAAGGCTGGATCGGCAATCACGACACGCCAGGAATCCTCAGCTTCTTCAGCTAGTTAGTTTCTCCGCAAAGAAGTCGCTGGTTCGCTTGTCGGCAAGCGTGGCGGCTTCTTCTGAGCGGCGATCGCCCATCTCGGCGGCGAATCCGTGATCCTCGCCGGGATAGTCGAACAACGTCACCTTGGGGTGATCGTCGAGTCCCGCATGCATTGCTGCCTGAATGTCGGGCGTGACGAAATGATCCGCGCCTGCGATGTGGAGTAGCAGCGGCTTCGCGATGGCATGCTTCTCGTCGAGCAGATTGTCGACGCCGACCGCATAATAGCCCACGCTCGCATCGGCATCGGTCCGCGTCGCCGCCATGAAGGCCAGCCGCCCGCCTAGGCAGAAGCCGACGACGCCGACCTTGCCGCCATCGATCCGCGCCCGCGCCGCCTGGATCGTCGCCTCGATATCGGCCACGCCCAGATCCTGATCGAACTGGTTCATATGGCCGAACGCACGCTGGAGCTCGTCGGGAATGTCCGGATCGAGCTGAACGCCCGGTTCGATACGCCAGAAGAGATCGGGGGCGATGGCGAGGTAACCTTCCTCGGCCCAGCGATCGCATTTGCCGCGAATGCCCGGGTTCACTCCGAAGATTTCCTGGATCACGATGATCGCCGCGCGCGGCGTTCCGCTGGGTTCCGCGACATAGGCCTGGAAGCTGCCACTTCCGTCCAGCGCATTGATGGTGACGTCGTTCATAACAGGGTCCTTCTCGAGTGCTGGCGCTCATGCTCGACCAGCCAGGATTTGGTCTTGGGTCCGTCGCCCGCCGAATAGGCGCCGAGTGCGCCGCCGCTGCCGAGGATGCGGTGGCAGGGCACGAGGATGGGGAAGGGATTGCGCGCGCAGAGCTGGCCGATCGCGCGGGGGCTCGATCTCAATGTCCGCGCCAGCGTGCCGTAGCTCAGGGTTTCGCCATAGCCGACTGCCACGAGCCCGTCGCGCAATTCGGCGCCGCGCAGGGTGGCGGGTGCCGCCATGGCCACATCGAAGACCCGGCGTTCACCGGCGAACCATTGTTCGAGTTGCTCGATCGCTGTGCGGACCGCCGCGGCGGAGCCTTTGGTCACGGGGCCGGCCTCGCCGATTCGCACCGCGGCAACCTGCGCGTCGTCGCCCTCGACGGCGACGGTGCCGATGGGCGTTGCGATCAGGGCATGGTCGCGCGCATACATGGCCTTTGGCCTAGCAGCCGCGCCGCGGCAGGCTCAAGCGGAGAGTAAGCGCGCCATGAAGATCAATGTCGAAGTCGAATGCACGCCCGAAGAGGCGCGCCGCGCGATGGGGCTCCCCGATCTTGCTCCGGTCCATGAAAAATATGTCGGCATGATGGTCGAAGCCATTGATAAACAAGGAAGTCCTGAGGCGTTTCAGGAAATGATGCGCAACTGGGCACCGATGGGTGAAGCGGGGATGAATTTCTGGCGCGGGCTGTTCGAGGGCGGGAACAAGAGCGGCGGCTGAAATGGACACCATCTTCGCGGTTTCCAGCGGTGTCCCGCCCGCCGCCATCGCGGTTCTGCGCCTGAGCGGCCCGGGCGCGTGCGAGGCCGTACGCAGCCTTGGGGGCGCATTGCCCGAAGCGCGCAGGGCCGGCTTGCGCGCGTTGCGCGATCCCGCCGACGGGGAATTGCTCGATCGTGCGCTCGTGCTTTGCTTTCCCGCACCAGACAGCGCCACCGGCGAGGATATCGTCGAGCTTCATCTGCACGGCGGGCGCGCAGTGGTGCGGGCGGTCGAGCGCTGCCTGGCAGCGATCCCCGGGCTGCGTCCCGCCGACGCGGGTGAGTTCACTCGCCGGGCGCTGCTGAACGGGAGGCTGGATCTCAGCGAGGCCGAGGGGCTCGGCGACTTGCTGATGGCCGAGACCGAAGCGCAGCGCCGCACCGCCCTTCGATCGGCAGAGGGCGGGGTACGCCGGGAGGTCGAGGGATGGAATGGTGAACTGCTGGCAGTGGCGGCGCAGGTCGAAGCGCTGCTTGATCATAGCGATGAGGACGATGTTGCGGGCGGAGCCGGGTCCGAAGCAACGCTGCGTGACGCGGCATCGTCACTTGGCGCCCGTCTCGCAGCGACGCTCGCACAACCGCCGGTCGAGCGCTTGCGCGACGGGTTACGCGTCGTTCTCGCCGGCCCGCGCAATGCCGGCAAGTCGACTCTGCTCAATGCACTTGCCGGGCGCGAGGCAGCGATCGTCTCGTCCCTCGCCGGGACGACACGTGATCGGATCGAGGTACCGATCGTGCGGGATGGAGTTGCCTATCTATTGATTGATACGGCGGGCCTCGCGGATTCGACCGGTGACGCGATCGAGGCGATCGGAATTTCGCGTGCACGCGACGCAATGCAAGAGGCCGATATCCTGGTCTGGCTGGGCGACGATGCGCCGCCGGGCCATCCATGCCCGATCTGGGTCCATGCACGCGCCGATGAGGCCGGTCGAGAGCAGAGCGGGGCAAAGGACGTCGCGATTTCGGTCCATAGCGGGGAGGGCGTTCGGGCGTTCTGGGACCTGCTCTCGGAGGCGTCGCGACACTTGTTGCCGCCTCCAGACGCAGTTGCATTGAACGGGCGCCAGCGGGCCCTGGTTGGCCAAGCCGAGGCTGCCCTTCGACGCGCAGCAGAGCAGAGCGATCTGTTGCTGATGGCGGAAGAGCTTCGTAGCGCCAGACGAGCGTTCGACGCGATCACGGGGCGATCGGGGGTCGAAGCGATGCTCGACAGCCTGTTCGCGCGATTCTGCATCGGGAAATGATGTTCCACGTGAAACGCCTTTTGACCGCGCCCGCCGCAAGCGGTAGCGAGCAGGCATGCAGTTCGACGTAATCGTCATCGGTGGAGGCCATGCCGGAACCGAAGCCGCCGCCGCGTCCGCGCGGCGCGGGGCGCGGACGGCGCTGCTCAGTTTCGACCTCGGCAAAGTAGGCGCGATGTCGTGCAATCCAGCGATCGGGGGGCTCGGCAAGGGCCATCTGGTTCGCGAAGTCGATGCGTTCGACGGGCTGATCGCGCGCGCGACCGACGCGGCAGGCATCCATTATCGCATGCTCAATCGGAGCAAGGGTACAGCGGTGCAGGGCCCGCGGGTGCAGGCCGATCGACGGCTTTACGCGGGCGCGATCCAGGCGATGCTCGCGAGACAGCCCGGCCTGATGCTTGTCGAAGGGGAGGCGGCGGGCCTCGAGCTACAGGCGGGTTCCGTGGCCGGGGTGCGGCTGGCGGATGGCTCGCTGTTGCGCGCGCGCTCGGTGGTGCTGGCCACCGGGACATTTCTTGGAGGAAGGATTTTCCGGGGCGAAGAGCGGCTGGACGGCGGACGAGTCGATGAGGCGGCTGCCAGCTTGCTCGCCTCGCAGCTCCGCGAGTTGGCGCTGCCAATGGAGCGGCTCAAGACGGGGACCCCGCCGCGGCTCGACGGTCGCACGGTCGACTGGTCGCGGATCGCCGAACAACCTTCGGACAGCGAACCCTGGACGATGTCGCCGGCCACAACCGCACGCACGTTGCCCCAGCTTCACTGCGGCGTGACGCGCACGACGATGGCGACGCATGCAGTGATCCGCGGCGGGCTGGATCGCTCGCCTCTATTCAGCGGCGCGATCGATGGGCTGGGGCCGCGTTATTGCCCATCGATCGAGGACAAGATCCACCGCTTCGGTGATCGCGACGGACATCAGATCTTCCTGGAGCCCGAAGGGCTCGACACCCATCTGATCTATCCCAACGGCCTGTCGACCTCGTTGCCGGTCGATGTCCAGGCGGCGATGATCGCATCGATCCCAGGGCTGGAGCGGACGACGATCGTCACGCCCGGCTATGCGGTCGAATATGATTATATCGATCCGCGCGCGCTGGACTTGACGCTGGCCTTGCCGGCAATCCCCGGTGTCTATTTCGCGGGGCAGATCAATGGCACAACCGGCTATGAAGAAGCGGCCGGGCAGGGGCTGGTGGCGGGAGCAAATGCGGCCGCGTCTGCGCTGTCGCTGGCACCACTGATCATCGATCGCGCCGATGGCTATCTTGGCGTTATGATCGATGACCTGGTGCTGCAGGGAGTCACCGAACCCTATCGGATGCTCACCGCGCGCGCGGAGTTCAGGCTGCGGTTGCGCGCCGACAATGCCGAGACCCGGCTTGGTCCGATCGCGGCCGCGACGGGCTGCCTGGGAGCCGAGCGAGCCGACCGGTTGCGCGAACGGCTCGATGCGCGGGCGCAGTTGGACAGGGATTTCTCGGTGACGTTGAGCGCAACCGAGATGCAGGATCGTGGCGCGCCCGTCGGCCAGGACGGCGCCCGTCGCAGCGCCAAGGAGTGGCTGCGCTTTGCCGGGGTGGAAATCGTCCATGTGGTCGATGGGGTGACAGCGGATCCAACCTTGCTCGCCGAGTTTGTCGAGGATGCTCGCTACGCGCCCTATCTCGAGCGGCAGGAAAGCGAGGTCGCCCATCTGCGTGCCAATGATAATGTCCGCATCGACGCTGCGCTGGACTTCGCCAGCATCGCTGGGCTGTCCAACGAGATGGTGGAGCGGCTTGGTGCCGCGCGGCCCCAGACCTTGGGTGCGGCCGGACGTATCCGCGGGATCACCCCCGCTGCGCTCTCCGCAATCCTGCTCCACGCCCGTAGGCGCAGTGCTGCATGACCGAGGATGAAGCCAGAGGGTGGATTGCAGAGCGGTTCGGTGTTTCACGTGAAACCAAGCTCGCCACTTACGCCGAGATTTTGCGCGCGGAATCGATCAACCAGAATTTGGTCTCGGCCGCGTCGCTGGCCACGATCTGGTCTCGGCACCTGCTGGATTCCGCGCAGTTGCTCCCTCTGGCGGAGACCGCGGGCAAGGGTAGCTGGGTCGACGTAGGAAGCGGGGCGGGCCTCCCGGGGCTGGTCGTGGCCGTCCTTTCGGACTGGCCAACGGTGCTGGTCGAGCCACGGGGCCGCCGCGTCCAGTTCCTGCGCGATGCGATTTCGATCCTCGGTCTGGAGGCGCAGGTGATTGTCCAACCGACGCGAATCGAGACTTATAAGCCAAGCGAACTCGCCTCGGTGATTTCGGCGCGCGCCGTGGCCGATTTGCCGGGCTTGTTGTTATCCACAGTGCATTGCACAAATTCGTCCACAGTCTGGCTGCTCCCGAAAGGACGCACTGCGCATTCCGAGGTGGAAGCCGCCAAGACGAAGTGGCAAGGTGTGTTTCACGTGGAACCAAGCATTACGCAGCCGGAGTCCGGAATCGTGGTGGCCCGAGGGGTGCGGCCGAAATGATCTGCATTGCGATCGCCAATCAGAAGGGCGGGGTGGGGAAAACCACTACCGCCATCAACGTCGGCACTGCACTGGCCGCGACCGGGCAGCGCGTGCTCCTCATCGATCTCGATCCGCAAGGCAATGCCTCGACAGGCCTCGGTATCAATCGCGCCGATCGCGCGCATTCGAGCTATGAGCTGCTTGTGACCGAACTGACCCTCGACGAGGCGGCGATGGCGACCAAGGTCCCCGGGCTCGACATCGTACCGGCTACGCAGGATCTGTCCGGCGCCGAGATCGAGCTGATCGAGTTCGAAGCGCGCACGCATCGGCTTGATCTGGCCCTTGGCCGGCAGCGCGGCGATCGCTGGGACGTCGTGCTGATCGATTGCCCGCCGTCGCTGGGATTGCTGACGATCAACGCGATGGTAGCGGCGCATGCGCTGCTGGTACCGCTGCAATGCGAATTCTTCGCGCTCGAAGGGCTTAGCCAATTGCTCAACACCGTCGAGCGAATTCGCAGCCGCTTCAATCCGGGCCTGTCGATCCTGGGCGTAGCGCTGACGATGTACGATCGCCGCAATCGGCTGACCGATCAGGTTTCGGACGACGTTCGTGCCGTGCTTGGTCGGGTGGTGTTCGATACGGTCATCCCCCGCAACGTGCGCCTTTCCGAGGCGCCGAGCCATGGGCTGCCCGCGTTGATCTACGATCATCGCTGCGCCGGGTCCGAAGCCTATATCGCGCTCGCCCGCGAAGTGATCGAGCGTCTCCCCAAGCTGAAGAAGGCCGCATGACCGAACCCAGCGCCGCCTCCCGCAAACCGCGTCCCGGCCTTGGCCGCGGGCTCTCCTCGTTGCTCGGCGACAATGTCCCCGAAGCACCGGTCTCTGGCCCCAGCGAAAGCGGCAGTACCCCGGGCATCCGCACGCTGCCGGTCAGCGCGATGGTGCCGCACCCCGATCAGCCGCGCCGCCATTTCGACGAGGCCGCGCTCGAGGATCTCGCCCAGTCGATCGCGACGCGGGGGCTGATCCAGCCGATCGTCGTGCGTCCCCACGGCCACAGCTATCAGATCGTCGCCGGGGAGCGGCGCTGGCGCGCGGCGCAGCGCGCGCGGCTCCACGAAGTCCCGGTCATCGTCCGCGAGCTCACCGATGCCGAGACGATGGAGATCGCGCTCGTCGAGAATATCCAGCGTGAGGATCTCAACGCGATCGAGGAGGCGGAGGCCTATGCGCGGCTGATTGCCGAATTCGGCCATACCCAGGAAGCGCTGGGCCGGCTCGTCCACAAGTCGCGCAGCCATGTCGCCAATCTGATCCGCTTGCTCGATCTGCCGGCGGCGGTGCGCCAGATGGTGGCGGACAAGGCGATCGAGATGGGCCATGCCCGCGCGCTGATCGGCGCGCCCGATGCCGAGAAGCTGGCGCGGATCGTCGCCGACAAGGGCCTTTCGGTGCGCGAGGCGGAAAAGCTCGCGCGCGCCGCCAAGCCCTCCAAGAGCAAGGCACCGACTGAGGACATTCGAGACGCGGATATCGCCGCGCTCGAGCACCAATTGGGCGACGTGTTGGGGCTTAACGTCCGGATTGCCCACGGGCCGACCGGAGGCGGGTCGCTGAGCCTCTCTTATTCGACGCTCGACCAGCTCGATATGCTTTGCCAGCGCCTCAGCGGCGAGCGCATCTAGCCCCGCGCCCGCGCGGCGGCGCGGGCAATGGCGGCGCATTCGGCTTCGGCAAGGACTTCGCCGGCGCTCCCCGAATGCATCATCGCACGCTCGGCCTGGCGGACGCGGTCGATCGCGCGGGCGATCTGGCTGGCGTTCCAGCGGCGCAGGGCGCGTCCGGTCGCGGCCTTTTCGCGGAAGAAAATACGATGCTTTTCAAGTACTTCGTCGACACCCGCGCCCTTGTCTAGATCAGCACGAAGCTCGCTCAGCGTCATCAGCCGCCGGGTGAGCTGCCGCAGCAGCGGGATCGCGGAGCCGCCGGCTTCGCTCAATCGGGCGAGTTCCCCGCCAATCTCCGCAACCCGACCGTCGAGTACCGCATCGATGGCGTGGAAGAGCTCGGGCTCGCCCAGATCGGCGCCGATCGCGTCGAGCGCCGCGCCGTCGGCATCGCGCGGGCGATCCAGCGCGGCGTCGAGAAACAGGGCCAACTTCTCGACTTCGCGCGCCAGGATAGCGCGATCGCCGCCCGTCGCGGCCGCCAGGCGCTGGGGCACGTCGCCGGTGAGCCGCAAGCCGTGCTCGCGCGCAACGGTCGTCGCGATACGCGCCGCATCGATGCCCTCGGGGACGTAGCAGGCATGCGAAAGCGCCTTGGGAGCCGCTATCGCCAGCTTGACGAGCTTGCCGCTGGCCTTGAGCCCCGGGCCGATGGCGACCACCGGATTGCCCGCGCGTTCCGCCGCCAGCAGCAGCGCAATCGCCTCGCCCGCCGCTTCCTCGACCGGGGCCAAGCGAATGTAACGTGCGCGGCCGAACAGCGACATCGACGCCGCTTCGTCGGCGAGCCGCCCAGGCTGCTCGCGCAGCATCTTCATGTCGATATCGATACGCTCGACCTCAGGGCCCAGCGCGCGTGCCAGCCGGGCGGCAAGTTCGGCCGCGCCGGCTTCATCGGGGCCGTGAAACAGATAGAGCCGCGTCTCGGGGTTCGGCTTGTCGACCGCGGCGCGGGCCTGCGCCGCGCTCGCCTTCATTGCGCGGCGGCGGCGGCCGGCGCGGCCGATTGGGCGAAGCGCGCCACGCGAGCCACGATCTGGTCGGCAACGATGCCCGAAAGCCGCTCGAGCGCAGTGCGTTCGGCGGCGATCGTCGCATATTCGGAGCCGACGACATCGATGCCGGCGTCCGAGCCCGCGGTGGCGTCGAGCACGACCGCGCCGCTGCTCAGATCGACCAGCTGATAGCGCGCGCGCAATGTCCGCCGTTCGCGGGTGACGCTGTCGTCGCGGCGCACGCCGAGGCCGGCAATCTGGTCGTCCAACTGCACTTCGAGCCGATAGCGCGGCGCATCGGTGCGCCCCGCTGCAAGCCGATCGCGCAGCGCATTGGAGACCAGCCAACCCGATTCGCCCTGGATCGGGGCAACTTGCACCGCCGCGAGCATTGTCTGAACGGGGCCGGCCGCGCCGCCGCCGTAGAGCGGCCGTAGCCCGCAGCCCGAGAGTGCGAGCAGCGCCGCGACGAGCGCCACGGCCCTCATGCGACGATGTTCACGAGACGATCGGGGACGACGATCACTTTGCGGGGCGCCTTTCCTTCGAGCTGCCGGACGACCTTGTCCGATGCCATCGCGGCGGCCTCGACAATTTCGCGGTCCGCGCCCTTGGGCATTACCAGCGTATCGCGCAGCTTGCCATTGATCTGCACCGCGATCGTCACTTCGTCGTCGACGAGCAGCGCGGGATCCACCTCGGGCCAGGGGGCATCGGCGACCAGCCCTGTATTGCCCATCTGCGCCCAGGCTTCCTCGGCCAGGTGCGGCACCATCGGCGCGACGATGCGGACGAGCGTGCGGATCGCGTTGCTGCGTGAGGCTGAGGGCGCGGCGCGCTCGATCGCGTTGACCAGTTCATAGAGCTTGGCCACCGACTTGTTGAAGGTCAGCGCTTCCACATCCTCGGCGACGCCGGCGATCGTGCGGTGCAGGCGGCGGTCGAGATCCTTGTCTTCGCCCTGTGCGTCGGTCACGCCATCCACAAGCCGCCACAGCCGTTGGACGAAGCGCCAGGCACCCTCGATGCCATTCTCGCTCCACTCGAGATCGCGCTCGGGTGGGCTGTCGGAGAGCATGAACCAGCGGACCGCGTCGGCGCCATATTGGTCGACGATCGGTTCGGGATCGACCGTGTTCTTCTTCGACTTCGACATCTTCTCGATGCGGCCGATGTCGATCACGTCGCCCGAGGAGAGTTCGATCGCGCCGGCGCTGTCCTTGCGGATTTCCTCGGGCGAGAGCCAGCGCCCATCGAGCGACTTGTAGGTCTCGTGCGTCACCATGCCCTGGGTGAAAAGCCCGGCAAAGGGCTCGGTCATATCGAGCTTGCCGATCCGGTTGAGCGCGCGCGTGAAGAAGCGGGCGTAGAGCAGATGCAGGATCGCATGCTCCACCCCGCCGATATACTGCCCGACCGGGAGCCATTGCTCGGCCATCGCCTTGTCGAACGGCTTGTCGCGCGGCTGGCTGGCGAAACGGATGAAATACCAGGAGGAATCGACGAAGGTGTCGAGCGTGTCGGTCTCGCGCCGGGCGGCTGCACCGCATTGGGGGCAGTCGACATGCTTCCAGCTCGGGTGCCGGTCGAGCGGATTGCCGGGAATGTCGAAGCTGACATCCTCGGGCAGTACGATCGGCAGCGACTCGCGCGGGGCGGGGACGACGCCACAGCCATCGCAATGGATGAAGGGGATCGGCGTGCCCCAATAACGCTGGCGGCTGACCCCCCAGTCGCGCAGCCGCCAGACGGTGGTGCCGCTGCCCCAGCCGCCTTCCTCGGCGCGGCGGATCACCGCGCGCTTGGCGTCGGCGACATCCATTCCGTCGAGGAAGTGCGAGTTCACCAGTGTGCCGGGACCGGTATAGGCTTCGTCGCTATGGTATTCGGGCGAGACCTGATCGCCGTCGGAGACGACGCGGCGGATCGGCAGGGCATATTTGGTGGCGAATTCGAAGTCGCGCTGGTCGTGCGCCGGCACCCCGAAGACGGCGCCGGTGCCATAGTCCATCAACACGAAATTGGCGATGTAGACCGGCAATTGCCACGCCGGGTCAAAGGGGTGGACCGCGCGCAGGCCGGTGTCGAAGCCGAGCTTCTCCTGCGTCTCCAGTTCGGCCGCAGTGGTGCCGCCTTGCTTGCAGAGCGCGATAAACGTCGCGGCGTCTTCACTCGTCTCGGCCAGCTTTTGCGCGATCGGATGGTCCGCCGCGACCGCGACGAAGCTCGACCCGAAGATCGTGTCCGGCCGGGTGGTGAAGACTTCGACATCGCCGCCGTCGGACAGTGCGAACCGAAACCGCAGCCCCTCGGACTTGCCGATCCAGTTCTCCTGCATCAGCTTGACCTTTTCGGGCCAATGTTCGAGCGCCTGCACGCCCTCCAGCAGCTCGTCGGCGAAGTCGGTGATCTTGAGGAACCACTGGCTCAACTTGCGCCGCTCGACCAGTGCGCCCGAGCGCCAGCCGCGCCCGTCGATCACCTGCTCGTTGGCGAGCACGGTCATGTCGGCCGGATCCCAATTGACCGCCGATTCCTTGCGATAGACCAGCCCCGCCTCGTAGAAATCGAGGAAGATCGCCTGTTCCTGGCCATAATATTCGGGGTCGCAGGTCGCCAGCTCGCGCGTCCAGTCGAGCGCGAAGCCGAGCCGCTTGAGCTGCGCTTTCATCGTCGCGATATTGGCGCGGGTCCAGCCGCCCGGATGGACCTTCTTCTCCATCGCGGCATTTTCGGCGGGCATGCCGAACGCGTCCCAGCCCATCGGGTGGAGCACTTCATAGCCGCGCATCCGCCGGAAGCGCGCGAGCACGTCGCCCATCGTATAGTTGCGGACATGCCCCATGTGGATGCGCCCCGAGGGATAGGGGAACATCTCGAGCACGAAACTCTTGGGCTTGGGCGAATCGTCGCGCGCGGCGAAGGTGCGGTTGTCGTCCCACGCCTTCTGCCACGCTGCGTCCGCCTTCAAGGGATTGAAGCGTGACGCCATCACTCGGTCTTTCGATTATTCCGCGATAGCGGCGCGGCGCAGATCCCGTGCGCGGGTGAGGATGATATCCTCGAGCTTCTGGACGGTGGCCGCCTGGACGGGCGACGCCACCCACTGGCCAGTGCGGTTGACCTCGCGAAGGGCAGCGACGCGCAACGCATCGGCGCGCAGATCCTGGTCGAGCACGGTGACGGTCACCTTCATCCGCTCGGTCGGCGTATTGGGGTTCACATACCAGTCGGTCACGATCACGCCGCCGTTCGAATCGGTCTGCAGCAGCGGCATGAAGCTCAGCGTGTCGAGCGATGCGCGCCACAGATAGGCGTTCACGCCGATGGTCGTCACCTTCGATGCGGCCAGATCGGCCTGGGGGCGATCGCGACCGCCGCAAGCGGCAACGGAAAGAACGAGCGACCCCAGGATCGCGGTGCGCAACAGGCGGTTCATCGACAGCTTCCTAAAGGCAGACACTATAGTGGTGAGCATCTATAGGGGCTCGTGTGGCGGGAGCAAGGCGCGAGACGGAGCGGAGCAAAGGGCCGGATCGGCCACGATTCGGCGCTTTTGCTGCTGAATCTGTGGGCATCGGGCAACACTCGCATGAAATTTGGGCAGCCGCTGGAACCTTGGTTTCGAATCATGGTACGGCTTTCTAACTGAGAGGGATGCAAATGCGTTTGACACGCTGGATGACGGGATTGGGACTGGGGGCGCTATGCGTCGCCGGGACCCTGCTCGCGCCCGCGCTTCAGGCACAAGAAAACGGACGTGTCGCCAATGCGATCGCGCGGCCATCGGTGGCGATGCGCGGTGGCCTCGGCACGTTCACGCCGGCTGCGGCCGATCCGAAGCTTGCGGCGATTCTCGCGCGTAGCGGTTTGCCGGAAAGCGGCTTCCGCTTCACGCCGTCCGAATCGTCGCGCAATGGCGAGCGGCGCGCGGTCACCGTGGCGGTGCGCGCGCGCTCCACCCGCGCCGCGCGGATCGATCGCAACGAGATGGCGGCTGCGGCAACGCCGTCGGTCAGCCTGGCCCCGATCGCCTATAATCTGGGCGTTTCGGTCGGCTGGAAGCGTTTCGCGATCGCGGGCGACGTGAGCCGAATCGAAATGGTGACTCAGCCCGGTAGCCGCGAGCGCGCCAATCTTGGCGTCAGCTACACCGGCAGCCGTATCACCGGGCGCGTCCAGGCTGCGGCCGAGCGTCCGCTGGCGAGCACGCCGATCCTGATCGGCGACAAGCCAAATTATTCGGTCGATCTCGGCGGCTCCTATTCGGTCACGCGCAACCTCGCGGTGACCGCGGGGGTGCGTTACAAGAGCGAGGCTGATCGCCTGCCCAAGATCACCGACGATCGCCGGGACAGCCAGGCGGTCTATGTGGGCACTGCCTTCCGCTTCTGACGCGCCGCGTCACTTCGTCCATGCATCGATCGCCGCCCAGCCATGGATTCCGCGCAAGCTTGATGCGCGTCTGGCATTCATCCCGCCGAGCGCGACGATCGGCACCCCTAGTCCGCGAATCAGCAGTCCGAAGCGAACCCGCCCCAGCACGCGGGCGCCCGGATGCGAGCGGGTCCGGAAGACCGGTGAGACGAACAAGGCATCCGCTCCGTCGCGAAGCGCTGCGATTGCCTCGCGCCGCGAATGGACCGCGCGGGTATGAAGCCCGCGACCCCTGCGCCCGCCATGCGTCCCCATCTCGCCGTTCAGCCGCGTCCCGCCCGCACGCAGCAGGATCAGGCCTCGCCGGCGCGCAACCTTCGCGAGCTTCGCGAACAATGCCCGCCGTTCCGATTGCACCAGCCCATAATGACGGAAAATAACGCCGCTTCCCCGCGGCAGCCGATCCAGCGCCGCCCAAATCGAATCGCCCATCCGCTCGTCGGTCATCAGCCATAGGCGCGGGACAGGGTGGCGGGCACGCATCGCCCCACCTATAGCGCGGCGCATGCCCATAGACGACGCCCGTCAGCGCCTGACCGACATTAACGACCGGATCGCCCGCGCGGCGCAGCTGGCCGGTGCCCCCCGTCCGGCGACGCTGATCGCCATCTCCAAGATGCACGACGCCGACGCGATCCGCCCGCTGATCGCCGCAGGCCAGCGCGTCTTCGGCGAGAATCGCGTCCAGGAAGCCGCGGCCAAATGGCCTCCGCTCAAGGCCGAGACACCCGACGTCGCGCTCCACTTGGTCGGCCAGCTCCAGTCGAACAAGGCCGAGGAAGCAGTCGACCTGTTCGACACGATTCATTCGGTCGACCGGCCGTCGCTGGTGACGGCGCTCGCCGCGGCGATGGCGCGCACGGGCAAGCGTCCCGATTGCTTCGTGCAGGTCAATATCGGCGACGAGCCGCAAAAGGGCGGCTGCGCGATCGGCGACTTGCCCGAGCTGCTTGCCCAGGCGCGGGAAGCGGGCCTGCCCGTCGTCGGCCTGATGTGCGTGCCTCCGCTCGACACCGAAGCCGCACCTTATTTCGCCTTGCTTGCCAAGCTGGCGCGCGAGCAAGGACTCGATGGCCTGAGCATGGGGATGTCGGGCGATTATGAGACCGCGGCGATGATCGGCGCGACGCATATCCGCATCGGCACCGCCTTGTTCGGAGCGCGGGCATGAAGCTCGACGCGATTCTCTTCGATTTCGACGGCGTGTTGCTCGAAAGCGAATATGCCGGCAATCGCCAGATTGCCGATTATCTGACGAGCATCGGCCATCCCACCAGCCCGGCCGAATCGATGGCCAACTTCATGGGGCTGGCCGGTGCGGACTTTCTCGGCGCAGTCGAGCGCTGGATCGGCCGTGCGATCCCCGAAGATTTCCACACCGCCCGCGCCATCGAGGACCGCCGCGCGCTGGAGGAGGGACTGCCCGAGGTGGCCGGTGCGATCGAGTTCGTCTTCCGCCTGCCGCCCGAGCTGCCCCGCGCGATCGCCTCGTCGAGCTCGACCGAGTGGATCAGCCGGCATCTCGAACATCTCGGGATCCGCGAGGCCTTCGGCGACAAGATTTTCAGCGGGCGCGAGCATGTCGAACGCGGCAAGCCCGAGCCCGATCTCTATCTACACGCCGCCGCGGCGCTGGGCGTCGATATAGGGCGCTGCGTCATCCTCGAAGATTCGCCGGTCGGCGTCACCGGCGCGGTCGCCTCGGGCGCGCATGTTATCGGACTCTGCGCGGGCAGCCATTGCGACATCGGCCATGCCGATCGGCTGCGCGCGTTGGGCGTGACCGAAATCGCACATGATTTCGACGCGGTCGCCCGCGCTATCGGGCTGCCGCCTCGCGCCTGAGGAGAAAGGCACGCAGCGCCACGGCGTCGTGATAGGCGTTGTGCGGCACCGCGCTGGCGGACGAATCATAGCCGAACGCATCGCACAGTTCGAAGCCGACCCGATCGAGGCCGATGCGTCGCCCCGGCGCGGAGATCATTGCGCGCGCGGCATGGACGATGTCCTCGGGCCAGTCGGCGATCAGCACCGGCCAGGGATCGTCGCCCAGATAGGCCTCCAGCCGGCGCGACAGCTCCGCCGCCTCGATCGGTTCGACGGCAAGCACCGGCAGGACATGCTCGGCCACCCAGGGGGTCGGATCCGGGCATTCAAGCGCTTCGTAGAAATGCGGCGCGTCCGGCTCCTCGGGCACCAGCGCCAGCGCGATCAGCGCGCCGCCAAAGCCGTTGAATTCGGTATCGAGGAAGTAGCGCATCGCTAGAAATCGTGGCCCGTGCGGTCGCGCTTCGTCGCCAGATAGGCTTCGTTGTGCGGATTGGGCGGCAGGCGGTGCGGCACGCGCTCTATCACGGCGATTCCCGAGGCCGCGAGCGCAGCGACCTTTTCGGGATTGTTGGTCAGCAGCCGCACGCGGGTCTGGCCAAGCAAGTCGAGCATCCGCCCGGCAATCGCGAAGTTGCGCGAATCGACCGCGAAGCCCAACCGAGTGTTGGCGTCGACCGTGTCATAACCCTGATCCTGCAGCGCATAAGCGCGCAGCTTGTTGATCAGCCCGATCCCGCGGCCTTCCTGGCGCAGATAGAGCAGGATGCCCCAGCCGCTGGCCTCGATCGCGGCGATCGCCGCGCGCAGCTGCGGCCCGCAGTCGCATTTGAGGCTGCCGAGCACGTCGCCGGTGAGGCATTCGCTGTGCAGCCGGACGAGGGGCGGGCCGCCGTCGGGCCGGCCGATCAGCAACGCGACATGCTCGCCGGGCATCTCGTCGGTCCGGAAGGCGACGATCTCGGCCTCCTCGGCGCCCTCCACCGGCAGGCGCGCGCGGCCGACGATGCGCAGTCGACCGGCATCCTCATGCGCATCGATATCGGCGGGGGTGATCGCCTCCGCCGCGTCGCCGGCAAATGCGAAATAAGCGGGCAGCAGCCCGGCGATCCGCGCCAGCCGCAGCGCGGCGGCGGCAGCCTCGGGCGCCTCGACCGGCAGCGCGCGGAACGGTCCTTTGAGCGGAGTCGCCAGGTCCATCTGCGGATCGGAGAGCGCGGTGGCGGTATCGAAATCGAGCCAGGGCACGCGCTCGACGAGCACCGGCCCGTCGGGCGCCGCCGCGTCGCGCTGGTTGGCGAGCTTCAGCGTCGCCGCCCGCCCCGCCGAGAGCAAGACCGGCGCGCGTCCCTCCGGATCGAATGCCGACAGCCGCTCGGCGTCCGCCGTCTCGATCGCGAGCAGCTGCAGCGTTCCGTCCCCGCCCGAAATCGCGATCGGCCAGCCGCGGCGCAGCGCATCGACGGCGCGAGCAACGGCGCGAGGGTCGCTCAAAAGGCGAATTCCGTGATGATCGGGACATGGTCCGATGGCCGCAGCCAGCTTCTGCACGGCTCGCACACTTTGTGGCTGGTTGCCTGCTCGGCGACTTCGCGGCTGGCCCACATATGATCGAGCCGCCGCCCGCGGTCGTTGGCGGTCCAGTCGGCCGAGCGATAGCTCCACCAGGTGAAGTTGCGCGCAGGCGCCGGGATGAAGTGGCGCCCCAGATCGACCCAGTCATGCGCCGCCTGCAGCCGCCCCAGCGCCTCGACCTCGATCGGGGTGTGGCTGACGACGCCCAGCAACTGCTTGTGGCTCCACACGTCGCATTCGAGCGGGGCGATGTTGAAATCGCCGGTCAGGATCGTCGGCACGCGCAAGCCCGTCGCCCACTGGGTCATCCGCTCGACGAAATCGAGCTTCTGGCCGAACTTCGGGTTCACTTCGCGATCGGGGACGTCGCCGCCGGCGGGTACGTAAACATTCTCCAGCCTTACGCCATTGGGGAGGCGCACGCCGACGTGGCGCGCCTCCTGATTGGCCTGCCAGTCGAAGCGGTCATCCTCGATCACCGGCACCCGCGCGATGATCGCCACGCCGTGATGCATCTTCTGGCCATGCTTGATGACATGGCCATAGCCCATCGCGCGGAACGGTGCCTCGGGGAAATCGCCGTCGATCACCTTGGTTTCCTGCAGGCACAATATGTCGGGTGCCTCCTCGCGGAGGAATTGCTGCACGATGTCGATCCGCGCACGGACCGAATTGATATTCCAGGAAGCGATCTTCACGAAAGGGGATGTAGCGCTTTTGCGCGGCGGTGCCAGCCTGCGCCAAGCAAAGCGCCCCAAAAACGGAAAGGCCCCCGCTCCGGGGGCAATGGAGCGAGGGCCGACCTAGCGTTCGTCACGCAGGCAGGATGTGGATATCGTCCGGGCAACAGGGGGAAAATCCCGGCTCAAGCCCCACATCCGCACTTTCGTTTTTAGGCCCGGCTACCTGTCGCCAGCATGAACGATTCCCCGTTTCTCAGCGATTTCGCGGGCCTTGCGGCCGTGGGTCGTTCCAGCGGAACGCTCCGTCCGAAATGCTGGCGTTGAACTTCTGGTTCGACAACCGGATCGTCGTGCGGTTGTTCTGCGAATCCAGCGCGACCCAGCCCTGGAGCATCAGCCCGGCCGGTGCGCTGGCATTCTTCTGAAAGATCATCGTGATCCGGCCATATTCGGGATGCGCGCTGTCATGCACTTCGATCGAGACGACGCGGGGATCGCCGGTCGGCTTGAGCGTCGCATATTTGGTGATGTCGCGCTTGGGATTGAGCAGCACCGCCAGCGGCGAGTTCCCGATCGGCCAGCGATCGACCTGCTTCACCTGATAATCGATGAAATAAAGGCTGCTGCCATCCGCCACGATCAGCTGCGGCACGCCCTTCTGATATTGGAAGCGGATCTTGCCCGGCCGCTTGAGCGTCATGTTGCCGGTCAGGGTCCGTCCGTTGCGATCCGTCTGGGTGAAAGCGGCGGTCATGCTGGTCACGCCCTGCAGATGCTGCTGCACCTGGGCGAGCTCGTCTCGCTGCACCGGCGCGGCGGCAATCAGCGCGGGGGCGGCAAGGAGGGTGAGGACGAGGGGCCGTGCAAACACGTGTTTCTCCAATTGGGGTGCCGCTTCGCTAGCAAGGGCGGCTTGAATGCCTGCTGAACCCCTCTCAGCGCGCAACGATCCTCACAGCGGCCGCCCCTCGGTATCCATCAGCACCTCACGCCGACCGACATGGTCGGGCCGCGACACCAGCCCATCCTTCTCCATCCGCTCGATCAGCCGCGCCGCGCTGTTGTAGCCGACGCGGAGCTGGCGCTGGAGCCAGGAGGTTGAGGCCTTCTGGCTCTCGGCGACCAATTGCACGGCCTTGCGATAGATCTGGTCCTCGGGGCTGTCTTCGCCGTCGGGTGCGCCGTCGAGGCTGAAGCCGCCATCCTCGGGCTCCTCGGTGACCGCCGAGATATAATCGGGCTCGCCCTGCGCGCGCCAGAAGTCGGCGACCCCCATCACTTCGTCGTCGCTGACGAACGGACCGTGGACGCGGACGAGCTGCTTGCCGCCGGGCATGTAAAGCATGTCGCCCTTGCCCAGCAGCTGCTCGGCGCCCTGCTCGCCCAGGATCGTGCGCGAATCGATCTTAGACGTGACGTGGAAGCTGATCCGCGTCGGAAGATTCGCCTTGATCACGCCGGTGATCACGTCGACCGAGGGGCGCTGCGTCGCCATGATCAGGTGAATGCCCGCCGCGCGTGCCTTCTGCGCGAGCCGCTGGATCAGGAATTCGACTTCCTTGCCCGCGGTCATCATCAGATCGGCAAGCTCGTCGACGATCACCACGATCTGCGGCAGCGGCGCGAGATCGAGCGCTTCCTCGTCATAGAGCGGGCGGCCATTTTCGTCGTAGCCGACCTGGACTTTCCGCCCGAGCTTCTGCCCCTTGGCGCGAGCGGCGCGAACCTTGTCGTTGAAGCTGGCAAGGCTGCGGACGTTGACGCTCGCCATCATCCGATAGCGATCCTCCATCTGCTCGACCGCCCATTTTAGCGCGCGCACCGCCTTTGCGGGCTCGGTCACCACGTCGGCGAGCAGATGCGGGATGTCCTTGTACATGCTCAGTTCGAGCATCTTGGGATCGATCATGATCATACGGCACTGATCGGGGGTGAGCCGATAGAGCAGGGAGAGGATCATGCAGTTGAGCCCGACCGACTTGCCCGATCCGGTAGTGCCGGCGACGAGCAGATGCGGCATCGGCGCGAGATCGGCGATGATCGGATCGCCACCGATATTCTTGCCGAGCACCAAAGGCAGCGACGCGCCCTGATCCTCGAAGCTCTGGCTGCCGATCAGCTCGTGCAGATTGACCGACTCGCGCTTGGCGTTGGGCAGCTCGATGCCGATCACGCTGCGACCCGGGATCGTCGCGACGCGCGCGGAGATCGCCGACATGTTGCGCGCGATATCGTCGGCGAGCTGGATCACCCGGCTCGCCTTGATCCCCGCGGCCGGCTCGAGCTCGTACATGGTGACGACGGGGCCGGGGCGAACCTCGACGATCTCGCCCTTCACGTTGAAATCGTCGAGCACGCTTTCGAGCAGACGGGCGTTGCGCTCGAGCGCGGCCTTGTCGATCGCGCTGCTCTTGTTGACCGGGCCGGGCTTCAGCAGGTCCAGCGGGGGCAGCTTGTAGCTGTCCTTGAAGTCGAGGCTGCTCTGCACCGGCGGCTTGGGCTTGGCCGGCGATGGCGTGACGCTGCGATCGGAAATGACCGGGCCGGGGCGATTGTCGGGCACCACCACCTTGCGAGGCTCGCGAGGTTCGATCGGCGGGCGGTCGCGCGAATCCGGGCGCGGTTCCGGCGCGGCGAGCAAGGCGGTCTTCGCCGGGCCCAGCAATCGCGGCAGGCGGATGCCGCGTTCGGGCAGGCTGAAGTCCAGTGTGCGCCACCAGCAGAACAGTCCGACCAGCACCGCCACCAGCCCGAGCCCACGCCCGGCCCAGAAAGCGATCGTCGGCTCGCCGCTCAGCCCGATCAGCCAGTCGAGGAAGCCGGCCAGCGCCAGCCCGGCCACCCCGCCCATGCCGCCGGGAAGCCGCCATTCGGGAGGCAACGACCAGTCGATATGGAGCAAGGCCAGCCCGACCGCGACCAGCAATGCGCTCAGAAAGGCGCCGCGGAGCATCGTGCGCCAGTTGCCGAGCGGGCGATCGACCCAAAGCCGGTTGGTCACGCTGAGCGCGACCGGGGTGAGCAGCAGCACCGGCAGGCCCAGCCCGGAATAAAGCAGGTCCGAAATCCAGGCGCCCCAGGTGCCGAGCAGGTTGCGCGCCGGCCCGCCCGCCGCGGTGTTCAGCGAGGGGTCCTGCGAATGATAGCTCAGCAACGCCAGCACGACCGCCATCGTCGCCAGGAACAACAGGGTTCCGCCGATCAACGCGCCGCTGCGGCGGGCGCTGGCCTTCATCGTGTCGCGCAACAGCGACGGTTGTGCCCGGGACGCCATTGGCCCAGCCTCCAGATTTTCAGGGGGTGCGGCCCGCAGCATCGCCTTTGCCGAGTCCCGCGTCAAGATGGACTTGTTTTGTACCCGCGCTTCGGGCTGGCAGCGCGGCGTCAAAGTGCTAGGGTCTGAACTCGATACCGGCAACGCCCGAGATTGCCCTGTGAAGTCTGCTGGCAAGGCGGATTGCGCAGTCGCGTAGCGGCGCTACGCGCAAGCGATCCAACGCAGTCCAGCGGGCTTCACAGGGCAACCGCAGAGCGGCGGGCGGATTTTGGCCCAGGGCTGCGTTCCTCGTCGGTCACGATGCTCAGCATCGCTTCCTCCTCGCGCCTTGCCCTGAACCAAAATCCGCTCCGTCTCGGGCATTGCCGGTATCGAGTTCAGACCCTAGGGCAGGCGGATGGATCAAGCCGATATTCTCATTCTTGGCGGGGGCCTGGTCGGCAGCGCACTGGCCGTTGCGCTCGATGCGCATGGGCTCAGCTCGATCGTCGTCGATCCCGCCGATCCCCAGACCATCCTCGCCGCCGATTTCGATGGTCGTGCCTCGGCGATCGCCAGCGCGCCGATGCGGATGTTCGAAGCGATCGGGGTGGCGGAGCGGCTCGCGGGCAAGGGCTGTCCGATCCAGGGCATCCGGGTCAGCGACGGGCTGCTCCCCGGCAAACTCGATTTCGCGCCCGATCCGGGCGAAGGCGCGCTCGGCCATATGTTCGAGAATCGCGTCCTGCGGCGGACCCTGCTGGAGGCAGCGCAGGCGGCGCCGGGTGTCGATCTGCGGATGCAGACCCGCGCAGTCTCGGTCGATCGCGGCGAGTTCGGGGTCGCAGCCACGCTCGATTCGGGCGCGGTGGTCCGCGCGCCGCTGCTGATCGCCGCCGAGGGGCGCAATTCGCCGACTCGCGACGCCGCCGGGCTCAAGACCGCGCGCTGGACCTATGACCATGCTGCGCTGATCGCCACGCTGGGCCACGAACGCAGCCACGAGAATATCGCCTTCGAAATCTTCTATTCGCAGGGCCCCTTCGCGATCCTCCCCTTGCTCGACGACGAGAACGGCCATCGCTCGGCAGTCGTCTGGACGGTCAAGGGAAGCGACGCCGCGGGGATGCTGCGCATCTCCGATCGCGCCTATCTCGCCGAGGCCGAAAAGCGCATGGGCGGCTTCCTCGGCAAGCTGGGGCCGCTTTCGGCGCGGTCGAGCTACCCGCTCGGCTTCCACCACGCGGCCTGGATCACGTCGAACCGGCTGGCTCTCGTGGGCGACGCCGCGCACGGCATCCATCCGATCGCTGGCCAGGGCGTCAATGTCGGCTTCCGCGACGTCGCGACTTTGGTCGAGGTGCTGGTCGAGGGCAAACGGCTCGGGCTCGATCTCGGCGATCCGCAATTGCTCGCGCGCTACCAGCGCTGGCGCGGGCTCGACACCTTCATGGTGGCTGCTGCGACCGACGGGCTCACCCGCCTGTTCGGCATCCCCGGCAAGAGTGCCGCAGCGGTCCGGCGAATCGGGCTTTCGACGGTCGATCGGCTCCCCCCGCTCAAGCGCATGTTCATGGCCGAAGCACGCGGCGAATCGGGCGATGTTCCGAAGCTGCTGCAGGGGCTGGCGGTCTAAACCCCCTCCGGAACGTTACAGCGCGCGCGCTTCCTCGATCAGCAGCACCGGCACCCCCTCGCGGATCGGATAGGCCACCCCCGCCGCGTCGGACAGCAGCTCCTGCGCCGCCTCGTCATAGCGCAAAGGCGTCCGTGTCGCCGGGCATACCAGCCGTTCGAGCAGCCAGGGGTCGATCACTGCAGCGTCGCCCCGCCCTCATCGTCGTGGCGGCCGAAGAACTGCATCAGCTGGACGATCAGCTCGGACCGCTGGGCCAGCGTATCGGCTTCGAGCAGCGCCTGCTTCGACGCGACGTCGAATGGCGCGATCTGGGCGATGCCGTTGACCAGCGACTCGTCGTCGAGCCGGGTGACCGCTTCCCAATCGACCGCATAGCCCAAGCCATCGGCGAAGCGCCGCGCCTCCATCTCCAGCGATGCACGCTCCGCCAGCGCCAGGACTTCATCCTCGCGCGCGGGCTCCAGCTCGGCCTCGGCCTGGCGAAACTGGGTGGTAACGTCGAGCTCGCGGACGATCGTGAAGCGCGCCAGTCCCTCCAGCACGATGTCGAACCGCCCGTCGGGCAGCGCTTCCACCTCTGCGATCCGCCCCACGCAGCCGACGTCGAACAGGGTGGGCGGATCCGCCGCGTCGCGCGGCTGGACCATGCCGATGCGGCGATCGCGCGCCAATGCGTCGGTCACCAGCGCGCGATAGCGCGGCTCGAAGATATGCAGCGGCAGCCGCATCCGCGGGAAGAGCAACGCCCCGCCAAGCGGAAACAGCGAGAGCCGCGCGTGTTTCATCCGAACAGGATCGCGGAAAGCTTCCGCCGCTGCGCCGAGACCCACGGATTTTCGAGCCCAACCGCCTCGAACAGAGTCAGCAGCCGCTGCCGCGCCGCGCTCTCGTTCCAGTCGCGCTCGTCCTGGATCATCGCCAGCAGCGTTGCAGCAGCGCCGTCATGATCGCCCGCCGCCATCTGGCCGCCGGCCAGTTCGTAGCGCGCGTCCATATCCTCGGGATTGGCCGCGGCGCGCGCCGCCAGGCCCGATAGGTCCGCGACCGGCTGGACATCCTTGGCAAGCGCAAGCGCCGCGCGCGCGCGCTCGACTTCCGGAGTCTTGGCCGCATCTTCCGGGATCGCCGCCAGGGCGGCCTCGGCCGCCTCGGCATCCCCCAGGGCGACCAGCGCGCGGGCGCGCCCGGCTGCCGCCGCGGCATTCTCGGGCGCGATCTCCAATATCTGGTCGAAGACCGACAGGGCCCGCGTCGCGTCGCCTTCGGCCAGCACCTGCTCGCCCATTGCGATCAGCGGCTCCAGCTCGGCTTCCGCCTCCGCCGCTTCGTTCTGGACGGGCAATTGGCGCAGCAGCTGGTCGAGCATCGTGCGCAGCTGCGATTCGGTCCGCGCCGGGGTCAGGTCGGCGACGAGCTGGCCCTGGAACATCGCATAGACGGTCGGGATCGATTTCACCTGGAATTGCGCGGCAATGAATTGATTCGCATCGACGTCGACCTTGGCGAGCTTCACGCCCTTGTCGGCATAATCGGCCGCGACCTTTTCCAGGACCGGGGTCAGCGCCTTGCACGGCCCGCACCATTCGGCCCAGAAGTCGATCATCACCAAGCTCGTCATCGACGGCTCGACGATATCGCGGCGGAAAGCGTCGACCGCTTCCTTTTCGGCGGGGGTCATTCCAAGCGTGGCCAAGACGGGTTCCTCAGGGGATCAGCGATAGCCCGCTATGTGGGGGTTTCACGCTTCGTCGCCAAGCCTTTTCCAAGTTTGCGCAAGGGGGTTGCGCTCTTGGTGACCCCCTGCTAGTGGCCGCGCCTCACCCGCCCCGTGCGCCTTGTCGCACCGGGCAGAACGCCGAGCGGGCGTAGCTCAGGGGTAGAGCACGACCTTGCCAAGGTCGGGGTCGAGGGTTCGAATCCCTTCGCCCGCTCCAGCTTCTCGCCGTGATTTAGCGGCGCTAAGTCACGACATTGCGAGAAGCACGGCCGGCGTTGCGCAGCAACGACCGACGGCACGGCTTTGCCGTGCCGCATCCAGGCCCTTCCTGAACCTCGACTAATCGCCGTGGATCCACGACGGCGCGAAATGGGGCGGTCGCCCCCGCCAAGCCCGTGCCCGCACTTTCTAGCTATATAGCATAGCAGTAATTGACATCATGCCGCCCACCCGACATGATCCGTGCGCCGTCACAGCCGAGGTCAACTCGCGGAAGGTTAGGGGAGAAATCATGAGCATTTCGCACATTCGCCGCACGATGTTTGCGGGCAGCCTGGCCACCATCGCGCTGTGCCTTGCCGGTGCAATCGCCACTCCTGCCAGTGCCCAGACTGTAACCCCTGATCCGGATCCGACGGTCGATGCCGCAGAGCAGGCGGCCGACGATGGCGACATCCTCGTCACTGCCCGGCGCCGGGCCGAGCGGCTGCAGGATACGCCGGTTGCGGTCACGGCGTTCAGCGCCGAGATGCTCGAAACCCGCCAGATCCTCCAGACCCAGGACCTCGAGCGGGTCACCCCCAGCCTTCAGTTCAAGCCCGCCGGCCAGCTTTCGGGCAACAGCGCGTCGTCGGTCGTGTTCATCCGCGGCGTCGGTCAGGTCGACCCCACCGCGGCGGTCGATCCCGGCGTCGGCATCTATCTCGACGAAGTCTATCTCGGCCGCGCCGTCGGCGGAGCGATCGATTTCGGCGATATCGAAGGCGTCGAAGTGCTGCGCGGACCGCAGGGCACGCTGTTCGGCCGCAACACGATCGGCGGCGCCATCCTGGTGCGCACCCGCCAGCCCGAACTCGGCGTGTTCGGCGGTCGCGCGCGCTTCCGCGTCGGCACCGACAATCTCTATGAAGGCTTCGCCGCGCTCAACATCCCGATCGGCGAGACCGTGGCGGCGCGGGTCTCGGGCGGCTTCCGCAAGCGCGATGGCTATGTGATCCGCGCGTTCGACGGGCTCGATCTGGGCAATGACAACAGCCAGTCGTTCAACGCCGCGCTCAAATGGGAGCCGTCGGGCGCCTTCGATCTGTTCCTTCGCGCCGATTATTCGAAGCGCAACGAACATGGCGCGCCCTTCACCTTCGCCGAGATCAACGAGCAGGCGCCGGTCGCCGCTATCGTCAGCGTGGCCGCAGGCTGCCCGGGGGCGACCATCCCCTTCGCCCCGTTCGCGCCCGGCAACCCCCGCTTCGGCGCGCCCAACGTGCCCCTGATCAATGATTCGCGCTGCGCCAACGACTTCCAGCAGCGCGGGGACTTCGTGAACGGCGGCACCGCTGCGGTGCTCAGCACCTCTGAAGTGTGGGGCGTGGCCGCGACCGGCAATATCCGCCTGACCGAGCAAGCCTCGATCAAGCTGATCACCGCCTATCGCGAGACCCAGTCACGCGGCATTCGCGATGCCGACAATACGCCCTTCACGATGATCACCACCGATGTCGGCGGAAAGTCGCAGCAGTTCAGCCAGGAAGTCCAGCTGCAGCTCGACTTCAACACGGTCAGCGCGATCATCGGCGGCTATTATTTCAACGAGGATACCGCGGAGCGGGCGACCGTGCCGCTCGCCTTCCCGCCCTCACCGCCGGTGATCAACTCGTTGCTCCGCGGCGGCCCCGCCAGCCGCGATCTGCAGGTCTCGCGGCTGAAGACCGATTCGGTCGCGGCGTTCGGCGAAGTCAGCGTCAAGCCGGCGGCCGGGCTCGAGATCAGCGGCGGGCTGCGCTACACCTCCGATACCAAACTCTATCAGGGCACGGTCTTCAATCTCTTCCCCGCGACGCTGCCCGATCCGAACCCGCTGCCGACGCTCGCGGCACCGCAGGGTGGACCCTTGTTCATCTTCAACACGCCCAACACGCGCACCTTCGCGGCGCTCACCGGCTCGGCCAGCCTGCAATATCGCTGGACTGAATCGCTCAGCACCTACGCCTCCTATGCACGCAGCTTCAAATCGGGCGGGTTCAACACGCGCTACAATGCCGCGCCCGTCGGCAACGTGCCGGTGCCGTTCGATCAGGAAAAGGTCACCAGCTACGAAGTCGGCGCCAAGATGCAGTTCGGCCGGCTCCGGCTCAACCTGGCGGCGTTCCAGGCCGAATATCAGGATATCCAGCTGATCTTCCGCCAGGGCGTGGTACCCTTGCTGTTCAACGCCGGCGAGGCGCGGATGCGCGGCTTCGAGGCGGAAGTGAGCTATCGCTCGCCCTGGGGGCTGGTCTTCGATGCCGGGGGCAGCATCCTGCGCGACAAGATCAAGAGCATCACCCCGGTCCCCGGCGCCACCGCCACCGTCGCACCGGGCGACGATTTGCCCTTCACCCCAGAATTCCAGGGCAATTTCGGCATCTCCTATGCCATCGGCCTGGGCAACGAGATGACGCTGACCCCGCGGATCGACGGCAGCTACACGTCGAAGGTGACGTTCATCACGGGCAGCATCCGCTCGATCGAGGAGGACGGCTTCTTCGTCGGCAATGCCTCGCTCACCCTCAAGCTGCCCAGCGGAATCGAGGCGAGCGCCGGCATCGCCAACATCCTCGACGCGCGCTATCTGATCCAGGGCAACGCATCGCTGGGCACGCTCGGTTACGCGGAGCGTATCTTCGCCCGGCCGCGCAACTGGTTCGTCCAGCTTTCCAGCGCATTCTGACCTTCCAGCGTCATCCCGGTCTCCCCGGGATGACGTGCGCGGTCACCCGTGGATCCGCGTCAGCAACCCAACCAGTTGCGCCACCTCGCGTTTCGTGAAGCGCGAGGTCAGCCAATGCTCGTGGTCGACGATCGCCGTGCGCGCCGCGCGTAGCGCCTCGTGTCCGGCGGGGCGCAGCATCAGCGTCTGCCGCCGCCGGTCGACCTGCGACATGCCGCGCTCGAGATAGTCGCGTGCCTGCAGCCGATTGACGATCGCCATCACCGTCGCCCGGTCCATCTGCAGCCGCTGCGCGAGATCGGCCTGGGCGATGCCGGGATGGTCGCTCACCAGCCACAGCACCGAGACCTGCTTCTGGGTAAGGTCGAGATGCGCGAAGCTTTCCATGAAGTGGCGATAGACCGCGCCATGCGCCAGCCGGATGTGGAAGCCGACGATATCGTTGATCGCGCCGACCCCACCATCGTCCGCCGCCGCGCTTTTATCCTCGTTCAAGCTTCGTGTCCCATGCCCGCTACGCATGCCGGGTTCGCGAAAACCTGTCTAGGCGACATCGAAACTGTATGCGTTGCATATCAATTTGCCCCGGAATAGAGTGGTGCCGACAGCGCCCGAAAGCGGCGCCCGGCAATTGCGAGCGAGAGGATATCGACATGACGGCAACCAATCTGGAACAGGTGCTCGGCGCCGCAGGAGACCCGGTCGAAATGCTGCGCAACGCGCAGATCGGCGCCTATGTCTATCCGGTGGTCGCGCCCGAATTCTCGAACTGGCGTAGCGAGCAATATGCCTGGCAGCACTCGGCGGTGCTGTTCGACCAGTCGCACCATATGGTCGATCTGTTCATCAGCGGGCCCGATGCGCTCAAGCTGATCAGCGACACCGCGATCAATTCGATGAAGGGGTTTGCGGTCAACAAGGCCAAGCAATATGTCCCGACCACGCCCTACGGCCATGTCATCGGCGACGGCATCCTCTTCTATCTGGCCGAGGAGCAGTTCGTCTATGTCGGCCGCGCGCCCGCTGCCAACTGGCTGATGTACCACGCCCAGACGGGTGGCTATGACGTCGAGATCATCAAGGACGACCGCAGCCCGGCGCGGCCGATGGGCAAGCCGGTCAAGCGCGTCAACTGGCGCTTCCAGATCCAGGGCCCCAATGCCTGGGCGATCATCGAGAAGCTCAATGGCGGCCCGGTCGAGCAGCTCAAATTCTTCAACATGAGCACGATGAACATCGCCGGAAAGACGATCCGCACGCTGCGCCACGGCATGTCCGGCGCACCGGGGCTCGAAATCTGGGGTCCCTATGAAGAGCAGGAAGAGGTGCGCAACGCGATCCTCGAAGCCGGCAAGGAATTCGGCATGCTCGCCTGCGGCAGCCGCGCTTATCCGTCGAACACGCTGGAGAGCGGCTGGATCCCCTCGCCGCTGCCGGCGATCTACACCGGCGAGAAGCTCAAGGGCTATCGCGAATGGCTCGGCGCGGACAGCTATGAGGCGACCGGCGGCATCGGCGGCAGCTTCGTCGGCGAGAGCATCGAGGACTATTATCTGAACCCGTACGAGCTTGGTTATGGCCCGTTCGTGAAGTTCGACCATGATTTCCACGGCCGCGAGGCGCTGGAGGCGCTCGACAAGGATGCCCAGCGGCGCAAGGTGACGCTGGCCTGGAATGCCGAGGACATGGCCAAGATCTTCGCCTCGATGGTCGATCCGGATGGCGAAAATTACAAATTCTTCGATCTGCCGCTCGCGAATTACGCCTCGTCCAATTACGACAAGGTCGTGGATTCGGGCGGCCGCACCGTCGGCCTGTCGATGTTCACCGGCTATAGCTATAACGAGAAATCGGCGCTGAGCCTGGCTACGGTCGATCATGAGATCCCGGTCGGCACCGAGCTCAAGGTGGTGTGGGGCGAGCCCGACGGCGGCACCCGCAAGACCACCGTCGAGCCGCACAGGCAGATCGAGGTCCGCGCCGTTGTCAGTCCGGTGCCCTATTCGCGGGTGGCGCGCGAAACCTATCAGGAAGGCTGGCGCACTACGCGCGCCTGAGCCGGCGATGACGCTTATCGAACGGATCGCCTCCGCAATCGCCGCGAGCCGCACCGGCACCACCGCCGGCTGGCAATTCTATCGTGGAGACGCGGCGCGTATGCTTGCGGCCACCCGCGGCTTCCCGACCTTGTGCGCCCCGCATATGCGCGAAGTTCGGGAGGATTGCGCGCCACGCGCCGGTTGACTGGCGACGCAAACCCCGCTTTCATTTGGGAGATGTCGCGTAAAAACGTCAGCTTCGGCAGCCTTTCCCCTCTTGTCGGCTTTCATCTGCGCCGCGCCTCGGGCGAGTTCGCGCTCGATTTCCGTGCCGCGGTCGAGGGCACGGGGATGCGCCAGGTGCTCGTCGGCATCCTTGCGATCGTCGATGCCAATCCCGGGATCAATCAGGGCGCGGTCGGCAAGATACTCGGCATCAAGCGCGCCAACATGGTGTCGTTGATCAACGAATTGGTCGAACGCGCCGCGATCGAGCGGACGATGACCCCGAGCGACCGCCGCTCCTTCTCGCTGGCGCTCACCGCATCGGGCAAGGCGCTGCTCGCCGAGTGCATGACGCGGATCGCCGAGCACGAACGGAAGCTGCTCGCCGGCCTGAGCGATCTCGAGCGGCAATTACTGCTCAACCTTCTGTCGCGGATCGAAAGCGCGCCCGCGAGCTAGCAGTTCATTCGGCGCGGATCAGCGCATCGAGTGCGATGACGCCCTGCCCGCGCGGATAGACGATAACCGGGTTGAGATCGATCTCGCGGATCGCGGGCGTGCCGGCCAGCACCCTGCCCAGCCGCGCTATCATCGCGGTCAGCGCGTCCAGATCGAGCGGCGGCGAGCCGCGGAAGCCGTCGAACAAGGCGGCGCTCTTGAGCTGCTTCAGTTCCGCAACGATCCCCGCTTCGCTGAGGTCGGGCGCGATCAGCCGCACGTCATGGAGCAATTCGGCCTGGACGCCGCCCATGCCGACCAGGATCACCGGGCCCCATTCGGGATCGTTGCGCGCGCCGACGATCAGCTCGACGCCGCGTGCGCCCATCGCTTCGACCAGCACGCCCTCAAGCGCCATCCCCGCCGCGTGCTGCGCCAAATTGGCATGCAACTGGTCCCAGCCACGCGCCAGCGCCTCGGCGTCGGCGAGGTTCAGGATTACGCCGCCGGCGTCGCTCTTGTGCGAGAGTTCGGAGGCCTGCGCCTTGATCACGACCGGATAGCCGATCCGCGCGGCGATGGCCTGCGCGGCCTCGACGCTCGTCGCGAGATCGCCGGCGGGGAAGGGGATGCCCGCCGGCGCCAGCAATTGCTTGGCGCGATATTCGGGGATGATTCCCGCTGCCAGGCCATCGAGCGCGACGGGCACTGCGCCGCTCATGCTCTGGTCGCGCGCGGCGTGGCGCGACAAGCGCGCCAGCGCTCGGAAGGCGCGGTCGGCCGAGGGGAAATAGGGCACGCCCAGCGCGCGGAGCTGCGCGATATAGTCGGCAGGCACGCCGGCGCCTTCGTCCAGCCCGGCGAAGACCACCGTCTTGCGCGGCGCCAGCGCGGTCAGCGCGTCGACGATCGGCGGGAATTTGCGCGCCGAGGTCGCCTCGTCGGTCTGGATGATCGCCAGCACCACCGAGGAAATGGCGGGATCGTCGAGCAGCGGCTCGAGCGTCCGGCGATACAGATCGGGATCGACCAAGGCCTGCGCGGTGAGGTCCATCGGGTTGGAGACCGGGATGAAATCGGGCATCCCCGCCCGGAGCCGCGCCGCAGTGTTGCCGGCCAGCGCCGGCAGGTCGAGCCCGATCGCTTCGGCAAGGTCGAGCGTCAGCGCCTTGAATGCGCCGGATTCGGTCAACACCGCGGTGCCGCCCGCCGCGAGCGGCTGTGCACGCAGCGCCAGATCGACGAGGTCGCCCAGTTCCTCGAGGTTGTGCGCCAGCACCACGCCGGCGCGCTCGACCTTGACGCGCATCACGTCCCAGTCGCCGGCCATCGCGCCGGTGTGCGTCGCCGCCGATTCGCGCGCGGCGCTCGATTGGCCGGGGTGCAACAAGACGATCGTCTTGCCCGCCGCCTGCGCCTGCGCTGCCAGCGCCAGGAAGCGCGCGGGATTGCGGAACTGTTCGACGATCATCGCGATGACGCCGGTGTGCGGCTCTCGAATCAGATGCGCGACATAGTCCTCGACGCCGCTGGCCGCTTCGTTGCCGGTCGAGACCGAGATCGAGATGCCGAGATCCTTGCCCATCAGCACGGTGCCCAGCACCACCGCCATCGCCCCCGATTGCGAGACGATGCCGACTCCGGGCCGGTCGCCCAGCCGCAGTGCCGGCGTTTCGACGAAGGTCAGCGGCACGCCATCGACATAATTGACCAGGCCCAGGCAATTGGGCCCCTCGATCACCATGCCATGCTGCGCAGCAATCCTTGCCACTTCGGCCTGCGCCGCCAGCCCTTCCTCGCCGCCCTCGGCAAAGCCCGCGGCGAAGATCACTGCCGCGCCGACACCGCGTTCCGCGAGCGCCTGCAGTGCGCCGATCGCTGCCCCGCCGGGGATCGCCAACACGGCGGCGTCCACGTCCTCGGGCAGATCGTCGATCGACTTGAGGCACGGCCGGCCGTCGATCGTGTCGCGCTTGGGATTGATCAGGTGGATGTCGCCGGCAAAGCCGTGGCGCACCAGATTGGCGAGCACCGAATTGCCGAGCGACCCGGGGGTAGGCGACGCACCGACGATCGCAACCGAGCGCGGGGTGAGCAAGCGGGAAAGATCGGGCATCATGCTATCCTGTCTGGAAATTCCTCCCCCAGCTTGCTGGGGGAGGGGGACCGTCGCGAAGCGATGGTGGAGGGGCGCCGCGGCACGCGGCGGAGCCGCTCGAGGCAAACGCCTCCTGCCGTGCTTTGCCCGGCGGCCCCTCCGTCATCGCTGCGCGATGCCACCTCCCCGAGCTAGCTCGGGGAGGAGTTTTTATGCCTTCGCCTTGTCCTTGTCGTACGCGCCCAAGCCCGGCTTGTAGCTCTTCTCGTCGATGAACTGCCGCGTGGCTTCTTTGCGGCCTTCGGAATCGTAGCTGTTCGCCGCTTCCTGCGCGCGGATCAGATAATCCTCGGCATTGTCATAGGTCATCTCGCGGACGCGGCGGATCGCGTCCTTGGTGCCCTTGAGCGCGACCGGGTTCTTGGCGAGCAGAACCTTGGCGACTTCGCTGACGCGGTCCTTGAGCTGTGCCAGCGGCACCGCCTCGTTGACCAGGCCCCATTCGGCAGCCTGGGTGCCGGTGAGGTTCTCGCCCATCATCGCATGGTACATCGCCTTGCGGAACGGCATCAGCTCGGTCGCGACCTTGGATGCGCCGCCGCCGGGCAGGATGCCCCAATTGATTTCCGACAGGCCGAACTGCGCCTCGTCCGCCGCAAAGGCGAGGTCGCAGCCGAACAGCGGGCCATAGCCACCGCCGAAGCACCAGCCATTGACCATCGCGATCGTCGGCTTCTGATACCAGCGCAGCCGCTCCCACCAGCCATAGGCCTCGCGCTGCGCCTGGCGCGTCGCGCCGAGCCCCTTGGCTTCGTTCTCGCGGAAATATTCCTTGAGATCCATGCCGGCCGACCAGGCCGAGCCTTCGCCGCTCAGCACCAGCACGCCGACGTCCGCGCGATGCTCGAGCGCGTCGAGCACGGTCATCATGTCGCGGTTGAGCGTCGGGCTCATGCAGTTGCGCTTGTCCGGACGATTGAAGCGGACCCAGGCGATGCCGTCTTCGACATCATAGGCGACGACGCCGCCGCTGCTCAGTTCAGTCATGGTTTCGGCTAATCCTTCTAAATGTCTTGGCGTGCGATCGATCAGATCGGGAAATGGCCCGGCTGGGTCTCGATCGTGATCCAGCGCAATTCGGTGAAGGCATCGATGCCGGCCTTGCCGCCGAAGCGGCCATAGCCCGATGCCTTGACCCCGCCGAACGGCATCTGCGGCTCGTCATGCACGGTGGGGCCATTGATATGGCAGATACCCGACTGGATCTGCCGCGCGACGCGCAGCCCGCGCGCCGTGTCCTGCGTGAAGACCGAGGCCGACAGGCCATATTCGGTGTCGTTGGCAAGCTCGATCGCATGCGCTTCGTCGCGTGCGCGGGCGATGCCGACGACCGGGCCGAAGCTTTCGTCGCGGAACAGCCGCATCGCGGGCGTCACCTTGTCGATGACATGCGCCGGCATCAGCACGCCATTTGCCTCGCCGCCGACCAGCTGCTCGGCGCCGTTGGCCAGCGCATCGTCGATCAGGCCGCGGACGCAATCGACGGTCTTCTGGTCGACCACGGCCCCCAGCGGGGTCTTGCCGTCGCGCGGATCGCCGACCGCCATCGATGCGACCTTTTCCTTGAACTTCGCGGCGAAGGCGTCGGCGATGCTCTCCTCGACGATGATCCGCTCGGTCGACATGCAGATCTGGCCCTGGTTCATGAAGGCGCCGAAAGCGGCGGCCTTCACCGCTTCGTCGAGATCGGCATCGGCAAGCACGATCAGCGGGGCTTTGCCGCCCAGTTCGAGCAAAACGGGCTTCAGATGCTGCGCCGCGCGCACCGCGATGATCCGGCCGACATGGGTCGATCCGGTGAAGTTGATGCGGCGGACATGGGGGTTGTCGATCAACGCGCCGACGATCTCGGCGGCATCCTCGGGGGCATTGGTGACGATGCTGACCGCGCCCTCGGGCAATCCTGCCTCGGCAAAGGCCTCGGCAATCAGCGCATGGGTGCGCGGGCATTGCTCGCTTGCCTTGAGCACCACGGTGTTGCCGCAGGCCAGCGGAACCGCGACGGCGCGGACGCCCAGGATGATCGGCGCGTTCCACGGCGCGATGCCCAGCATCACGCCCACGGGTTCGCGCAGCGCCATCGCCAGGCATCCGGGCTTGTCGGAAGGAATGACTTCGCCGGTGATCTGGGTGGTGAGCGCCGCGGCTTCGCGAATCATGCCGGCGGCGAGCATCAGGTTGAACCGCGCCCAGCCTTCGGTGGCGCCGATCTCGCCCATCATTGCCGCGACGAACTCGCTGGCCCGCGCCTCGAGCGCCGTCGCCGCCTTCATCAGTAGCGCGCGCCGGGCATTGGGGCCCATTGCCGACCAGATGGGGAATGCCGCCGCCGCCGCGTCGCACGCCGCGTCCGCATCGACGACGCTTGCCGCGGGCGCGCTGGTCGCGATCTCGCCGGTGACGGGGTTGAGCCGCTCGAACATGCGACCCTCGTGGATCATCGTTGCCATTTGCCTCTCCTAATATTGTTATAGCATATAACGTAAGTTACAGCGGTGCAACAGCCTGCTGCTCAACTCGCCGACGCTTTGCGGCTGGCCAGCCCGAAAAGGGCAAGCGCACCGACCGCGGATCCGAGTGCCATCAGGATGGCGACGGTGGAAAGCGGATAGCCGGCGGCGAACAGCAACCCGGCAACCGCCGGCGCCAGTGCCGATCCGCCGCGACCGATCCCGATTACGAATCCCGTGGCGGTTGCGCGAAGCCCGGTGGGGAAGCTGCGCGCGACCAACGCATAGAGTCCCACCACGCCGGCATTGGTCGCGAATCCGGCGGCTGCGGCCAGATACGACAAGGTCGCGATATCGCTTCCGCCGCGGCCGAACAGGATCACGAGCGCCACCGATCCCAGCATTGCGCCGATCGTCAGCGGCAGCAGCTTGACCCGCGAGGTCAGCAACCCGAGCAGCAGCGAGCCCGCCGCGCCGCCGGCGCTCGCCCACACCAGGACCCCGGCCGCGGCGGAAGGTGCATGGCCCATGTCGACGACGATCTTCGGGATCCATTTCAGGATGAAATAGAAAGTCATGATATGCGCAAGATATGCGAGCGTCAGCAGCACGGTCTTGCGGCGCAATGCGGCGGAGAAGAGATCGATCGCGGACGTCTTGGGCTTCGCGACCGCGCGCTCGGGGAGCGAGTCGATCGTGGCATGTCCCATCCGGGCGAGCGAGCGATTGATCTTCGCCAGCGCGTCCGGGGGCCGCTTGTGCACCAGGAATGCAATTGATTCGGGTGCCGCCAGCAGCACGATCGGCACGAAGCAGGCGCTCGCCACCGCGCCGAACAGGAAGACCGACTGCCAGCCATAATTGGCGAGCAGCACCGCCGAGATCGATCCGCCGACGATCGTCCCTACCGGGTACCCGGCCGCCATCAGCACCACGCACAGCGCCCGCCGACGATCGTTGGCGGCCTCCGCCACCGCCGCGTTGGTCGCTGCCAGCATCCCGCCGATGCCGAGGCCGGTGAACAGCCGCCAGCCGGAGAGCTGGTAGACGTCGCCGGCGCTCGCTGCGCCCAGCATCCCCGCTGTCATGATGCCAAGACAGGTCAGGATCGTCACGCGCCGTCCCATCCTGTCGGCAAATCCGCCCAGCGCCAGCGAACCCACCGCCATGCCGATCAGCTCCATCGACAGCACGAAGCCCAGGGCGCCGCGATCGATTCCCCAGTCGCGCGCGATCCCCGGCGAGGCGAAGCTGATCGAGAGCACGTCGAACCCGTCGAGCGCGTTGAGCCCGACCATCACAGCGACCACCGCCCATTGCGCCCGCGACATCGGCTCCCGGTCGAGGATTGCCTGGGGGTCGTTCGTGCGCATCAGCCTCTCCGCTCTTTTGCCCAACGGTTGCGCCAAATTGCTATGCCAGGCAACAGAGATTGCGATACGGAACCCCCGCAAGATTCGATAGTCCGGAGCCTGACCAATGCCCAACCCGCCGTTTCGCGCCGATCATGTTGGCAGCTTCCTCCGCCCGCCCGCGCTGATCGAGGCTCGATCAGCCCTTAAAGCCGGCACGATCGACGCCGCTGCCCTGCGCGCGGTCGAGGATACCGCCATCCGCGACGTCGTGGCGATGCAGGAATCGCTCGGCTTCAAGGGAATCACCGATGGCGAATTCCGCCGCACCTATTTCCACACCGATTTCCTGCTCCAGCTCGACGGCGTCGACGAGGCCGGCGGCACCCAGGTCAAGTTCCACCAGCATGGCGGCAAGGAACTCGAATATGCCCCGCCGGTGATGAAGGTTACCGGACCGGTTCGCCATGTGCGCGACATTCAGCGCCGCGATTTCGAGTTCCTGGCGTCGTGCACCACGCAGACCCCCAAGGTCACGATCCCGTCGCCGACAATGCTGCATTTCCGCGGCGGCCGCGAGGCGATCGACGAAACCGCCTATCCCGATCTCGACCAGTTCTACGAGGACATCGCCGCCGCGTACCGCGCCGAGATCGCCAGCCTCGCCGACGCCGGCTGCCGTTATCTCCAGCTCGACGACACCAACCTCGCCTATCTGTGCGACACGACGCAGCGCGAGAATGCGCGCCGCCGCGGCATGGACCCCGACGAACTGCCGCGCCTCTATGCCCGCATCATCAACGATTCGATCCGCGATGCGCCGGCCGATATGGTCACCTGCGTCCATCTGTGCCGTGGCAATTTCCGCTCTTCCTGGGCCGCCGAGGGCGGTTACGAGCCCGTTGCCGAAGTGCTGTTCAACGAGCTCAAGGTCGACGGCTATTTCCTCGAATATGATGATCCTCGCTCGGGCGACTTCGCGCCGCTGCGGCACGTCCCCAAGGGCAAGACCGTCGTGCTCGGGCTGGTCACGACCAAGCTCGCCGACATGGAAAGCGCAGACGACGTCAAGCGCCGTATCGAGGATGCTGCGCAGTTTCTGCCGCTCGATCAGGCAGCGCTGTCGCCGCAATGCGGCTTCTCTTCGACGGTGCACGGCAACGACATCGAGATGGCGCAGCAAACGGCGAAGATGCGGCTGGTGATGGAGGTCGCCCGCGACGTCTGGGGCGACTGCTGACCGTTCAGTCGGCGGCGAGTTCCTCGTCCGGGAGCAGCTCGGTATCGACCTGCGCCTGGGCGGAAGCCGCGTAGCGGGCGCCGCGGATCGCGTCGCCAGCGAACATCCCGTCGATCTGCGCAATCGTCGCCGGTTCGAGGACGATTGCCGCCGCCGCGACATTCTCCTCGAGATGCGCGATGCTGCGCGTCCCCGGGATCGGCACGATCGTGTCGCCGCGGGCCAGCAGCCAGGCCAGCGCGAGCTGGGCCGGCGTGCAACCGGTCTCGGCAGCGAGCGCTTCGAAAGCCTGTACCGCGATCAGATTGTGCGCGAGGTTCGGCTGCCGGAAGCGCGGCATCGACATGCGAATGTCGCCCGGCGCGTAGGCGTCGTCGCGGACCGAGGCGGCGAGCATCCCGCGCGCCACCGGCGAGAAAGCGACGAAGCCGATCCCCAGCCGCGCGCAGGTCTCGAGCACCGCCACTTCGGGGTTGCGCCCCATCGGCGAATATTCGCTTTGCACCGCGGCGATCGGATGAACGGCATGCGCGCGCGCGATCGTCGCCGCGGACATTTCGCTGAGCCCGATCGCGCCGATCTTGCCGGCCTCCTTGGCCCGCACCAACGCGCCGACCGACTCCTCGATCGGCACGCGGCGGTCGAGCCGGTGGAGATAATAGAGATCGATATGGTCGGTCCGCAGCCGGACCAGTGCCTCGTCGAGGGTCTGCGCAATCGCGCCCGGCGATCCGTCGAGTCCGCGCTTGCCGTCATACATGCCGAGCACGCATTTGCTGGCGAGGGTGAATTCGCGGCGGCGATGCATCACCGATGCACCCAGCAAGGTCTCGTTCGACCCACCACCGTAGAGCGCCGCAGTATCGAGCAACGTAACGCCCAGATCTAGGGCGCGGTTGAGCAGCCGCCCGCCTTCCTCCGAGGATGGCGGCAGACCATAAGCATGGCTGAGATTCATGCATCCCAGCCCGATCGCCGAAACCTTCAGCGAACCGAGCGCGCGCTCGGGCAAATTCGTCACAAGGGCAGCCCCACATAATTTTCGGCGATAGCGGTCTGCATCGCCCGCGAAGTCGCGACATAGTCGATTTCGGCGCGCTGCATACGATGCTCGAACGCGCCATCTTCGGGAAAGCGATGCATAAGCTTGGTCAGATACCAGCTGAACCGCTCCGCCTTCCAGATGCGGGCCAGTGCGCGGGCTTCATAGCCGGCCAGCGGCGCCTCCTCCCCCTTGCCGAACCAGGCGATCAGCGCCTCGGCGAGATAGGCGACGTCGGAGGCGGCGAGGTTGAGCCCCTTGGCCCCGGTCGGCGGCACGATATGCGCGGCATCGCCGGCCAGGAACAGCCGCCCGCGCCGCATCTTCTCGAACACGAACGACCGCAGCGGCGCGATCGACATTTCGAGCGCCGGGCCGCGGACCACGCCCCGCTCCGAAATCGGATCGAAGCGAAGCGCGAGTTCGTCCCACAGCCGATCCTCGGACCAATCCTCGATTCGCGCCTCCTGCGGCACCTGGATATAATAGCGGCTGCGCGTCGGCGAACGCATCGAGGCGAGCGCGAAGCCGCGCGGGCCGTTGGCGTAGATCAGTTCGGGATGGCAGGGCGGCACGTCGGCCAAAATACCCAGCCAGCCGAACGGATAGACGCGCTCGAAGCGATGCGCCGGATCCTCGCCGATCGCCTTGCGCGACGCGCCATGGAAGCCGTCGCATCCGGCGATGAAATCGGCGTCAATGCGATGCGTCTGGCCGTCGGCTACATAGCTGACCCACGGCCGATCGCTCTCGACGTCGTGCAGCGCGACGTCGCTTGCCGCATAGACGATCTGCAGTCCGCGATCGGGCGCGGCGTCCATCAGGTCGCGGGTCAGTTCGGTCTGGCCGTAAACGGTGACGTGTTCCCCGGTCAGGGCCTTGATGTCGATGCGGATCATCCGGTCGTCGTCGGCGAGGTTGAACCCGTCCTCGACCATCCCCTCGGCCCGCATCCGCGCATCGAGCCCCAGCCGCTGCATCAGCCCGGTGGTGACGCTTTCAAGCACCCCGGCGCGGATCCGCGACAGGACATAGGCCGGCGACTGGCGCTCGACGACGACGCAGTCGATCCCCTCGGCGCGCAGCAAATGGCCGAGCAGCAGCCCCGCGGGCCCGGCACCGATGATCGCGACATTCGTCTTCATAACGCTCCCGCGAGCTGCTTCTCGAGCGCATCGAGCACGCGGTAGCAGGGCATGACCTGCGCCACGCTGGCATTGGGCTCACGCCCTTCGCGGATCGCCGCGACGAATTCGCGGTCCTGCAGCTCGATGCCGTTGCTCGAGACGTCGACGCCGCTCAGGTCCACGGCTTCCTCGCGGCCGGTCACCAGATCGTCATAGCGCGCGATCCAGGTGCCGTTGTCACAGATATAGCGGAAGAAGGTGCCCAGCGGCCCGTCGTTATTGAACGACAGCGACAGCGTGCAGATCGCGCCGCTCTCGCTCTTGAGCTGGATCGACATGTCCATGGCGATGCCGAGCTCGGGATGGATCGGGCCCTGGAGCGCATTGGCGGCGACGATCGGGCCGGCCTGATAGGCGAACAGGTCCACCGTGTGCGCGGCGTGGTGCCACAGCAGATGATCGGTCCAGCTGCGCGCTTCGCCCTTGGCGTTCATATTCTGGCGGCGGAAGAAGTAGGTCTGGACGTCCATCTGCTGGACCGCAAGCTCGCCCGCGGCGATCTTGCCGTGGAGATATTGGTGGCTCGGATTGAAGCGCCGCGTGTGGCCGACCATCGCGACCAGCCCGGTCTCCTGCTGCTTGGCGAGCACCTTCTCGCCGTCCGCTAGATTGTCGCACAGCGGAATCTCGACCTGGACATGCTTGCCGGCCTCGAGGCACTGGATCGTCTGCGCGGCGTGCATCTGGGTCGGCGTGGCGAGGATCACCGCGTCCAGCCCGGGCTGTTCGAGCGCCTCGGCGAGATCGGTGCAGGCATGGCCGATGCCATATTTGTCGGCCACCGCCTGGGTCGGCTCGAGCCTGCGTCCGACCACCGAGACGACTTCGACGCCGTCGATCAGCTTGAGCGCGTCGAGATGCTTTTCGCCAAAGGCGCCGGCGCCGGCGAGTGCGATTTTCATTCCAACATTCCTTCGATTATTCAGCAGCGATCGCGGCGGGCTCGCTGCCGGTCATGTCGAGCCCTTCGCCATTGTCCGGCCGCAGCACGAGATGCCCGATCGCGGTATTGCTGCAGGGCACATGATAATGGCGGTGCAGCATCCGCGTGTTCGTGCCCATCGCCCCGCGCATGACCAGCCACATCACCATCTCGATGCCTTCCGAGCCGGTCTCGCGGAGATATTCGAGATGCGGGATGCGGCGCAGCGCGTCGGACGAACCAATCAGCCCGTCGAGGAAGCGATTGTCCCATTCCTGGTTGATCAGCCCCGCGCGCGGACCCTGGAGCTGGTGGCTCATGCCCCCGGTGCCCCACACCTGGACGTTGAGATCCTCGGGAAAGCTCTCCACAGCCTTGCGGATCGCCTCGCCCAGAGCCCAGCAGCGATTGCCCGAGGGCGGCGGATAGGTGACGACGTTGACCGCCAGCGGAATAACCTTGCACGGCCATGTGTCGGGCTTGCCAAACATCATCGACAAGGGAACGGTCAGCCCGTGATCGACGTCCATCTCGTTGATGATCGTCATGTCGAATTCGTCGAGGATCAGGCTCTGGGCGATATGCCAGGCAAGGTCGGGATGCCCCTCGACGTCGGGCACCTGGCGCGGCCCCCAGCCTTCGTCGGCGGGCTTGTACTGCTCGCCGCAGCCGATCGCGAAGGTCGGGATGATCTTCATGTCGAATGCCGAGGCATGGTCGTTATAGACCAGGATCACGACATCGGGCTTCTCGGCGGCTTCCCAGGCGCGGGTCCAGTCGTAGCCCGCGAAGATCGGGCGGAAATAGGAATCCTCGTCCTTGCCCTGGTCGCTCGCGACGCCGAGCAGGGGAACGTGGCTGGAAGCCACGCCGGCGGTGATGCGTGCCATGTCAGTTGCTCTCCAGTGGATCGGCACCGGCGGCGCCATTGGCCTTGATCGAGCGCTGGCCCTCGGGCGATCGCCCGCCGCCGACCATCATCGCGGTATAGTCCTCGAAGCTCATGCCGGTCATCGTGCTCACCGCCTGGGCGAAGCTCTGCCCGTCGGTCGAGAAGACCTTGGCGAGGAAATAGACGTTGCCGCCCAGATCGAGCAGCCGGTTATAGTCGCGCGCCAGCAATGCCTCGCGCTGTTCATCGGTCAGGTTCCAGTCGACGAGATAGGCGCGCTCGTCGGCCTTGAAGCGCGCCCGATTCTCGGCCTTCATCAGGCTCATCGCGAACTGGTTGAGCTGATAGCCCTGCCGCGCCCGCTTGGCGGTGAACACGCGGGTGCCGGGGATATCGTCGAACGCCGCCAGATATTCGTGGATGTTGGTCGGGCCGGTCACAGGCCTTTCTCCTTCAAGATTGCATCGAGCCGCGGGAAGACGCGGCGGACATTGTCTTCGAAGATCGCGTGGCGCTGCGCGTCGCTGATCGGCAGCGCATCGACATAGCGTTTGGTGTCGTCGAAATACTGCCCGGTCTGCGGATCGATCCCGCGCACCGCGCCGACCATCTCGCTGCCGAACAGGATGTTCTTGGTGTCGATCACCTTGGCGAGCAGATCGACGCCGGGCTGGTGGTAGACGCAGGTGTCGAAATAGACGTTGTTCATCACATGCCCGCTCAGGTCGGGCTGCTTGAGCATGTCCGCCAGCCCGCGATAGCGGCCCCAATGATAGGGCACCGCGCCGCCGCCATGCGGGATGATGAAGCGCAGGCTGGGGAAATCGGCGAACAGATTACCTTCGATCAGCTGCATGAAGGCGATCGTGTCGGCGGCGATATAATAGGCGCCGGTGGCGTGCAGCGCCGGGTTGCAGCTGCCCGAGACGTGGATCATCGCCGGCACGTCGAGCTCGACCATCTTCTCGTAAAGCGGATACCAGTATCGATCGGTGAGCGGCGGCGCGGTGAAGTGCCCGCCGCCCGGATCGGGATTGAGGTTGCAGCCGATGAAGCCAAGCTCGGTCACGCAGCGCTCGAGCTCGGCGATCGAGCCTTCGAGCCCCGCTTTGGGGTTCTGCGGCAGCATGCACACGCCGGCGAAGATGTCGGGATAGAGATCGACGCAGCGTTTGATCAGATCGTTGTTCACCCGCGCCCAGGCGAGCGCCATCGCCTCGTCGCCGACATGCGGCGCCATCGCCGAGGCGCGCGGGCTGAAGATCGTCATGTCGGCGCCGCGCTCGCGGATCAGCCGGATCTGGTTGGCCTCCAGCGACTCGCGGATCTCGTCGTCGCTGATATCCGGGTAAGGCGGCGGCGCCTCGCCGGCCTTGAACGCGGCCTTCTGCGCCTCGCGCCATTCGGAATGCGCGGGCGGCACGGTGGTATAATGGCCGTGGCAGTCGATGATCATAAGGTCGCGCCTCGTATTGCAGTGAGTTTCGCGGCGAGATCGCCCTGCGGTGTCAGTCCCAGACCGCCGATCGCGCGCTGACGCTCGATCGTGCCGCGAGTCATCGCCGATCCGCTCCCGAGCGAATCGAGCGTCTTGACGACTTCCTCCATCTCGGCGGCGCGGCGCAGGCCATGGACCATCATGCGATCGAGATTATAGTCGGCCTTGGACTCCCAATCGGTGCCCGGCCAGCTCGCGTCGAGCGATGTGCGCACGGCTTCGCCCACGCCCGCGGCATCGGCGGCCAGGAAGCATTCGGCGGTCAGCGCCTCGATCCCCTTGACCATCACCGAGCGGATCATCTTGATCGACGAGGCCTGGCCTACGGGTCCGGAAACTTGGGTGACGTCGGTGAAGCCGATCGTCGCGAGGAATGCCGCGGCCTCCTCGGCATGCGGGCCGCCGATCAGCAGCGGCACCGCCAGCCGCTTGGGATGGACCGGCGCCATCACCGCCACATCGACATAACGCCCGCCGCCGGCCTCGATCGCTTCCGCTGCGGCGCGCTTGGTGTCGGGCGCAACGCTGTTCATGTCGAACCAAAGCGTGCCACGCGCGATCCGTCGTGCGGCGGTTTGCGCCGCGGCGAGCGCCTGATCCGCGGTCACCAGGCTGAGCACCGCGCCGATCCCGGCAACCGCCTCGGCCGAATCGGCGCAGGCGCGAACCCCGGCGCGATCGAAGTCGACCAGCTTGGCGTCGCGCGTCGCGCGATCGTCGGTCTTGCGATCATAGCCGCGCGCCGCTGCGCCGCCGGCAAAGGCAGCGCCGGCTTCTCCGAACCCGATGAAGGCGAATGCGGCATCCATATCCGGCCCCTAGGCCAGCGCGACTCCGCATCGCCAATCACAATGGCGCGCCGGCTATTCGCTTTCCGGAATTCTGGTTTCCGTGACCGCACGCTCCACCAATGCGACGAAGCGCCGCTGTGCCGCGGTCGGCCGCCAGCCGATCCGCGTGGTGATCCCGATCGTCCGCACGCATTGCGCAAGCGGCGGCCCGATCTGCGCAAGCACGCCGCTACGCGCCTCCAGCGCGACCTGATCGGGCGAGAGCAAAGTCAGCAGGTCGCTGTCGCGCAGCACCCCGCGGATCACCATCACCGATCCGCACTCGATCGGTGCTTCCAGCCTGTGGCCGGCAAACAGTGCCTCCCAATGGCCGCGCAGCGGTGTATCGGCCTGCCCGACGATCCAGCCAAATCGCGCGAGATCCTCGAGCGTCGGCCTGGCCATGCCCGCGAGCGGATGTCCCGTGCGGCCGATCACCGCCAGCCGATCGGTGAACAGAGCGCGCTGCTCCAGTCCATGCGGCGCCTCGTCGCGCAGCGCGCCGATCATCAGGTCGATCACCCCGTCGCGCAGCGGCTCGACCAGTTCGCGCCACGATCCCTCGGCGACGTCGATCACCGCGCGAGGGCTGCCGGCGACGAAGGCGGCGATGGCATGCGGCAGGATCAGCGCGCGGCACAGCGGCATGGCCCCGATCGCGATCGTGCCCGTCTCCGCATCGCCCGAAACCTCGGCGATCCCAGCCGCGATCTCGCGCGCCGCCAGCCTTATGCCGCGCGCAAGCCGCCGTCCGGCGGCGGTCAGCACGACGCCGCGTCCGCGCCGTTCGGCCAGGACCACGCCGCTGATCTGCTCGAGGTCGCGCGCTGCGCGGTGGAGCGCGGGCTGCGACAGCCCGGTTGCCGCCGCCGCGCCGACGAAGCTGCCGGCATCGGCCAGCGCCAGAAAGGCGTGGAGCTGGCTGGCGGTCATCAGATCCTCCGGCCGTGCAAAGCCACGCACGCCGCGTCGCTGGCTCGCTGCCGCAAGATGCCCGATCGCCGTGGTTGCGCGGTCGGCCATCAGCATCCCGGCCTCGGTCGCCGAGACCCCGTCGCGGCGACGATCGAACAGCGCCATCCCGAGCTGGCGCTCCAGCTTCGCAAGCCCCTGGGTGAGCGCCGGCTGCGACAGGTTCACGGCAAGCGCGGCCCCGCTCATACTGCCCTGCGCGGCGATCACCGGCAGCGCGCGCAAGTGGCGCAGATTGAGATCGAAGGGACGCAGCATCGAACACACCTATAGCAATAGCTTATCACGAAAGTGCAATTCCGATTGGGGCGCGGCCGCGCGCGCGCTTAGGGCAGCGCATCGCATAAGGAGTGCATGCATGTCGGGACGAGTGATCCGCAACGTGGTTCGGGCCGAAGCCACGGTGATCGACGGGCTGGCCGCCGCCGGCGTCGCCACCGTCCACGAAGCGCAGGGCCGGATCGGGCTGCTCGCCAGCCGGTTGCGCCCCATCTATCCGGGCGCGCGCATCGCCGGATCGGCCGTGACGATCTCGGCGCCTCCGGGCGACAATTGGATGATCCATGTCGCGATCGAGCAATTGCAGGAGGGCGACATCTTGGTCCTTGCGCCGACCAGCCCCTGCGAAGACGGCTATTTCGGCGACCTGCTCGCCACTTCGGCGATCGCCCGCGGCTGTCGCGGATTGGTGATCGACGCCGGCGTCCGCGACGTCCGCGATCTCACCCAGATGAACTTCCCGGTCTGGTCGAAAGCCGTCTTCGCGCAAGGCACGATCAAGGCGACGCTCGGATCGGTCAACGTCCCGATCGTCTGCGCCGGCGCGGCGATCGATCCGGGCGACGTGGTCGTCGCCGACGATGACGGCGTCTGCGTCGTCAAACGCGCCGATGCCGCTGCGGTACTCGCCAAGGCGCAGGCGCGCGAGGCCGCCGAGGAATCGAAGCGCCGCAGGCTCGCCGCGGGCGAGCTCGGACTCGATATCTACGACATGCGCGGCAAGCTCGCCGATCTGGGCCTCACCTATGAATGACGGCATCCGCTGCATGTGGATGCGCGGCGGCACGTCCAAGGGCGGCTTCTTCCTCGCCGAAGATCTGCCGCAAGACACCGTAGCGCGCGATGCCTTCCTCCTGCGCACGATGGGTTCGCCCGATCCGCGCCAGATCGACGGCATGGGCGGCGCCGATCCGCTGACGTCGAAGGTGGCGGTCGTATCCAAATCCGATCGCCCCGGAGTCGATGTCGACTATCTGTTCCTCCAGGTCTTCGTCGATCAGGCGATCGTCTCCGACGCGCAGAATTGCGGCAATATGCTCGCCGGCGTGGGACCCTTCGCGATCGAGCGGGGGCTGATTGCGGCGCCTGGCGAGGAGACCCGCGTCGCGATCTACATGGTCAATACAGGCCAGATCGCGATCGCCACCTGCCAGACCCCCGGGGGCGCGCCGACCTATGCCGGCGACGCCGCGATCGACGGCGTGCCCGGCACCGCCGCGCCGATCCCGCTCGAATTTCGTGACACTGCGGGCTCGTCGTGCGGCGCACTTCTGCCCACCGGCAATGCCGTCGATGTCATCGAAGGCGTGGCCTGCACGCTGATCGATAACGGCATGCCGTGCGTGGTGTTCAAGGCCGCGGATGTCGGCGCCACCGGCTATGAGGATCGTGACACCCTTGATGCCGACAGCGCGCTCAAGGCGCGGATCGAGGCGATCCGGCTGCTTGCCGGGCCGATGATGAATTTAGGCGACGTCGCCGACAAATCGGTGCCCAAGATGATGCTGGTCGCCCCGCCCGCCCACGGCGGCGCGGTGACGGTGCGCAGCTTCATTCCGCACCGCGCCCATGCCACGATCGGGGTGCTCGGCGCGGTGAGCGTGGCGACGGCGTGCCTGATCCCGGGATCGCCCGCCGCCGACGTGGCGGACGTTCCGGAAAGCCAGCGCAAGCTGCTGTCGGTCGAGCATCCGACCGGCGAGATGAGCTGCGTGCTCGAAACCGACGATTCAGGCGCCGTGACCAGCGCCGCTTTGCTGCGCACCGCCCGGAAACTGATGGATGGGATGATCTTCGCATGAGCCGGACCAAGACCTGGGTCGATACGCCCACCCAGCCCAGCTTCGTCCCGCCGCCCGGCGCCGTCGACGCGCACGTCCATGTCTTCGGGCCCGAGGCGGCGTTTCCGTTCAGCCCCAAGGCCAAATATCATCCCGAGGACGCCACCCCGGAAATGCTGTTCGCGCTGCGCGACCGGCTCGGCTTTGCGCGTAACGTTATCGTCCAGGCGAGCTGCCACGGCACCGACAATGCGGCGACGCTGGCGGGCATCGCGAAGTCGAACGGTCTCGCACGCGGCGTCGCGGTGGTCGATCCGGATATCGACCTCGCCGAGCTCGAGCGGCTGCACGCGGGCGGAATCCGCGCGGTGCGCTTCAATTTCCTCAAGCGGCTGGTCGACAACGCCCCCAAGGACAAATTCCTCGAAATCGCCAAGAAGATCGCCCCGCTCGGCTGGCACGTCGTCGTCTATTTCGAAGCCGATCTACTTGACGAGCTGGTGCCGTTCCTCGAAGCGATTCCGACGATCGTCGTGGTCGATCATCTCGGCCGCCCCGATATCGCCCAAGGCCCCGGCGGCGCGGACATCAGTGCCTTCCAGCACCTCCTCGATACCCATTCGACGATCTGGACCAAGGTCTCGGGCGCCGAGCGCCTGTCCCCCCAAGGCCCGCCGTTCGACGATTTCGTCGAGGTGATCCGGCCGCTGGTCGAGCGCTATCCCGATCGCGTACTGTGGGGCACCGATTGGCCGCATCCGAACATGGAGCATCGCATTCCCGACGACGGGACGCTGGTCGACGTCATCCCCCGCATCGCCGTCGCCGCCGAGCTCCAGCGCAAGCTGCTCGTCGATAATCCGATGCGGCTCTATTGGCCGGAAGGCTGACCGGGCCGCTGCGGGTGAGACCAATCAGACAAGCCCCTGGGTCGCACCCGATCAGCGAATAAGGCTGATGCGCTTGTACGAGGCGGCGCCTTCCCGGCGAAGGCGCCGCCTCGCTTCCTCAGGCTAGGAGTGACTTCGCGGGCCTGGCGAGCGCGGCGCCTGCCCTTGCAGGCGCGCACTCCCCCGACACGTCAGTGGTCCGACGCCTTGGTCGCCCCGATCCCGGTCTCCGATCGCACCCGCTGCGCGATATATCCGCCGCGGTCGAGCGCCGCGCGATCGCTGCGGTCGAAATAGGAAATCAGCCAGATCGCCACGAAGCCCAGCGGCATCGAGATCAGGGTGGGCGAAGCGATCGGGAAGATCGGCTCGGCATAGCCCAGCTGCGCCACCCATATCGTCGGCGAAAGCACGGTCAGCACGACCGCCGACAAGGCCCCCAGCGCCGAGCCGATAGCGACTCCGCGCGTGGTGCAATCCTTCCACAGCATCGACAGCAGCAGCGCCGGGAAGTTGCTCGACGCCGCCACCGCAAAGGCCAGGCTGACCATGAAGGCGACATTCTGCTTCTCGAAGACAATCCCCAGCACCACCGCCAGCACTGCCAGCGCCAGCACGGTGATCCGCGACAGCCGCAGCTCGGCGCGGGGATCGGGCTTCCCCTTGCGCAGCACCGACGCATACAAATCGTGGCTGATCGTGGATGCCCCCGCCAGGGTGAGGCCCGAGACCACCGCCAGGATCGTCGCGAACGCCACGGCGGAGACGAAGCCCATGAAGATGTCGCCGCCCACCGCTTCTGCCAGATGGATCGCCGCCATATTGTTGCCGCCCAGCATCGCGCCGGTGGCGGGGTCGAAGAAGGCGGGGTTCGCGCCCACCAGGATGATCGCGCCGAAGCCGATCACGAAGGTGAGCAGATAGAAATAGCCGATCCAGCCGGTCGCCCACAAAACCGAGGTGCGCGCGGTCTTGGCGTCGGGCACGGTGAAGAAGCGCATCAGGATATGCGGCAGCCCCGCGGTGCCGAACATCAATGCCATGCCGAGCGAAACCGCCGAGGCCGGGTCTTTGATGAAGCCGCCGGGCGCCAGGATGCCCAGCGCCGATTGCGCCGCGCTCGCCTCGTCCGCGCCGCCCGCGCGCGCGAGCGATGCCTTCACCGCCACCGCCTGCGCGAACAAGGCGTCGAGCGAGAAGCCGACATTGTAGAGCACCGCCAGCGTCATGAAGGTCGCGCAGCCGAGCAGCAGCACCGCCTTGATGATCTGGACCCAGGTCGTCGCGATCATCCCGCCGAACAGGACGTAGACCGTCATCGCCAGCCCGACCGAGCCGACCGCATACATATAGGGGATGCCGAACAGCAATTGGATCAGCTGCCCCGCGCCGACCATCTGCGCGATCAGGTAGAACAGGATCACGGTCAGCGAGCTGAACGTGGAGGAGAGCCGCACCGGCGCCTGGCCGAAGCGGAACGCCGCGGCATCGGCAAAGGTATAGCGCCCCAGATTGCGCAACCGCTCGGCGAGCAGGAACAGGATGATCGGCCAGCCGACCAGGAAGCCGGTGGAATAGATCAGTCCGTCATACCCGTCGGCGAAGATCAGCGCGGATATGCCCAGGAACGATGCGGCCGACATATAATCGCCGGCGATCGCCAGGCCATTCTGCCGCCCGGTGATCCCGCCGCCTGCCGAATAGAAATCGGCGGTGGTCTTGGTCCTGCGCGCGGCCCACCAGGTGATGCTCAGCGTGATCGCTATGAAGATGGCGAAGGTGACGATCGCGGGCACGTTCACCGCCGATCGCGTGCCATCCGCGGCATGCGCGACACCAGGCGCGGTGATCAGGCCGAGCAGGCAGACGATGAAGGCAAGCAAGCGACTCATTCGCCATGATCCTTGAGCAGCGCAGTCGCATCGATGTCGAAGCGGCGGTTGGCGATGGCGACGTAGATTCCGGTGAGGGCGATTCCCGAAAGAATGACGAACAGTCCGATCGGAATGCCGATCGTCGTCGTCATCGCCCCGATCGGCGTTCCCAGGAACGAACCCGCAAAAGCGACAAGCAGCATATAGCCGAAGAAGATGGCGACCACGATCGCACTCATTGTCCAGGAAATCCGGCTGCGGAGTCGCACCAGCGCCTGGTAGCGGGGGTCCTCGGCAATCCGATGCAGGCGTTCGTCGCCGCCGTCGCGCTCGTTCATGCCGATTCTCTCCCTGATTTGGCGTCGCGCTTACCCTATTGCCAATCGTTCGCAAGTCCATGCGCTTGCGGCGGCGATGCCGCGTCACCCGCCACGATTTCGCCGCACCGCGCTGCTTCATTTGCGCGGCCCCGCCGATTTCCCCGGAGTATCCGATGAACCGATCTCGCGCCGTCCTGCTCGCCGCAATCGTTCTGCCCATGCTGATCGGGGCTGTCGGTGCGCCCGAGGATGTGTGGCGCAATCCCGGCAATTCGGTTCATGTGCGCTTCGAGGATTGCGACGACTTGCTGTGCGGCAAGGTCGTCTGGGCCAGCGAGAAGGCCATCGCCGATACGCGGCGCGGCAGCGGCGCGAAGTTGATCGGCACTCAGATCTTCCGCGACATGCGCGAAGTGAAGCCGGGTGTGTGGAAGGGGAAGGTCTATGTCCCCGATATCGACCAGACTTTCTCGGGCACGGTCACGCGGCTTGACGCGGATCGGCTGGTCGGCCGGGGTTGCCTGTTCCTCGGGATCGGCTGCAAGTCGCAGCTTTGGACGCGCATTCCGGACTGACCCGCGCCCCGCGATCGGCTAAGCCCGCGCCATGAGCCAGGCACCCATACGAATCGGCATCGGCGGCTGGACCTTTGCGCCGTGGCGCGGGACCTTCTATCCGGAAGGGCTTAGCCAGAAGAAGGAGCTCGAGTTCGCCACCCGTGCGCTCGGCGCGATCGAGATCAACGGCACCTATTATTCCACCTTCAAGCCCGCCAGCTTCGCCGGCTGGGCCGCCACCGCGCCGGAGGGCTTCGTCTTCACGGTGAAGGGCTCGCGCTTCGTCACCAATCGCAAGCTGCTCGCCGATGCGGGCGAATCGGTGCAGCGCTTCGTCGGCCAGGGTCTGGTCGAGCTCGGCGACAAGCTCGGCCCGATCTTCTGGCAGTTCATGGCGACCAAGAAGTTCGAGCCGCAGGATTTCCAGGCATTCATCGATCTGCTGCCCGCCAGCCATGCCGGCGTGAAGCTGCGCCACGCGATCCAGGTCCGCCACGAAAGCTTCGCGGTGCCCGAATTCGTCGCGATGTGCCGCAAGGCGGGGGTCGCGATCGTCTACGCGGATTCGCCCAGCTACCCCGCCATCGCCGACGTGACCGGCGACTTCGTCTATGCCCGGCTCGAGGCGGGCGAGGACGATAATCCCCTTTGCTACCCCGAAGCCGATTTCCCGCGCTGGACCGAGGCTGCGAAAGCCTGGTCGGCAGGCGGCCTGCCCGAGGGTCTGCCCTATGTCGGCGACGACAGCGCGCCCAGGGTTCCCCGCGAAACCTTCCTCTTCTTCATCCACGGCGGAAAGGTCCACGCGCCTGCCGCCGCCCAGGAACTGATCCGGCGGCTCGACTGAAACAGATGTTACACAAATAGATCGAAATGCGAGCGAAACGATTTGGGTGAACGGCGCGTTACACACTCGTGTCATCCCTTAGCCAACAAGCTGCATTCGCAGCCGAGCAGCGATGCAAGCTGGATGCGATCGAGCAGTCGCTGCTGGTCGCCGAGTTCGATGCGAGCGGCACCTTCCTGCGCGCCAACCAGAATTTCCAGGATGCGACGGGCTACACCGAGCAAGAGCTGATCGGCCACCCGCATCGCATGCTGTGCGAGGCCGAATATGCCGCCAGCCCTGCCTATCGCGCTTTCTGGCATGATCTCGGCCAGCGCATTTATCAATCGAGCGAATGCCGCCGGGTCCGCCGCGACGGCGGGCTGATCTGGATGCAGGCGACCTATGCGCCGGTGCTGGGCGGCGATGCGGTGGTCAAGATCATCAAGATCGCCACCGATATCACCGCGCCCCGCAACCGCGAGGCGGAGGCGATGCAGCAGCTCGGCACGATCGTCGCCTCTATCCAGTCGATCGCCAGCCGCATCAACCTGCTCGCGCTCAATGCCGAGATCGAGGCGGCGCGGGCCGGCGAGGCCGGACGCCGTTTCGCGGTTGTGGCGGGCGAAGTGAAGAAGCTCGCCAGAGACACCAAGGCCGCGACCGAGCGCGCCGCGCAACTCGTGAACGCGAGCTAAGTCCGCCGCGGACTGGCGCGGTTTGACACCATGCGCTCGCCGTCGATCACGATCGGGCTGGCAAGCCCCGGAAGCCCCTCGCGCTCGATCCGCATTCCGCGCGCGATTACCTGCGGGTCGGCGAATACGTCGTCGACTGCGTTTATCGGCCCCGCTGGCACCCCCACCGCCTCCAGCGCCTCGTACAGGTCGGCCTTCGCCCAGGCCCCGATCACCTCGGCGAGCATCGGGATCAGCGCCCTGCGATTGCCCACCCGCGCCGGATTGGTCGCGAAGCGTGTATCCTCCGCCAGATCGAGGCCGAGCACCGCGCAAAGCTTGCGGAACTGCGAATCGTTGCCCACCGCGACGATCAACTCGCCGTCGCAGGTCGCAAAGGCCTGGTAGGGGACGAGATTGGCGTGGCCGTTGCCCATCCGGTGCGGCACGATGCCCGAGGCCATCCAGTTGAGCGCCTGGTTGGCGAGCACCCCCACCTGCGTGTCGAGCAGCGCCATGTCGATATGTGCGCCCTCGCCGCTGACGTCACGGCGTCGCAGCGCCGCGAGGATCGCCACCGCCGAATAGACGCCGGTGAAGATATCGGCATAGGCGACGCCCGATTTCTGCGGCGCGCCATCGGGCTCGCCGGTCAGCGACATCGCCCCGCCCATTCCCTGGATGATGAAATCATAGCCCGCACGGCCGGCATAGGGTCCGGTCTGACCGAAGCCGGTGATCGAGCAGAGGATCAGCCGCGGAAAGGCCGCGCGCAGGCTGGCCGGATCGAGGCCATATTTGACCAGCCCGCCCACTTTGTAATTCTCGATCACGACATCGGCATCCGCGATCAGCGCGCGCACTTCGGCCTGCCCCTCGCCAGTGGCGATGTCGATCGCGCGGCCCGATTTGCCGCGGTTGCAGGCGTGGAAATAAGCGGCGTCGCGGTTCGTCCCCTCGGCATCGTGCAGGAAGGGCGGGCCCCAATGGCGGGTGTCGTCGCCCGCACCGGGCCGCTCGACCTTGATCACCTCCGCGCCCAGATCGGCCAACAACTGCCCGCACCAGGGCCCCGCCAGGATCCGCGCCAGCTCGACGACCTTGATCCCGGCAAGCGGCTTCATGGCCTGCGGATCAGATAATAGACATGGTCCGGCGGGGTGCTGCCGTCGCCGCGCTCGGTGCGGCCTTTCTGCAGCACCCCGCCGATCTTCTCCATCGCCCGCCGCGAACGGATATTGTCCTTGCCCACCACGAAGATCGCGCCGCCGACGAAGCGGTGGATATGATCGAGCATCAGCCGCTTGATCTCGCGATTATAGCTGCCGCCCCAATAGGCCCGGGCGATGAAGGTCCAGCCGATCTCGACTTCGTCGCGCGCGGCGTCCGGAAAGGCATAGCGGCTCGCGCCGATCACCGCGTCGCTGGCCTTGTCGACGATCGTCACGCCGCCGCCGCTCGCCAGCGCATCCTCGAAATAGCGGCGAAACACCGGCTCCTGCCAGCGGTCGTTCGCCGGATGCACTTCCCAGATCAGCGGATCGGCGGCGACCGCGAATAAGGCGTCCCAATCCTCGGGCACCGTCGGCCGGATCCTGACCAGTTCGCCTTCGAGGGTCGGCTGCAGCTCCATCAGAATGCGGCGATCCCGGTGATCGCCCGCCCCAGGATCAGCCCATGCACGTCGTGCGTGCCCTCATAGGTGTTGACCGTCTCCAAGTTGATCGCATGGCGCAGCACATGGAATTCGGCCGAAATGCCGTTGCCGCCATGCATGTCGCGCGCGATCCGGGCGATATCGAGCGCCTTGCCGCAATTGTTGCGCTTGATGATGCTGATCGCTTCCGGCGCGAGCGTGCCCTCGTCGAACATCCGCCCGCAACGCAACGCCGCCTGCAGGCCGAGCGCGATCTCCGTCTCCATATTGGCAAGCTTCATCTGGACCAGCTGGGTCGCGGCCAGCGGCCGGCCGAACTGCGCACGATCGAGCGTATATTGCCGTGCCGCGTGCATGCAGGCCTCCGCCGCGCCCATCGTGCCCCAGGCGATGCCGTAACGCGCGCGGTTGAGGCAGCCGAACGGCCCCTTCAATCCCTGTACCTCGGGCAGCAGCGCCTCCTCGCCGACTTCGACGCCTTCCATCACGATCTCGCCGGTCACCGACGCGCGCAGGCTCAATTTGCCTTCGATCTTGGGCGCCGAAAGTCCGGCCATGCCCCTCTCCAGCACGAATCCCTTGATCGCGCCGCCATGATGATCGGACTTCGCCCAGACGACGAAGACGTCGGCGATCGGCGAATTGGTGATCCACATCTTCGCGCCGGTCAGCCGATAGCCGTCCGCGGTCTTCTCGGCGCGGGTGCGCATGCCGCCAGGATCGGACCCCGCATCGGGCTCGGTCAACCCGAAGCAGCCGACCAGCTCGCCCGATGCCAGCCCGGGCAGATATTTCCGCCGCTGTTCCTCGGTGCCGTATGCGTGGATCGGATACATGACGAGCGAGCTCTGCACGCTCATCGCCGAGCGATAGCCCGAATCGACCCGCTCCACTTCGCGCGCGACCAGCCCGTAGGCGACATAGCCGAGCCCGGCGCCGCCATATTCCTCGGGAATCGTCGCGCCGAGCAGCCCCAGCGCGCCCATCTCGCGCATGATCGCGCGGTCGAAATCCTCGTCGAGGAAGGCGCGGGTGACGCGCGGCAGCAATTCGCCCTGCGCATAATCGCGCGCGGCGCCCTGCACCATCCGCTCCTCGTCGGTCAGTTGCGCGTCGAGCGCGAACGGATCCTGCCAGTCGAACCGGCCCATCTCTGCCATTTTTCCGTCCTTCAGGTGCCGGCCGGTGCCGGCTCGACTATGGGGGGTGCCGCCGGCGGCGGGGTTGCCGGCACGGCTTCGATCGCAGCGCGCTCGATCTCGATCAGCCCGTCGCGCGCGCTGATATAGCGCCGCGCGGCGGCAACCCAGCTTTCGGCACTCGCCGCGCCGGGCAAGTGCGCGACTTCGGCCAGCGCGGCTTCGACCTGGCCCTCGTCGAGCGTGCGGCGCGCGCGGCGCAGGCGATCGGCGGCGCGCGGGCTCGGCGAATCGGCCTGGCGCAGCACGATCAGGTCGCCCAGCTGCCGCCGCACGCTTCCCCACAGGCTGTCATTGGGATCGCTCACCAGTCGCGGCGCGATCGTGTCGAGCGCCAGCCGCAGATCCTCGATCGTCACCGGCTCGGCCGCGCCGCGTAGAACTGCGGCGACCGCGTCGCCATGGCCCTCGCCGAATGCCTGGCGCAGTTGCGGCTCGAGCGGGCCCAAGGGCAGTCCGCGCTCGATCGAGCGGCGCACCGCGACCGCGATCATCATCTTCTCGGCGCGGGTCGCATAGGTGGAGGCCGCGCGCGCGCTCCGATCGACCTCGCGCAACCGCAACTGCAGTGCGTCGAGCCGCGCCGCCAGTTCCTGCTCGCGCGCGCTTAGCGTGGCGATGTCCGTGCTTGCGGGTAGCGCAGGGGCGACGGTCGGCGGCGCCTGCGGTGCAGACACGCTCGGCGCGGGTGCTGGCACTGCCGCGGGAGGCTGATCGCCCACCAGCTGGAATGCGCCTGCGGCCACGGCAATGCCGCCCAGAAAGGCCAATCCGCCGATCAGATAGTTCGTCCGGAAACCAGGACCAGCCGGCTCGGGCGCGAGGGTCTCGTCGCTCATCCGCCCCTTATTCGCCGCCCCGCCCGCGGGGTCAATCGGCGAGCGCGATTGCGGCGTCGATCAACGCCTCGCCGCGCATGTCGGCGGGGGCGTGGATCTGCGCCCAGCCGGGCCCTGCCGTAGCGGCGGCGGCGGCGCTGATCGCAACCAATGCGATCCCGCCGCGATCGAGGCCCGCCGCATCGACCAGCTCGGCCAGCCGCGCCCCGGCCCGCGCCGACTGTACCAGCACCACCGATCCCGCGAGTCGTCGCACCGCCTCGTGCGTCACCGCCAGCGCCTCGCTGGCATAGACGGTGATGACTTCGGCCACGATCCCGCCCGCCTCCAGCGTGCGTTCGCGCCCCGCCAGGTGCAGCGCCCGTCGCAGGCCCGCTGCCTCCGCGCGCGCAACCAGCCCCGTCGCCCCGTCGTCCCCGATCTCGGCCATCTCGAACCCGGCCCTTCGCGCCGCCTCCGCAGTCACTGCGCCAACCGCAAAGACCGGGAGTTCGCGAAGCGACGCGAGCCCCGCCCCGCCGTGGCGCAGCGCATTGGCGCTGGTCAGCAGCAGCGCATCGAATCGCGCCGGATCGGGACTCTCCCACGCCACCGGTCTGGCCTCGAACAAGGGCAATCGGATCGCGGTTCGCCCCCGCGCCTCGATCGCTGCTGCGGTCACGCGGTTGCCCGGCTCGGGGCGGAGCACGGCAATCGCACGTGTCACCCGCCGAACAGCCGCCGTATCTCGGGCGGCGCGCGCAGCAGCAGATCGCGCGCCACCGCGATCGACAGCACGGGATCGGTCGGCGCCCCCGCTTCCTGCGCATAAACGTGCGAAGCGCCATCCTCGGACAGCAATTCGGCCCGCAGCGTCATGATCGCGCCCTCGATCGTCGCCAGCGCCGCCACCGGCGAATGGCAATCCGCCCCGATCGCCGCCAGTACGCCGCGCTCCGCCCGCACGCAGGCATGCGTCTGCGGATCGTCGATCGCCTCCAGCAGCGCCAGCGCATGCGAATCGCTCGCCCGGCACTCGATCCCCACCGCGCCCTGCGCCGGCGCCGGCAGCATCACATTGATGCCGATGGGGGTGCCGACGTCATGCCGCCCGAGCCGCTCGAGCCCCGCCGCCGCCAGCAAGGTCGCATCGACTTCGCCCGCCGCCAGCTTGGTCAGCCGGGTGTCGACATTGCCGCGAAAGAAGATGACTTCCAGATCGGGACGGATCTTCCGCACCTGCGCCGCCCGCCGCGGCGAGCTCGTTCCCACCAGCGCACCCTGCCGCAGCGATTCGATCGAATCGGCGCCGACCAGCCGATCGCGCACGTCGGCGCGCGGCAGCATCGCCGCGATCCGGATCGCCTCGGGGCGCTCGGTCTCGACATCCTTCATCGAATGCACCGCGCAGTCGATCTCGCCGGCCAGCAGCGCCCGGTCCAGTTCCTTGGTCCACAAGGCCTTGCCGCCGATCTCGGCAAGCGGGCGATCCTGCACCTTGTCGCCGGTGGTGCGGATCGTGACGATCTCATAGTCGTCTGGCGCAACTTCATGCGCGGCGGCCAGCGCGTCGCGCACCATTGCTGCCTGGGTGAGAGCGAGCGGCGAACCGCGGGATCCGATGCGAAAGCGAGCCATGACTTGTGCTAATGCCCCGTGCGACTAATTGAACGCAATGGCGCTGATCCTAGGCATCGAATCAAGCTGCGACGAGACCGCGGCGGCGCTTGTCACCAGCGATCGCGTCATTTTGGCCCATAAACTTGCCGGACAGGAAGCCGCGCACCGCCCGTTCGGCGGCGTCGTCCCCGAAATCGCGGCGCGCGCGCATGTCGAAATATTGGCGCCATTGATCGAAGCCGCGCTCGATGAAGCCGGGGTCACCCTCTCCGAAGTCGACGCCATCGCCGCCACCGCCGGCCCCGGCTTGATCGGCGGGGTGATGGTCGGGCTCGTCACCGGCAAGGCGCTGGCGCTCGCCGCGGGCAAGCCGCTGGTCGCGGTCAACCATCTCGAGGGCCATGCGCTCTCGCCGCGCCTCATCGATCCCGATCTGGCCTTCCCCTATCTGCTGCTGCTCGTCTCGGGCGGCCATTGCCAGCTGCTGCTGGTCGAGGGCGCCGGGCGCTATCGCCGTCTCGCCACCACGATCGACGATGCCGCGGGCGAGGCGTTCGACAAGACTGCCAAGCTGCTCGGCCTGGGCTTCCCCGGCGGCCCCGCGGTCGAGGCGGCGGCGGCATTGGGCAATCCCAGGGCCGTCCCGCTTCCCCGCCCGTTGGTCGGCTCGGCCGAACCGCATTTCTCTTTCGCCGGGCTCAAGAGCGCGGTCGCTCGCGCAGTCGGCGACCATAGCGCGTCCGATCTCGCCGCCTCCTTCCAGCAGGCGGTGATCGATTGCCTGATCGATCGCACCCGCCGCGCGCTCCAGTCGGTCCAGCCGACCGCTCTGGTCGTCGCGGGCGGCGTCGCCGCGAACCAGAGCGTCCGCGCGGCGCTCGAATCGCTCGCCGCCGAGTTTGGCCTGCGCTTCGTCGCCCCGCCGCTCTGGCTGTGCACCGACAATGCAGCGATGATCGGCTGGGCCGGCGCCGAGCGGCTCGCGCTCGGGCTCACCGATCCGCTCGATTTCCCGGCCCGCCCGCGCTGGCCGCTCGATCCGGGCGCGGAGAAGGTGCGCGGCGCAGGAGTGAAGGCATGAGGCTGGGCGTGATCGGCGGCGGCGCCTGGGGTACTGCCTTGGCGCAGGTGGCGGCGCGCAGCGGCCAGCCCGTCACGCTGTGGGCGCGCGAGCCCGAAGTGGTCGAGAGCATCAACGCCGCCCACGAAAACCGCCAGTTCCTTGCCGGCATCTCGCTCGATCCCTCGATCCGCGCCACCGGCGATCTCGCCGACCTCAGCGGGCTCGATGCGCTGCTGGTCGTCGCTCCCGCCCAGCATGTTCGCGCTGTCCTGGCCGCCCTCGATCCCGGCGCCACTCCGCTCGTGCTGTGCGCCAAGGGGATCGAGGCCGGCAGCAAATTGCTCGTCGGCGAAGTCGCGCACCAGGCCCAGCCCAGCGCGCCGATCGCCGTCCTCTCGGGCCCCACTTTCGCGCACGAAGTCGCCCGCGGCCAGCCCACCGCGGTCACCCTCGCCTGCGACGACGAAGATCTGCGCACCCGCCTGTCCGAACGCCTCGCCGGCCCCGCCTTCCGCACCTATGGCTCGGCCGACGTCGTCGGCGCCGAGATTGGCGGCGCGGTCAAGAATGTCCTCGCCATCGCCTGCGGCGTCGTCGAGGGCGCCGGGCTCGGCCAGAATGCCCGCGCCGCATTGATCGCGCGCGGCTTTGCCGAAATGACTCGCTTCGGCCTCGCCCGCGGCGCGCAGGCGGAGACGCTCACCGGCCTGTCGGGGCTGGGCGACCTGGTCCTGACCTGCTCGTCCACCGCCTCGCGCAACTTCTCGCTCGGCGTCGGCCTCGGCCAGGGCAAAAGCGCCGCCGCGCTGATGGCCGATCGCAAGACGGTCGCGGAAGGCGCCTTCACCGCCCCCGTCCTTCAGCAGGCCGCCGCCGATGTCGGGATCGAGATGCCGGTCTGCGACGCCGTGTGCGCCTTGCTCGCGGGCAAGCCGGTGTCATCGGTGATCGAAGCCCTGCTCAGCCGCCCGTTGCGCGAAGAGGCGCGGTGAGGCGCGCGGCGTTGCTCCGCGGGGTCAATCTCGGCGGGCGCCGCCTGATCATGGCCGAGCTCAAGGGGTTGGCCGAAGGTCTCGGCTTCACCCGCGTCCAGACCTTGCTCGCCTCGGGCAATCTCGTCTTCGACAGCGACCGGCCCGCGCCCGAGATCGAGGCGATGCTGGAGACTGCGCTGGAGCAACACGGCCTGAAGACCGATGTCCTGGTACGCGATCGCGCCGAGCTCGCGGCAGTCCTCGCCGCCAACCCCTGGCCCGAAGCGGCGCTCGATCATCCCAGCCACTTCCTCGTCACCTTCCATCGCCATCCCTTTTCCCCGGACGCGCTGGAACGGCTCGCCAGCCTCCACCCCGGCCCCGAGCGCCTCCATGCGATCGATCGCGAGCTTTACATGGATTTCCGCAGCCAGCAGGGCATGCGCGAGTCGAAGCTGCTCCAGGCGATGGCCAAAGCCAGATTGCCGGCGGTCGCGACCGCGCGGAACTGGAACACGGTCCAAAAGCTCGCGGCGATGCTCGCCGACTGAATCAAACCAGCTCGAACAGCCCTGCCGCGCCCATGCCGCCCGCGGTGCACATCGAGACCACTACGAAACGCACCCCGCGCCGCCGTCCCTCGATCAGCGCATGTCCCGCCATCCTGCTCCCGCTCATCCCGAAGGGGTGGCCGATCGCGATCGCCCCGCCATTGACGTTGAGCAGATCGGGATCGATCCCCAGCCTGTCGCGGCAATAGAGGCACTGGCTGGCGAACGCCTCGTTGATCTCCCACAGCCCGATATCGCCGACCTCGAGCCCCGCGCGGCGCAGCAGCTTGGGGATGGCGAACACCGGCCCGATCCCCATCTCGTCGGGCTCGCACCCCGCCACCTGGAAACCGCGATAGATTCCCAGGATCGGCAGCCCCTCCGCCTCGGCGGTCGCGCGATCCATCAATATCTGGGCCGCCGCACCGTCCGAAAGCTGGCTGGCATTGCCCGCGGTGACATTGCGGCCTTCCTGCACGAATGCGCCGTCCTTCCACACCGGCTTGAGCGCGGCGAGCCCTTCGACGCTGGTGCCCGGGCGGATCCCCTCATCCTGCGTGACCGTCACCGTCTCGCTGCCGATCCGCGCGCCGGCCTTGTCGAACAACGCCTTCTCCACCGTGATCGGTGCAATCTCCGCGTCGAAGGCGCCGCGCGCGAGCCCCGCCGCCGCGCGCTGCTGGCTCGTCGCGGCGAACGCGTCCTGCGCCTCGCGGCTGATGCCATAGCGTTCCGCCACCACTTCGGCGGTCTCGATCATCGGCATATAAGCGGTCGGCACCGGCCCGATCACCGATTGGTTCACATAGCGCGGCGCATTCTGCATCGTCAGCGAGATCGATTCCATGCCTCCCGCCAGCGCCACATCCACTTCGTCGGTCATGATCGACCGCGCGGCCAGGGCAATCGCCGTCAGCCCCGATCCGCATTTCCGGTCCAGGCTGAAGGCGGGGACGCTGTGCGGGATTCCCGCCGCGAACAGCGCATGCCGCGCCATATTGCCGCCTTGCGTCCCCCACTGGTTGCCCATGCCGTAGAAGACGTCGTCGATCCGCGCCGGATCGATCCCCGCGCGCGCCACGGCGGCGTTCATCACATGCGCCGCGAGCAGCGGTGCTTCAGTGTCGCTGAAATAGCCGCGCTTGGCCTTGCCGATCCCGGTGCGGGCAGTTGAAACGATAGCGGCTTCGCGCATCTTTGGGCAGCCTTTCGAGCTTCGGGTATGGGGCTCGGTCTAGAGCAGCTACCTCCGATTGCAAGATTCAGTCGGTAAAGACCGGCGCGCGCTTATGCATGCTCGCCATTACCGCCTCGATCTGGTTGGGCGTGCGCAGCAGCGCCACTTGCTCGGCGCTCTCGGCCATCAGGATCGCTTCGGCTTCGCCCTCCAGATTGGCGAGCCGCTTTGCCGCGCGAACCGCCTCCGGGTTGCGCCCCGCAATCGCCCGCGCCAGCGCCATCGCCTCGCCACGCGGATCCTCGGCGATGCGCGTGACGAAGCCGAGCCCCACTGCCTCCGCCGCGTCGAACTCGCGCGCGGTGTAGGTCAGCTCGCGCAGCACATCGTCGCGCACCGTCCCCCGCCACAGCGCAAAGCCGGCCATGTCGGGCACGATCCCCCATTTCAGCTCCATCACCGAAAGCCGCGTGCCTGGCGCCGCGATCCGCACGTCCGCCCCGCTGGCAATCTGCAGTCCGCCACCGAACGCCACCCCGTGCACCGTGGCGATCACCGGCACCTTCAGCATCCGCCAGCCCCAGGCGACCTGCTGGAAATCATTGGCGATGCCGTGCGCCCGCGACGCCACGTCCACCCCTGCACCGACGCTGGCCATGCTCGCCATGTCGAGCCCCGCGCAAAAGCCGCGCCCGTCGCCCGAAAGCACCACCGCGCGCAGCCCGGCCGTCGCCTCAAGCGTCGCGATCGCCTCGATGATCGCGGCGAACATCGCCGGATCCAGCGCATTGAGCTTGTCCGGCCGCGCCAGCCGCACGTCGGCCACCCCGCCTTCCACCTCTATCTTCACCCGCTCGTCCATTGCCACTCTCCTCGTTGCGTACCAGGCTAGGCCCAATGCCGCGCCGCTTCCATGGCGCTCCGACTCGGTTTGCGCGCCCGCAGGCGGCAGGCTAGGGCGCCGCGATGAGCGAAAGCGACCCCAGGCCCTCGCGCGGCTTCGATCCGCGGCCCTTGTTCGACGCGCGCTTCCGCTATGGCCATGGCGGCACGCTCGGCATCCTCCACCGCGACCATGGCGACGATTGGGCCGAACTCGAACTTCCCTATCGTCCCGAACTGATCGGCGACGAGGCCTCCGGCGTGCTCGCCTCGGGCCCTATCCTCGCGCTGATGGATATGGCCACCAGCGTCGGCGTCTGGCGCAAGCTCGATAGCTTCAAGCCGCACGCCACCCTCGATCTGCGGATCGACTATCTGCGCCCCGCACGCCCGGGCAGCAGCGTGATCGGCCGCGGCGAATGCTATCGCATCACCCGCTCGATCGCCTTCGTGCGCGGCCAGGCGCATGACGGCGATCCGGCCGATCCGCTCGCGCATGTCGCCGGCACCTTCATGGCGGCGGAGGGCTATTGGTGATTCCTTATGCGAAGCTCCTCGGCCTCAGCGTCGAGCCGGGCGAGACCGCGCCCACGTACGTCATGCCCTTCGGCAACGATGTCGTCGGGCGCCCCGGCTTCCTGCACGGCGGCGCGATCGGCGGGCTGCTTGAAATGGCGGCGGTCGGCGCGCTGGTCCAGGCGTTGGAGGCCGAAGGCGGCGGCCGGGTCAAGCCGATCAACTTGACCGTCGATTACATGCGCGGCGGCCGCGAAAAGCCCACCCGCGCCCGCGGCACCGTCACCCGCCTCGGGAACCGCGTCGCCAATGTCGAGGCGATCGCCTGGCAGGACGAGCCCGATCGCCCGATCGCCGCGGCACGGATGAACTATCTGATCGTGCGATAGGGACCGGCCCTTCCACCGTCGTCATCCCGGCGAAAGCCGGGATCCAGGGTCACTCTGCCCGGCCAGTCCACCCTGACCCTGGATTCCGGCTTTCGCCGGAATGACGGACTTGGGGAAAAGTCCCTAATTCGGCACCAGCCGCCGCAACCGCCCGGCCGCGCCATCCTCGAGCACCCAGATCGCCCCATCGGGCCCCTGCTCGACTTCGCGGATCCGCTGCCCCAGCCCGATCCGCTGCACTTCCGCGGCACTCGTCGCGCTGAAGCGCACCCGTACCAGCCCGCCGCTCACCAGCCCGGCAAGGATCGCATCGCCCTGCCACGGCGCGAACAGCGTGCCCGAATACAGGATCATGCCCCCCGGCGCGATCACCGGCGTCCACCAGGCGAGCGGCGCGACGAACCCGTCGCCCGCCGCATGATCGGGGATATTGCCGCCGCCATAATCCTGGCCATTCGAGGCGTTGGGCCAGCCATAATTGCCGCCGCGCGCGATCAGGTTGAACTCGTCGCCGCCCTCGGGGCCCATCTCATTCTCCCACAGCCGCCCCACCTGGTCGAAGAACAGGCCATAGGGATTGCGGTGGCCAAAGGACCAGATTTCGGGCCGCGCTCCGGCGGTGGCGACGAAGGGATTGTCCGCGGGCACGCTGCCGTCGGCGTTGAGCCGGACCACCTTGCCCAGCGTCTTGGTCAGATCCTGCGCGGGCGACCCCTGCTGGCGCTCGCCCGCCGTCACGAACAGATGTCCCGTGGGCCCGAACGCCATGCGCCCGCCGAAATGGTTGGCGCCGCTAACCTTGGGCGTCTGCCGCCAGATCACGCTGGTGCCGGACAGCCGCGGGCTGCCATCCTCGGCCAGCGTGCCGCGCGCCACTGCGAGCCCGGCGCCGCCGGTCCCCGATTCGGCGAAACTCAGATAGACCAGCCGGTTGGTCGCGAAATCGGGGTGCAGCGCCACATCGAGCAAGCCGCCCTGGCCCCCCGCAGCGACGGCGGGCACCCCGCCCAGAGCGGCGGAGACCGCCCCCGCCTGCGTCACGAGCCGCAATGCGCCACCCTTCTCGGTGACCAACGCCCGCCCGTCGGGCAGGAACACCATCGCCCAGGGCGAGGCGAAGGTCGCCACGGTGGTGCTGCGAACCGACGTGATCGGCGTTGCGGTAGGGCTCGGCGTCGGGGTTGGCGCAGGAGCCGGGGCAGGGGTCGGACTTGGCGTCGGCGTCGGTGTCACGACGGAGCCGCCCCCACCGCCTCCGCCGCCTCCGCACGCGGCAAGCGCGAGCAAGGCGACAGCGCCGGCGAGGCGGCCCGCGCTAATCATTTGGGCATCAGCTTCAACAGCCGTCCCTGCGAGCCGCGGCCGCCATCCTCCAGCACCCAGATCGCGCCGTCGGGGCCTTCCTCGACTTCGCGGATGCGCTGGCCGCCCATCGGCCATTGGTCGCCCTTGCTGGCATTGGTGCCGTTGACGTCGACCCGGATCAGCGCCTGGCTCGAAAGCCCGCCGATGAACAGGTCGCCCTTCCACTGCGGGAACAGCTTGCCCGAATAGGCCATCAACCCGCCGGGGGAGATCACCGGGGTCCAGTTGACCTTATATTTCTCGAACTCGGGACGGGTGTCGTGATTGGGGATGTCGCGGCCGTCATAATGATCGCCGTCGGAGACGATCGGATAGCCATAGTTGCGGCCCGGCAGGATCAGATTGACCTCGTCGCCCCCCTTGGGCCCCATCTCCTGTTCCCACAGATTGCCCGAGGCGTCGAACGCGATGCCGAGCAGGTTGCGGTGGCCATAAGACCAGACCGCCGGGTGGAAGCCCTTTGCCGCGAGTGGATTGCCCGCAGCCGGGGTGCCGTCGTCGTTGAGCCGCAGCACCTTGCCCAGCGTCATCTTGGGATCCTGCGCCGGATCGAACTTCTGCCGCTCGCCATTGGTGAAGAACAATTTGCCGTCGGGCGCGAACGCGATGCGGCCCGAATAATGCCCGTCACCCTCGACATAAGGCGAGGCGCGGAAGATCACCTGGACATTCTGTAGCGAAGGCGAAGCGCCCTCGGCCATCGTCCCGCGCGCCAGCACCACGCCCTTCAGCCCCTGGGCATTCGCCTCGGAGAAGCTGAAATAGACTTGTCTGTTGGTGGCGAATTGCGGGTGGAGCACCACGTCCATCAATCCGCCCTGGCCGGCGCTCGATACCGCAGGAATGCCGCTCACCGGTGTCTTGGTCTTCCCGTCGGCCGAGACCAGCAGCAGCGTGCCGGCCTTCTCGGTCACCAGCATCCGCCCGTCGGGCAGGAAGGTCATTGCCCAGGGCGCATCGAAATCGGCGACCGGCGTCACGCTGAACGGCGTCCCGCTCGTCGAGGTAGCCGGGGCGCTGTCCTGCGCGACCGCATCGCCCTGGGGATTGCATGCGGCAAGCAAGGCCGCCGGGAAAAGCATGTGTATGGTCTTCGGCATTCTCTCACCCTTTTTGGTTTCCACAGCAACGCACGGCCCGGCTAAACGGCTCCCCCTTTAGACGGGGCGCGTATCGATGGTATGTCTGACGCTCGCAACCGGCACTTGCCCCCCAGCGCCCTTATGCGTATATCGCAGGTGCTTTCTCGACATCGTCAAACATGCCGAGGCCGGTCCCGCAGGGTTCCGGTCGCGAAAGCCGCGTAGCTGATTGCCGGAGAAACTCGTTGGCGGACGTCGCCCGACTGACCGAACTGATCGAACCCGAGGCGCAGGCCCTCGGGCTCGCTCTGGTGCGCGTCAAGATGTTCGGCGGCGTCAGCGATCCCACGCTCCAGGTGATGGCCGAACGCCCCGACACCCGCCAGCTGGGTATCGACGAATGCGCCGAGCTCTCGCGCCGAATCTCCGATATCTTCGACGCGCTGGAGGCGGAGGGTCGCGATCCGATCGACCATGCCTATCGGCTCGAGGTCAGCTCGCCCGGCATCGATCGCCCGCTCACTCGGCTGCAGGATTTCGACGATTGGAAAGGCCACGAAGCCCGCATCAACCTGACCGAGCCGACTGCCGACAATCGCAAGCAGCTCACCGGAATTCTCGAAGGCGTCGAGGGGGACCGGATCACCATCGACGTCCGCAAATATAAGGCCGTCACCATCCCGTTCGCGCAGGTCGCCGACGCGAAACTGGTGATGACCGACGCATTGATCGCCGCCACTGCGCCGCTCTCGACCGAGGGCGCCGACGAAATCATCGAAATCGAAGTAGAAGGGTAAGTCATGGCCACTGCCACTGCCATTTCCGCCAACCGGGCCGAGCTGATCGCGATCGCCGATTCGGTTGCCAAGGAAAAGCTGATCGACCGCGCCATCGTCATCGAGGCGATGGAAGACGCGATCCAGCGCGCCGCCAAGAATCGCTACGGGAGCGAGAATGACATCCGCGCCAAGCTCGATCCGGTCTCGGGCGATCTTCGTCTGTGGCGCGTCGTCGAAGTGGTCGAGGCGGTCGACGATTATTTCAAGCAGGTCTCGGTCAAGGATGCGCAGAAGCTCCAGAAGGGCGCGGTCGTCGGCGATTATATCGTCGATCCGCTGCCCCCGATCGAATTCGGCCGCATCCAGGCGCAGGCCTCGAAGCAGATCATCTTCCAGAAGGTCCGCGACGCCGAGCGCGAGCGCCAGTTCGAGGAATTCAAGGATCGCATGGGTGAGATCATCACCGGCGTGGTCAAGCGGGTCGAGTTCGGCCACGTCGTCGTCGATCTGGGCCGCGCCGAGGGCGTGATCCGCCGCGATCAGCAGATCCCGCGCGAAGTCGTCCGCGTCAACGATCGCATCCGCTCGATCATCCTCAACGTCCGCCGCGAAAATCGCGGGCCGCAGATCTTCCTCAGCCGCGCGCATCCGGATTTCATGAAGAAGCTGTTCGCGCAGGAAGTCCCCGAAATCTACGACGGCATCATCGAGATCAAGGCCGCCGCCCGCGATCCGGGTTCGCGCGCCAAGATCGGCGTGATCAGCCATGATTCGGGCATCGATCCGGTCGGCGCCTGCGTCGGCATGAAGGGCAGCCGCGTCCAGGCGGTCGTCCAGGAAATGCAGGGCGAGAAGATCGACATCATCCCCTGGTCGCCCGACACCGCGACCTTCGTGGTCAACGCGCTCCAGCCGGCAAATGTCAGCCGCGTCGTGATCGACGAGGAGGATGACCGCATCGAAGTCGTCGTCCCAGACGATCAGCTCAGCCTCGCGATCGGCCGCCGCGGCCAGAATGTCCGCCTGGCGTCGCAGCTCACCGGCAAGGCGATCGACATCCTCACCGAGGCCGACGCCTCGGAGAAGCGCCAGAAGGAATTCGTCCAGAATAGCGAGCTGTTCCAGAACGAGCTCGACGTCGACGAGACGCTGGCCCAGCTGCTGGTCGCCGAAGGCTTCGGCAGCCTCGAAGAGGTCGCCTATGTCGAGCTGTCCGAAATCGCCGAGATCGAAGGCTTCGACGAGGATCTGGGCGCCGAGCTGCAGAACCGCGCGCAGGAAGCGCTCGAGCGCCGCGAGGAAGCCAATCGCGTGGCTCGCCGCGAGCTCGGCGTCGAGGATGCGCTCGCGACGATGCCCTATCTGACCGAGGCGATGCTGGTCACGCTCGGCAAGGCGGGCATCAAGACGCTCGACGATCTCGCCGATCTCGCGACCGACGAACTGGTCGAGAAGAAGCGCCAGGAGCCACGCCGCCGCAACGAGGACGCCCCCAAGCGTCCCGAGCCCAAGGGCGGCGTGCTCGCCGAATATGGGCTGAGCGACGAGCAGGGCAACGAGATCATCATGGCTGCCCGCGCGCACTGGTTCGAGGACGAAGCGGCCCCGGCCGCAACTTCGGAGGACGCTGTTGCGGAATCCGAACAATGAAACCCGTCGCGTAGACGAAGGCGAAGCGACGGCGGATGGTCCCATCCGCCGCTGCATCCTCTCGGGCGAGCATGACGCACGCGATCATCTCGTGCGCCTCGCGCTCTCGCCCGACGGCGAGATCTGGCCCGATGTCCGCGCCAAGGCGCCGGGTCGCGGCGCCTGGATCGGCGTAACCCGCGTCGAGCTGGAGAAAGCGCAGGCCAAGGGCAAGCTGCGCGGCGCCCTGCTGCGCGCGTTCAAGCTCGGCCAGATCACGATTCCCGACGATCTCGGTGAACGGATCGAACAGCAATTGCGCCGCAACCTGCTCGATCGGCTGGGGCTCGAGTCCAAATCGGGTGCGCTAGTCACCGGCGGCGAGAAGCTCGCCACCGCGGCGCGCTCGGGCAAGCTTCGGCTCCTCCTCCACGCGTCGGACGCGGGCGAGGACGGCGCCGGCAAGCTCGCCCAGGCGTGGCGCGTGGGATCGGATGCGGAAGGCAGCGGGCTCAAGGGCTTAACATTGCCGATCCCGCGCACCATATTGTCCTTGGCGCTGGGCCGCGAAAATGTGGTACATGCCGGCCTGACCGACGCCCGGGCGGCGAAGCGGGTGAGCGAAGCGCTCGACCGCTGGCTGCACTTTATCGGATCCGAACCTGCTCCGCCGCCTTGCGAAACAGGCTCGCAGGGCGCATCGGCGCATCCGTCAGATGCGCAGCCGACGATTATGACGAACTTGACTGAGGGACTTTGAGCAGCCGCATGAGCGACACCGAAAACGAAAAGCCGAAACTGGGCATGCGCGCGCCGCTGGGGCTCAAGCGCACCGTCGAGACGGGCAAGGTGAAGCAGAGCTTCAGCCATGGCCGCTCGAATACCGTCGTCGTGGAAGTGAAGCGTCGCCGGGTCCTCGGACCCCAGGGCGCTCCGCAGGAAGAAGCGACTCCGGTCGCTGCGCCCGAGCCCGTCCAGGCCGCGCCCGCGCCTGCGCCCGCCCCCGTGGCGCCCCCAGCGCCGCAGCGCGCCGCGGGCGACTCGCTGCTGTCGCGCCAGGAACTCCAGGCCAAGCTGCTGCGCGAGGCCGACGAATCGCGCATGAACGCGCTCGAGGAAGCCCGCCGCCGCGAAGAGCGTGAGCGAGCCGAGGCAGTCGAAACCGAAGCCCGTCGCGCTGAAGAGCGCGCTCGCGCGGAAGCCGAGGCGGCCGCTGCGCCATCGGCACCGCCCACGCCCGCCGCACCTGCGCCCGCGCCCGCGCCGGTCACTCCGGCCGCCGAGCCGGTCCAGGCCGCCCCGACGCCCGCACCCGAGCCTGTCGCACCGCCGCCCCCGCCGGCGCCGCCCGCATTCGGGCTGGATCCCAGCCGTCCCGCGCCGCGCCTGTTCACGCCGGTCGCGCGTCCCGACATTCCCCGCCCCGCGCCCAAGCCCGAGCCGGTTGCGCCGGAGCCGGCCGCGCCGGCTCCCGCTGCACAATCGACCCAAGGCCGCCCGCTGCCTGCAGGCAGCACCGCGCCCAAGCGTCCCGAGCCGCCCGCGCGTCCGTCACGCGGCCGTCAGGGCGACGATCGCCGCCAGTCGGGCAAGCTCACCGTCAACCGTGCGCTCGGCGACAATGACGGCGCCCGCGCCCGCTCGCTCGCCGCGCTCAAGCGTGCCCGCGAGAAGGAGCATCGCCGCATGGGCGGCCCGCGCGAGCCGCAGGTCAAGCAGGTCCGCGACGTCGTCGTGCCCGAATCGATCACCGTCCAGGAACTGGCCAATCGCATGGCCGAGAAGGGCGCCGATCTGGTCAAGACGCTGTTCAAGATGGGCTCGCCCGTCACCATGACGCAGACGATCGATCAGGACACTGCCGAGCTGCTCGTCACCGAATTCGGCCACAACATCGTCCGCGTCTCGGATGCCGACATCGATCTCGCGATCGACACGGTCGAGGATGCCGACGAGACGCTGCAGACGCGTCCGCCGGTCGTCACGATCATGGGCCATGTCGATCACGGCAAGACGTCGCTGCTCGACGCGCTGCGCGGCACCGATGTGGTGCGTGGCGAAGCCGGCGGCATCACCCAGCATATCGGCGCCTATCAGGTTACGCTGAAGGACAAGTCGAAGATCACCTTCCTCGACACGCCCGGCCATGAGGCCTTCACCCAGATGCGCGCGCGCGGCGCCGACATCACCGACATCGTCGTGCTGGTGGTTGCCGCCAATGACGGGCTGATGCCGCAGACGATCGAGGCGATCAATCACACCAAGGCTGCCGGCGTGCCGATGATCGTGGCGATCAACAAGATCGACCTCGACAGCGCCAATGCCCAGCGCGTGCGCGAGCGCCTGCTCGAGCATGAAGTGATGGTCGAGGAGATGGGCGGCGAAGTCCAGGACGTCGAGGTCTCGGCGCTCAAGAAGATCGGCCTCGATTCGCTGATCGAGAAGATCCAGCTCCAGGCCGAACTGCTCGACTTGAAGGCCAATCCCGATCGCCCCGCCGAGGGCACCGTGATCGAAGCCAAGCTCGACAAGGGCCGCGGACCCGTAGCGACCGTGCTCGTCAATCGCGGTACGCTGCGCGTCGGCGACGTGTTCGTGGTCGGCGCCGAGAGCGGCAAGATCCGTGCGCTGGTCGACGACAAGGGTCGCCAGCTCAAGGAAGCCGGCCCGGCCATGCCGGTCGAGATCCTCGGCCTTTCGGGCGTGCCGATGGCGGGCGATCCGCTTTCGGTGGTCGAGAACGAAGCGCGCGCCCGCGAAGTCGCAGAATATCGCGCCGGCGTCATCCAGAACAAGCGGACCACCAACGCCCCCGCCAGCCTCGAGAGCATGTTCTCGGCGCTCAAGGAAAAGCAGGCGATGGAATATCCGCTGGTGGTCAAGGCGGACACCCAGGGAACGATCGAGGCCATCGTCGCCGCGATCAACAAGATCTCGACCGACGACATCCGCGCACGCGTCCTCCACGCGGGCGTCGGCGGCATCACCGAGAGCGACGTGACGCTCGCGGGTGCCAGCGGCGCGCCGATCATCGGCTTCAACGTCCGTCCCAATGCCAAGGCGCGCGAAATCGCCGAGCGGCAGAAGGTCGCGCTGAAATATTATGACGTGATCTACGAGCTCACCGACGAGATCCGCGCCGGCATGGCGGGGCAGCTCGGACCGGAGGCGTTCGAAACCGTCGTCGGCCGCGCCGAGATCAAGGAAGTGTTCAGCGCGGGCAAGCATGGCAAGGCAGCCGGTCTGCTCGTCACCGAAGGCGTCATCCGCAAGGCGCTCAAGGCACGCATCACCCGCAACGACGTCATCATCTATCAGGGCGAAATCGCCTCGCTGCGGCGCTTCAAGGACGATGTCCCCGAAGTCCGCGCGGGCCTCGAATGCGGCGTGACCTTCACGCAGAATTTCGTGGACATCAAGCCGGGCGACTATCTCGAAACGTTCGAAGTCGAGATGCGCGAACGGACGCTGTAATCAAGTTCCCTCTCCCGTTGGGAGAGGGAGGGAGGCGCGTAGCGCCGGAAGGGTGAGGGCGACCTAGGTTGCTAGTCACCCTCACCCTCCCCCTCGGCTGCGCCGAGCGGGTCCCTCCCTCTCCCGCTGGGAGAGGGACTTTAGGGTGCGACATGAAACACGCCGAAACCCCCGAAACCCGCGTCGTTCGACTCCTCAAGGTCGGCGAGCAGGTGCGCCACATCCTCAGCGAGATCCTCGCCCGCGGCGACGTCCATGACGAGACGCTCGCACGGCACATGGTCTCGGTTACCGAAGTCCGCATGTCGCCCGATCTGCGCCACGCCACCGTCTTCGTGAAGCCCCTGCTCGGCAAGGAGGAGGAGAAGGTGCTCAAGGCGCTGCGCACCAACACCGCCTATCTCCAGCGCGAAGTCGCCTCGAAGGTGCGGATGAAATATGCCGCCAAGCTCAAATTCCTGGCGGACGACAGCTTCGACGAAGGCACCCATATCGATACCCTCCTGCGCGCGCCCAAGGTGGCGCAGGATCTGGGCGATCCGTCCGAGGACTGATCGCGCGACGCGCCGGCTACAAGGATGGCTCGATGGCCAAGCTCTATTTCTATTATGCCTCGATGAACGCCGGCAAATCGACCACCTTGCTCCAGGCCGATTTCAACTATCGCGAGCGCGGCATGCGCACCTTGCTGTTCACCGCCGGCGCGCATGATCGCGGCGGGCAGGGGGTGATCGACTCGCGGCTCGGCATCGTCGCGGATGCGATCCCCTTCGCCGAGGATACCGATCTGCGATTGATCGCCGAGGAGGCGCATTTCCAGGCGCCGCTCGCCTGCATCCTCGTCGACGAATCGCAGTTCCTCTCGCCGGCCCAGGTCCGCCAGCTCGCGCATCTCGCCGACGAGGTCGGCATCCCGGTGCTGTGCTACGGGCTGCGAACCGATTTCCAGGGCAAGCTCTTCCCCGGCTCGGCCGAACTGCTCGCGCTCGCCGATTCGCTGGTCGAGCTCAAATCGGTCTGCGAATGCGGGCGCAAGGCGACGATGAACCTGCGTGTCGACGCCGAAGGCAATGCGGTCCGCCAGGGCGAGCAGAAGGAAATCGGCGGCAACGAGCGCTATATCGCTTTGTGCCGCCGCCATTTCATGCAGCGTACGGCACCCGTCGGCGCGGCGCAGTAGACCGCGCATGCATGGCTGGATCATCCTCGACAAGCCGCTCGGGCTCGGCTCCACCCAAGGGGTGAGCGCGGTCAAGCGCGCGCTGCGCGACGGCGGCTATGGCAAGTTTAAGGTCGGCCATGGCGGCACGCTCGATCCGCTGGCGACCGGCGTGCTGCCGATCGCGATCGGCGAGGCGACCAAGCTCGCGGGGCGGATGCTCGACAGCGACAAGGTCTATGACTTCACGATCGCGTTCGGGGTCCAGACCGACACGCTCGACCTTGAGGGTGTGGAGATCGCCGCGTCCGATGTGCGCCCCACGCGTGCCGCTATCGAAGCGGTGTTGCCCCGCTTCACAGGCCCGATCGCGCAGGTGCCTCCGGCTTACTCCGCGCTGAAGGTCGATGGCGAGCGGGCCTACGACCTCGCCCGCGCCGGCCAGGAAGTGGTGCTCGCGAGCCGCGATGTCACGATACATGCCCTCACTTTATCCTCCCCGGAACGGGGAGGGGGACCAAGCGAAGCTTGGTGGAGGGGGCGCGCCGCAAGCGAGGCGCTTGAGGAGAGCCCCCTCCACCAGCCTTCGGCTGGTCCCCCTCCCCGTGCCGGGGAGGAGCTAGACGAAATCACCCTCAGCGCCCATGTCTCCAAGGGCACCTATATCCGCTCCCTCGCCCGCGACATCGCCCTCGCGCTCGGCACCGTCGGCCATGTCACCATGCTCCGCCGCACCCGCGCCGGCCCGTTCACCCTCGATCCCGCGATTTCGCTGGACAAATTGGCCGACGCCGCTAAGGCCCGGCAGCTTGAAACACTCCTCCTGCCGTTGAGGGCGGGGCTGGTCGACATCCCGGCTCTCTCCCTCACCCCCGACCAGGCAGGGCTGCTCCGACAGGGGCAGGTCTTGGCCGGGATTGCCGCTGAAGAGGGCCAATATTTCGCGCTGCTGGGGGAAGTCCCTGTCGCGCTGGTAGAGGCTCAGGCCGGATTCGTCCGGGTCGTCCGCGGCTTCAATCTGTAAGATGTCGAAGGAAAACCTATGACGATCACTGCAGAGCGCAAGGACGCGCTCATCAAGGAACATGGCCGCGCCGATGGCGACACCGGCAGCACCGAAGTCCAGGTCGCGATCCTCACCGAACGCATCGTCAACCTGACCGAGCACTTCAAGACCCACGCGAAGGACAACCATTCGCGCCGCGGTCTGCTCCTCATGGTCAACAAGCGCCGTTCGCTGCTCGATTATCTCAAGAAGAGCGACAACGCCCGCTACACCGACATCATCGCGAAGCTCGGCCTTCGCAAATAATCCGGACGGCCCCCGCTTTGGGGGCCGTTTTGGTATCGGCGCAGTTGCAATCCGGCACGGCGTCGAGGCGGAAACACCGCCACCAGGCTCCAGATAGAGCCTCTTACAGGAACCGGCAGGCATCTGGCCGCCGGACGAAGGAAATCCAATGTTCGACAAGAAGACTGTATCGATCGAGTGGGGCGGCAAGACGCTGACTCTCGAAACGGGCAAGGTTGCCCGCCAGGCCGACGGCGCGGTGATCGCGACGCTCGGCGAAACCGTGGTGCTGTGCGCAGTGACCGCGGCCAAGCATGTCAAGGAAGGCCAGGACTTCTTCCCGCTGACCGTCCATTATCAGGAGAAGTTCTCGGCTGCTGGTCGCATCCCGGGCGGCTTCTTCAAGCGCGAGCGCGGCGCGACCGAGAAGGAGACTTTGATCTCCCGCTTGATCGATCGTCCGCTCCGCCCGCTCTTCCCCGAGGGCTTCTACAACGAGATCAACTGCATCGCGCAGGTGCTCTCCTATGACGGCGAGAACGAGCCGGACATCCTCGCGATGGTCGCTGCCTCGGCTGCGATGACGCTGTCGGGCGTGCCTTTCATGGGCCCGATCGGCGCGGCGCGCGTCGGCTATGACGGCACCGACTATATCCTCAACCCCACCGACGCACAGGTCGATGCCGGCCTCCTCGATCTGGTCGTCGCGGCGACCCAGGACGCCGTGATGATGGTCGAATCCGAAGCCAAGGAGCTTTCGGAAGACGTCATGCTGGGCGCGGTGATGTTCGCGCATCGCGAATCGCAGCGCGTGATCGATGCTATCATCAAGCTCGCCGAGCAGGCCGCCAAGGAGCCCTGGGATCTCAAGGTCCAGGACGACAAGGTCGAAGTGAAGGCCAAGCTCAAGAAGCTGATCGGCAAGGATCTCGACGCCGCCTACAAGCTGACCGACAAGCAGGCGCGCCAGACCGCGATCAACGAGGCCCGCGCCAAGGCCCGCGAAGGCATGGCCGACCTCAAGGACAGCGATCCCCAGGCCTATCTCGCCAGCCTCAAGCTGGTGAAGAAGCTGGAAGCGGACATCGTCCGCACCGCGATCCTCAAGGAAGGCCGCCGCATCGACGGCCGCGACACCAAGACGGTCCGTCCGATCGAGGCGGAAGTCCACTTCCTCCCGCGCTCGCACGGCTCGGCGCTGTTCACCCGCGGCGAGACCCAGACGATCGCGACCTGCACGCTGGGAACGCGTGACAGCGAGCAGATGATCGATGGTCTCGGCGGCCTCAGCTATCAGCACTTCATGCTGCACTATAACTTCCCGCCTTATTCGGTCGGCGAAGTCGGCCGCTTCGGCGCGCCGGGCCGCCGCGAAGTCGGCCATGGCAAGTTGGCATGGCGTGCGCTGCACGGCGTGCTGCCCACCAAGGAGGAATTCCCCTACACGATCCGCCTGACCAGCGACATCACCGAGAGCAACGGCTCCTCGTCGATGGCGTCGGTCTGTGGCGGCAGCCTCGCGCTGATGGATGCCGGCGTGCCGATCAAGCGCCCGGTCTCGGGCATCGCGATGGGCCTGATCCTCGAGGGCAAGGATTTCGCGGTCCTCAGCGACATCCTCGGCGACGAGGATCATCTCGGCGACATGGACTTCAAGGTTGCCGGCACGTCCGAGGGCATCACCACGATGCAGATGGACATCAAGATCGCCGGGATCACCGAAGAGATCATGCGCGTCGCGCTCGATCAGGCGAAGGCCGGCCGCATCCACATCCTGGAAGAGATGGCCAAGGCGCTCGACCAGACCCGCAGCGAGCTTTCGGCGCACGCACCGCGCATCGAGAGCTTCACGATCGACAAGTCGAAGATTCGTGAAGTCATCGGCACCGGCGGCAAGGTGATCCGCGAGATCGTCGCCACCACCGGCGCCAAGGTCGATATCGACGATGAGGGCGTGATCAAGGTCAGCTCGTCCGATCCCGCGCAGATCGAGGCGGCGATCGCCTGGATCAAGGGTCTCGTCGAGGAAGCCGAAGTCGGCAAGGTCTATGCCGGCAAGGTCGTCAATCTCGTCGATTTCGGCGCGTTCGTGAACTTCATGGGCGGCAAGGACGGTCTCGTCCATGTCAGCGAAATCCGCAACGAGCGGGTCGAGAAGGTCGCCGACGTCCTGAGCGAAGGCCAGGAAGTCAAGGTCAAGGTCCTCGAGATCGATCCGCGCGGCAAGGTTCGCCTGTCGATGCGCGTCGTCGATCAGGAGACCGGCGAGGAACTGGCCGACACCCGCCCTGCACGTGAACCCCGCGAAGGCGGCGATCGCGATCGCGGTCCGCGCGGTGATCGTGGCGATCGTCCCAGCGGCGATCGTCGCCGTGACGGCGGCGGCGGCGGTGGTCGTGGTCCCGGCGGCGGCGATCGTGGCCCGCGTCGCGAAGGCGGCGGTGGCGGCGGCGACCGTGGTCCCCGCGGCCCGCGTCCCGAGCGTTCGGAGAGCAAGGATGAGGGCGGCGAGAATATCGGCCTCCCCGCCTTCCTGACCGGCGACAAGGACTAACTACAAGATATCCGGCGAAAGTTCGGAGAGGAGGAAGGGGGCCGCGGTGACGCGGCTCCCTTTTTCCATGTTGATGGCAAGCGTGCGCGCACAATGCTACGCGCTGCGCGGGAAGGGGGCGGACCGAACATGAAACGAAGCGAACGCCCGGCCAGCAGGCTCGAGCGCCTGCCGATTGCGGCGAACCGGCCGCTGCTAGCCGTGACGGGGACGCTTGCGCTTGTCGTTCTGGCCTATTTCGCGCGCCTCGGCGCCAGCGACTGGCTGCCGCCCGGCTTCCCCTACGTCACCTTTTTCCCCGCGGTCCTGCTCGCTTCGTTCGTTTTCGGCTGGCGGATGGGCGCGATCGCCGCGATCCTGTGCGGGCTGCTGTCCTGGTATTATTTCATCCCGCCGCTCGGCTTCGTGATGACCGGACCCACCGCGATCGCCCTCGCTTTTTACGTGTTCGTGGTGACGACCGACATTGCGATCATCCACCTGATGCAGCGCGCCAATACCCATCTCGCGGCCGAACGCGAACGCAGCCGGGTGCTCGCCGAAACGCAGGAACTGCTGTTCGCCGAACTGCAGCACCGCGTGTCCAACAACCTCCAGGTCGTCGCCGGCTTGCTCACGCTCCAGAAGCGCCAGGTGACCGATCCCGATGCCCGCGCCGCGATGGATGAGGCCGCACGACGGCTCGGCACGATCGGCCGGATCAGCCGCCAGCTTTACGAGATGCACGATCATGTTCGTGGGCTCGACGGTATCTTGGGACCGCTGGGCGCCGATGTGATCGAGGCGAGCGGGCGCACCGGCATCAGCCAGCGCCTGTCGCTCGACGATAGCGCGGTGCCGCCCGCCTCGCTTACCCCGATCGCGCTGATCGTCGCCGAGGCCGTCGCCAATGCGATCGAACATGGCTTCGCAGGTCGCGAGACCGGCGAGATCGAGATCGCTTGCACCCGCGACGGCGCTAATCTCCGGATCGAGGTGCGCGATGACGGCAACGGCCTGCCCGAGGAGTTCGAACTGGGCACGAGCGGCAGCCTCGGCCTCCAGATCGCGACCATGTTGGCGGGGCAGCTGGGCGGACGCTTCGAAATGATCCGCGGCGAGCGCACGATCGCGCGGCTCACCATCGCCGCCTGATCGGCCGTCCCCGGAACAGCCGGGCTTTCCAAGCGCTTGGTGAGCCACGCGCCAGGGCCGCGCGTCGGCAGCAACAGGGACGAGACGATGGACGACGCAAAGGGGCGCGACGCCCGCAGCCCGTGGCATATGCCCCTGGCGGCGTGGAAGGCGGTGGCGATCCGCACCTGGACCGAATCGTCGAACGACAATATCGGCCTGGTTGCCGCCGGGGTCGCTTTCTACGGCTTCCTGGCGCTCGTGCCGCTCATTACCGCGGTGGCGCTCTGCTACGGCATCTTCGTTACGCCCGAGACGGTGATCCGCCACATGCAGGCGCTAACGCAAGTGATGCCGCCGGACATTGCCCGCACGGTCGGCGGACAGTTGCTCGAGCTCGTCCGCGGTTCCGACGAGAAAAAGGGGCTGGGCGTCTTCCTGGCGCTCGGCATCGCTATCTTCGGCGCGCGCAACGGCGCCGGCGCGATCCTGACCGCGCTCAACATCGCCTATGAGGAACAGGAAAAGCGCAATTTCCTGAAACTCAACCTGACGTCGCTGGCGATGACTGCGGCGGCGGTCTGCGCCGCGATCCTGGCGGCGCTGGCGATCGCCGCGCTCAATGCGCTGAGCGCGTTCGCCCCGCGCGCCAGCGACGCGTTGCTCCTGCTCGGTACATTGTTAGCCTATGCGCTGCTCATGCTGGCGGGCGCCGCGGGCGCCGCCGCGCTTTATCGCTTCGGCCCGTCGCGCCAGCAGGCGCAGTGGATCTGGCTCACCCCGGGCTCGCTGTTCGCGGGGCTGATGTGGCTCCTGCTCACCCTCGGCTTCGGTCTCTATGTCGCGCATGTGGGGAAGTTCGATGCGACCTACGGCTCGCTCGGTGCCGTCGTCGCGCTGCTGACCTGGCTCTATCTGTCGAGCTACATCCTCCTGTTCGGCGCCGAGCTCAATGCCGAGCTCGAACATCAGACCGCCGAGGATACCACCGTCGGCGCGCCGCAGCCGATCGGCCTGCGCGCCGCCTGGGTCGCCGATCACGTCGCCGATGAACCCGTCGCCGCGCTGCCGGCGCCTCCCGAACGCCCCCGCCTGCCGTCTCCCGCCGCGCCGCCGCCCGAAGCCCAGGGCAGCCTGGTCGCGTCACGCCTCGCGGCACGCATCGTCGGCCTGCCGAAGGTCGGGTGGATCAGCACCGGGCTCGCATCGATCGGCCTGTCGATGATGCGCAAGCGGCGCCATGCCGCAACGGGCGCGGCGCTGATCGCCACCGCGACCGGCCTGGCCTGGCTGCGCGCGCGCGACTGAAAACTGGTGAGTGGGGGGCTTCTGTTGCCCGGTGCCCCCCGTACCGCTGGAATCCGCTTCTGTTGCCCGGTGCGGTCCAACCGCGCATTTTAGAATAACCTTAGGCCGTTAAGCCGTGGGGTTACGCCGCAATAGCGAGTGCTTCGTTATCGTTGGCACTTGTGTTTCAGGCCGTCACAGTGGCCCACGCTGGGAAATAGTCGGCGCTTTTCAACACACGTCGATCCTGGTTCGGCCCCGTCAGAAACGGTGTCCAGAGCCACCACCGCTTATGGTGGAGCCGGCGGGTACTGCCCCCGCGTCCGCTGCATCTATTGCACGCCGTCGTTTATCCCCATAGCCGAGCGAACCCGGCAAGAACCCATATAGGGCATCCGCGATTAATGAAAAGGTCAGGTGGGACGCGCTAGGCCTTCACACTGTCGTAAACACTTGGCATGAAGGGTGCATCATGTTGACGCAGCGTTCCCGCTACGCGCTCCGCGCGATGCTCTACCTCGCCGAACAGCCTTCCACCGGCCCCGTGCCGATGAATCGCATCGCGGCACAGGCGAATGTCCCGCGCAAGTTTCTCGAGCTGATCCTGGCGGACCTGCGCGAGGCCGGGTTCCTCTTCTCCACCCGCGGCAAGATGGGCGGCTATCGCCTCGCCCGCGCCTCGCACCTCATTTCATTGGGCGAGATCATCCGCGTGATCGAGGGCCCGCTCGCGCTGGTCCCCTGCGTCAGCCGCACCGCCTATCGCGCCTGCCTCGACTGCAAGGACGAAAATGCCTGCGCGATCCGCCAGGCGATGGCGCGCGTGCGCGACGAAACCGCCCGCATCCTCGACGGCACCAGCCTGGCCGACGCGATCGCCGAAGACCTCGCGGCCGCCTGACGTTCGAATCCGGCTACCCGCACCCCCGCCGAAGGCTGCGCCCGGCCGCGTGCCGTTAATGAAGGCGGGATGCCGGTCCAGCTCGTCGGAGCGGGGGCCGGCCCGCGCCGCCGATTCCGAGCAGTGGCGTCAATCCACCAACATGCCCGCGGTCTGGTGCTGGGCTCTGGAGGTTAGCGGATAATCCAGAAGATCCCCGAAGGACATGGGACTGGCAGTCAATGTGGGATGCGGCGAATAGCCAGCCTGCCAGAGTTTCGGTTCGACCATGCCCCGGGCGAGACTCATGCTGAAAAGTCGCCGGGGATGCGGCGATCGGTTGTCGGGGCCCGCATGGAGCATATCGCTCCGATAGAGAATGACCGTCCCCTTCCGTGGCGCCGTCTGGACCAAGTGGAACAGGTTCCTGAGGGCCGCACGGTGGCGAAACAGCTTCCACAAGTTGCTGGGGCTGAGCATGCGGAGGCTGAATTGGGAATTTTTTCCCAACGCGAAGCGCAGCAAATTGGGCTGATGCTCGTCCCACTTGCTCGAAAATACCCGGTCACGAAACTCACCAGGTGCCAGGGGAGCCGCGTCGTCGTTTCGCAAGCTCCAGAGTTTTCTCAAATTATAGAGAAGGATCCGAAAGTTACATTGTAGGCGAAACAGCTCCATCAACGCATAGGCGTTGCCGTCATGCTTCCGCTCGGCACCGTCGTACATGTGCGTGCCTGGGATGAACACCGTCCCGCCCTGTTGCTCCGATACATCTTCCACCGCGGCAAAAAGGCTGATCACGCCGCTCGGGTCACGGTGAACATATTGATGCGATGAGCCGAAATAACTGGTCAGCGTGGTGACCTCGAGAAGCGGATGGGACCGGCCACAATATTCGGAGAGGATGTCCTCCAGGCTTTGGCACAATCCGGCAGCAAAGCGCGTCACGAGCGGCGTCGAAGGAAGCGAGCAGAAGTCGCGACGCAGGTACCGGTTATCGGTCTCGCTGGCGAAGGCGCACCGGCTGCGATCGGGATCGTCGATGGTTTGACGTATCAGTTCGGCACCAACATCCGCCTGCGCTTCCGACAGGAGGTTGGTCAAGACAACCAGGCCGTGCATATCCATGCTCGTCAGGGCTTTTCGGACGCAAGGTTCCGTAAGCCTGCCTTTTTCGTCCAGGACAGCAGGCACTTCAAACGCGGAAGTGTCATTGGAAGCCTTGAGCTTTTGCATGCCAACCTGCCCTCTGCTGCCCCGACGTTCCCCGAATGCTTGCCGATCGTCGTCAAATTATGCGTGGCAGTGTCGGAGGAATTGGAGCCGGCTCGTCGAATTGGCGCAGAAGATTCTACATCCCGTTAACTGGAAGGTGCCCCGCGCGCCCGGATCGCGTCGCGGATCTCGCGCAGCAGCACGACATCCGCCGCTTCGGCGGCCACCGCGGCTTCCTCTTCGCGGGTCGGCATCAGCCTCGTCACGAAGCGCACCAGCAGGAACACCATGAAGGCCAGGATCAGGAAATTGATCACCACGGACAGGAACTGGCCGAAGCCCAGCAACGGCACCCCCGCCGCCTTGAGCGCGGCATAATCCTGCAGCGATCCGGCATAGTCCGCGGGAACCGCGCCCAGCCGGACGAAATAGCTCGAAAAATCGAGTCCGCCGAACAGGGCACCGATCAGCGGCATGATCAGATCGTCGGTCAGCGACTTGGTGATCGTCGCAAAGGCCGCGCCGATGATCACCCCCACGGCGAGGTCCAACACGTTACCGCGCGCGATGAAAGCCTTGAATTCGCCCAACATTCCCCGATCTCCTTGTCGAAAGCGACACAGACATGTCCGATTTCGCTTTCGGGCTCCAGTGTTGACATCGTATAAGACACTATCGACCCTGTGTCTGAGAAGGACCTCCCGATGAAGTTTCGTGCCGCACTTGTCCTGGTTTCCGCCGCCTTGCTCTCGGCCTGCGGGCTCAACAGTGTGCCCACGGCCGAGGAGGCCGCCAAGGCGCGCTGGGCCGACGTCCAGGCCAATTATCAGCGCCGCGCCGATCTGATCCCCAATCTGGTCAGCACGGTGCGCGGCGCCGCCGGCTCCGAGGGCAAGATCCTCACCGACGTGATCAACGCCCGCGCCAAGGCGACGTCGATCCAGCTCACCGGCGACGATCTCGCCGATCCCGCCAAGGTCCAGCAGTTCCAGGCCGCGCAGGACGAGCTCGGCGGCACGCTCTCGCGCCTGCTCGTCACCACCGAGGCCTATCCCCAGCTCCAGAGCCAGGTCGGCTTCCAGAAGCTGCAGGACCAGCTCGAGGGCACCGAGAATCGGATCACCATCTCGATCCGCGACTACAACACGGCGGTGCAGGACTATAACACCCGCATCCGCACCTTCCCCGATGCGATCGGCGCCAAGATCTTCCACGGCGCCAAGCCGATCACGCCCTTCGCCGCCAAGGCGGGCGCCGACGTCGCGCCGACCGTGGATTTCGGCAACGGCAGCTGATCCACGCCTCGAACTGAAGGCAACATCGTGACTGCGTATCGCTATCTGACGGGGCTGCTCGCCTTCCTCCTGCTCCTGCCCCTGACGGCGCAGGGGCAGACCTTCCCCAAGCTTACGGGGCGGGTGGTCGATGCCGCGAACCTGCTCTCGCCCGAGCAGGAGGCGCAGCTCAGCCAGATCTCGCAGCAGGTCGAGCAGGCCTCGACGCGCCAGCTCGTGATCGCGACGATCCCCGATCTCGAGGATCGCGACATCCGCGACTATGGCTATCAGCTCGGCCGCGCCTGGGGGATCGGCCAGAAGGATGCCAATAACGGCGTGATCCTTTTGGTCGCGCCCAACGATCGCAAGGTCGCGATCGAGGTCGGCTACGGGCTCGAGCCGATCGTCACCGATGGCCTGGCGAGCACGATCATCAACCAGACGATCCTCCCCAAATTCCGCGAAGGCGACATGCCGGGCGGGATCATCGCCGGCGCCACCGCGATCGCCGACCAGCTCAAGCTCCCGCTCGAAGCTGCGGAAGCCCGCGCCAAGGCGGAGGCGGACAAAGCGAGCGCGACGCGCAGCAGCGGCAATCGCCAGAGCAGCGGCGGCTTCCCCTTCGGGCTCCTGTTCTTCGGAATCATCCTCGCCTTCGTCATCATCCCGATGCTGCGCAGCGGCCGCGGACGCAGCCAGAAGGGCCCGTGGGGCGCGCGCAAATATCGTGGTCGCGGCGATGGCGGCAGCGCCTGGCCGATCATCCTGTGGAGCATCGCCAGCGAGATGAGCCGCCACTCGGGCGGCGGCTCCGGCGGTGGAGGATTCGGTGGTTTCGGTGGCGGGGGCGGGGGCGGCTTCGGCGGCGGCGGCGGATCATTCGGAGGCGGTGGCGCCTCGGGGGGCTGGTGACATGCATCTGAGCGAAGCCGATCATGCCTTGGTCACCGCCGCGGTCACCGCGGCCGAGCGCAGCAGCGACGGTGAGATCGTCACGGTCGTCGCCGGCCGCTCCGATTCCTATCATGACGTCGCCTTGCACTGGGCGGTGCTGGCGATGCTCTTCGTCCTGGCCCTGCTCGCCTGGCAGCCCGCCCCGGTCGAATGGCTCCACGCCATGTTCGTCGACAGCTGGGCGGAGGCGGTGCCGCCGCGCTGGTATCTCACCTTCGCTTTGATTCTGATGGCGGTGACCTTCCTGGTCGTCCGCGTCCTGCTCGCGCGCGATTCGCTGCGGCTGTTGCTGACGCCCGCCGCCACCAAGTCGCGCCGCGTCCAGCGCCGCGCGCTCGCGCTTTTCCGCACCGGCGCCGAGAAGCGCACCAAGGCGGCGACCGGCGTCCTGCTCTATCTCAGCCTCGCCGAGCACCGCGCCGAGATCATCGCCGACGAATCGATCCACTCGAAGGTCGAGCCCGAGGTATGGGGCGAGGCGATGGCCGCGCTCATCGCCCAGGTGAAGCAGGGCCAGATCGGCGCGGGCATGGCGGAGGCGGTCAGCCAGATCGGCCATGTCCTGAGCGAGCATTTCCCGCGCACCGCCGGCGATACCAACGAGCTACCCGATCGCCTGATCGAACTATGATCCCCGACGAATCCGTAGAGACCGCCTGGGAAGGCAAGTGGATCAGCGTCAAGCGCCAGGGCCGCTGGGAATATGTCTCGCGGACCCGCGGGATCGAGGCGGTCGTCATCCTCGCGATCGACCACGAAGACCATGTCCTGCTCGTCGAGCAATATCGCGTGCCGCTCGGCCGCCGCTGCCTCGAACTCCCCGCCGGGCTGATCGGCGACGAAGGCGCGGGCGACAGCGTCCACGCCGCCGCGCGCCGCGAGCTCGAGGAAGAGACGGGTTACGCGTGCGAGACGATCGCCGACCTCGGCTTCTTCCATTCCTCGCCCGGCATGGTGACCGAAGGCTTCAACCTGGTCCGCGCCTCGGGGCTGACCCGAATCGGCGAAGGCGGCGGCATCCGCGGCGAGGAGGACATCCTTGTCCACCGCGTCGGCCGCGACGAAATGCCCCGCTTCGTGGCGCAGAAGCGTGCCGAAGGCGTGGCGATCGACGTAAAGCTGCTGCTGCTCCTCGCGGGCAGCCTGCTCAATTAGCGGAAATTGTCGGCGTAGGCCTGCAGCTTGAGCTTGCGCTCGGGAGCGGGGACGATGTGATAGGCATAGCCCTCGCGCTCGGCATGCGCCTTGGCCGCCTCCAGCGTCGGGAAGCCGATGCGGATCTGGTTGCTGGTGTCGCCGCCGCCGTTCCAGCCGGTCAGCGGATCGGGCTCCTGCTGGCGGCTCGATTCGAATTCGAGGATCCAGCCCTCGGTGCGCGCCCGACCGGACTGCATCGCATTCTTGGGGCGCTGATAGATACGGGCGGTCTGCATGGGGACACCCCTAGCGCGGCCCGCCGCGCCTTGCATCAGCATTTTTGGTCCGAAGCGTGGCGGGCGCCGCCGCCGGATCGTCGGGCCAGGGATGCCGCGGATATCGCCCGCGCATTTCCTTCGCCACCGCCGCCCAGCTCCCCGCCCAGAAACCGGGCAGGTCGCGCGTCGTCTGGATCGGCCGGCCGGCCGGCGAGGTGAGGCTGAGCACCAGCGGCGTCGCTCCGATCATCGGATGCGCAGCCAGCCCGAACAAAGCCTGGACGCGCACCTCGACGGTCGGCCCGGCCTCCGCGGCATAGTCGATCGCCGCGCTCGATCCGGCGGGGGTTTCGAAGCGGGCAGGGGCGATTCGGTCGATCAGGCGAATCGCATCCCAGCCGGCATGGCCGCGCAATGCATCGCCCAAAGCCTCGGGAGCGATCACATCGAGCCGGCGCTTGCCCGCCAGCAGCGGCGGCAGCCAATCGTCGAGCGTCGCGATCAGCGCTGCGTCGGACAGCGCCTCCACCCCCGCATAAGCGGCTCGCGTACGCAGCGCCCGCCCCGTCTCGGGCCAGGGCAGCAGGCCAAGCCCATGCTGGCGGACGCCCTCCAGCAGCGCGCGCTCGATCTCCTCCGCGCTCGCCGCCGAATCGGGCCCGCTCGATAGCCGGATCGCCCCCAGTCGCCGCTCGCGCGTCGCTTCGATGCGGCCATTGGCGGGATCGAAGCGGACGTGGCGACGCGTCTCGATGCGATCGGCGAACAGCGCCTCGACTGCGCCCGCGTCGATCTGCGCGGCCGAGAGAATGCGCGCGCCCGACGCCATTCCCTGCGTCTCGGCCACCGCCAGCCATTCGGCGCGGGCCAGCGAGGACGTGCCGTCGAGCCTAAACCCGCGCCCCCCGGCCGAAGCCCAGGTCTCCCCCGACGAATCGCGCCGCCTGGCGATCCGATCGGGGAAGGCGAGGGCGATGCAGGTCGCCACTTCTTCCCCCCCTCCCGCAAGCGGGAGGGGAGCTAGATGCGCCCACCGCGCCGCCAGCTTCCGCCCATTCTCCGCCCGCGGCCCCCGCTCCCCGCGCCACCGCCGCAACCGCAGCTCCAGATCGGCATCGCTCCCCCCAAGCCCCCGCTCGCCGAGCAACACCGCAATCGCCGCCGCCGTCTCCGCCAGCCCCATCTCTCCCGCGCGCACCAGCATATGCCCCAGCCGCGGCGCCAGCGGCAGCCGCGCGATCGCCCTGCCATGCGCGGTCGGCCGGCCATCGCCGTCCAGCGCTTGCAACGCCGTCAGGCGCCGCCGCGCCTCGCTGATCGCCGCCTCGGGCGGCGGATCGAGCCATGCCAGTTCGCGCGGATCGCTAACCCCCCACAACGCGCAATCGAGCATCAGCGCCGACAGATCGGCCTCCAATATCTCCGGCGGGTCGAAGCGCGGCAGCCCCGCGGTCGCCGCTTCCTCCCACAGCCGATAGGCCACGCCCGGCCCCTGCCGCGCCGCCCGCCCCGCGCGCTGCGTGACCGAGGCCTGGCTCGCCCGCTCGGTCACCAGCCGGGTCATCCCCGCCGCGCGATCGTAGCGCGGGCGACGGGCGAGGCCTGAATCCACCACCACGCGAATCCCGTCGAGCGTCAGCGAGGTCTCCGCGATCGAGGTCGCCAGCACGATCTTCCGCCGCCCCTGCGGATCGGGGGCAATCGCGGCGCGCTGGGTTGCCGGATCCAGGCTCCCGTGCAGCCGATGCAGCGCCGCGTCGCCAACATCCCCCAGCCGATCCGCGGTCCGCTCGATCTCGGCGACCCCCGGCAGGAAGGCGAGCACGCCCCCCGTCTCGTCGCGCAGCGCCACGCGAACCGCCGCCGCCATCGATTCCTCGATCCGCGCCTCCGCCGCCCGCCCGATATGGCGCAGTTCGAGCGGATAGCTCCGCCCCGCGCTCTCGATCACCGGCGCGCCACCCATCAGCGTCGAGAAGCGCGCCCCGTCGAGCGTCGCCGACATCGCCACCAGCCGCAGGTCGGGCCGCAGCGCTGCCTGCGCGTCCAGCGCCAGCGCCAGCCCGAAATCGCTGTCGAGGCTGCGCTCATGCACTTCGTCGAACAGGACGGCGGAGACCCCCGCCAGCTCGGGATCGGACTGGATGCGGCTGACGAAAATCCCCTCGGTGACCACCGTCACCCGTGTCGCCGCCGAACGTTTGCTGTCCATCCGCGTCGCATAGCCGAAGGTGCGCCCAACCGGCTCGCCGGCCAGCGCCGCCATCCGCTCGCCCGCCGCCCGCGCCGCCAGCCTGCGCGGCGACAGCAGCAATATCTCTCCGTCGCACCAGTCTTCCCCGAGCAACGCCGGGGCGACCGCCGTCGTCTTGCCCGCGCCCGGCGGGGCGACCAGCACGGCATTGCTCGCGCCCCGCAACGCGGCGAGCAATTCGGGCAAAACGGCGAAGATCGGCAACGCATCGCTCATCGCGCGCAACCAATTGCCTCAGCCCGTGTTGGGCGGAATCGAAGCGAAGGAGCATGAGACATGGCAAAGACCCTGGCACAGTTCACGATCACCCCCGATGCGCAAGGCGATTACACGCTGCATCTCGAGGATGAGGATGGCGAGACGCTGGAATATAGCGCCAGCTACGAGCAGCTGGACCTGATTGTCGAGGCGATCGAGGAACAGCTCGACAGCGACGAGGAAGATGCCCTCGGCGTCGATGAGGATGCCGACGAGACGCCCGAGGAGGAATGATCAGCGCATCGGCAGCCTTATCCCGACGCGCAGCCCGCCCAGCGCGGGCGATCGATCGAGATGGAGGCTGCCGCCGTTGAGCTCGACCAGCTCACGCGCGATCGAAAGCCCGAAGCCATGCCCGTCGCCGCTCTCGTCGAGCCGGCGGCCCGGCAATAGCGCGAGCGCAATCGATTCGTCGTCCATGCCCATGCCGTCATCCTCGACGGTAATGGCAAGGCCGCTATCCTCGGCCTGAGCCGAGATGCGCAGGCTGCTGCGCGCATGCCGCCAGCCATTGTCGAGCAGATTGCCGATCAATTCGTCCAGATCCTGCGGATCGATCGCCACCACCAGATCGGGAGCAACCGCCACCGTCGCTTCGATCCCCCGATCGGCGTGGATCCGCCGCAGCGCCTGAACGAGATCGGCGACCGCAGGCGCTAACAATGTCCGCACGCGCGCCCCGCCCGGCGCCGCGGCACGCGCGCGGCCAAGATGATGGCGAACCCGCCGATCGATCGAATCGACCATCTCGCCGAGCGACCCGTCGGGGTCGCGACCGGATTCGGAAAGCTTCAGCGCCAGCGTCGCCAGCGGCGTCTTCATCCCATGCGCCAGGTTCGCGACATGGCGGCGGGCAGAGGCCAGCCCCGCCTCATTCTCCGCCAGCAACGCGTTGACCTCGGCCACAAGCGGCGCAAGCTCGACTGGCTGCTCCGACGATACGCGCGCAATCGCGCCGCTGCGCACCCGCGCCAGTTCGTCGCGCAGCGCGCGCAGCGGACGCAGGCCGATGCGCAGCTGCAGCAGGGTTGCCGCGGCCAGCCCCAGCCCGAGCAGCAACAGCGAGACGAGCAGCGGCACCATCGCCTCGCGCAACGGCCCCTCGACGATCCGGCGCGGCCCCCTCGCGCTGATCGCCACCGGCCCGGCCGGCGTATCGAGGGTGAAGCTGCGCGAATGGAGCATGCGTCCCAGCGCATCGCGGCCTTCGCCCGGCCGCGGCCCGCGATCGCCGCGCCGCTGCGGCCCGCGCGGCAGCAGGATCACCGCCTCCGGCGCGGCGCTGCTGCGCCACTGGCCGCCCTTCGGTCCATCGACCTGCCAGATCCAGCCCGATCCCGGCTCGGCGAAATCGGCCAGGCTCACTGCCCGCGCCGGATCGAGCGTCCCGTCGGGCCGCACCGCGCGCGCCAGCAGCTCCACCTGCGCATCGAGCCGATCGTCGAGCCCGCGCATCACGAATCGCTCGAGGACATGGCCGATCGCCACACTTGCGAACAGCAAGGCGGCGAGGATCGCCAGCCCCGCCACCGCGAGCAGTCGCCCGAAGATCGAGCGCGGCCAGATCCTCATGCCGCGCCCGCCGTCAGCCGATAACCGCGCCCGCGCACCGTCTCGATCCGCTCCGCCCCGATTTTCCGGCGAAGCCGCCCGACGATGACCTCGATCGAATTGGAATCCACGTCTGCATCGCCCTCATAGACTCGTTCGATCAGGTCCCCGCGCTCGACCACCACTTCGCGGCGCAGCATCAGCGCCGAGAGCACGCGCCACTCAAACGCGGTGAGCTTGAGCGGCAGCCCTTCCAGTTCGAACGTGCCCAGTTGGGCGTCGAAGGACAACGGTCCGCAGGCGATTCGCGCCGCCGCATGCCCCGCCGCGCGGCGGACCAGCGCGCGCAGCCGCATCACCACCTCGTCCATGCGAAACGGCTTCACCAGATAATCGTCGGCGCCGGCCTTGAACCCCTCCACCTTGTCCGACCAGGCGTCGCGCGCGGTCAGGAGCAGCACCGGCAGGTCGCGGCCCTCGGCGCGCCAGTCGCGCAGCACGGAAATGCCGTCGCGGATCGGCAGGCCGAGATCGAGGACCGCCGCGTCATAGCGTTCGGTTGCGCCGAGATGCCCGCCATCCTCGCCGTTGGTGGCGACGTCGACCGCGAAATTCTCGGCACGCAGCGCCTTGGCGATCCCGCTCGCCAGCGCCGCATCATCCTCGACCAACAACACCCGCATGCAGACGTCCTTTCGAGCGGCGGACTAGCCGCGAAAGCCAAACCCAATCTGAACGAGCCGGTTCAGCGCGGGGTGGGGAGGCAAGCGTAGAAGCCGGGCATCGCAACACCAAATGGAGCTTTGCCATGACCGACCCGATCGAAACCGCCGACACCCCCCAGCGCAAGCGCAAGCTCGGGCTGATCCTCGCCGCCGCCGCCTTGATCGGCGTGGGTGGCGCAGGCGGCGCCTATGCCGTGTCGCACAGCCGCCCCAGCGTCGCGATGGCCCCGGCCACGCCGACCGCGATCCGTGCGCTCGCCGACGACGACAGCCTCGTCACCGTGCGCGGCAAGGTGGTCGAGGAATATGGCAATCGCTTCATCCTGGCCGACGGCAGCGGCCGCGCGCTGGTCGATGCTGGGCGCGAAGGCGAGGATTCGTCGCTCGTGGCGCCCGGCCAGACCGTGACGGTCCAGGGCCGCTTCGATCGCGGCTCGATCCGCGCCGCCTTCCTGGTCAAGCCCGATGGCAAGGTCATGGCGCTGGGTCCGCTCGGCGGACCGCATCGTCGCGGCGGAGAGGGCCCGGGCCGGGGCCGCGAAGGTCACCGCGACGGACCGTCCGCACTGCCCGAGGCCGCGGTGCCTGCCCCTCCCGCTGAAGGGGTCACCAACGCGAGCTGAGCGGCGCCGCGATCGAGCCCTTTCCGCACCCGCGGGAAGGGCTCAACCCACGTTCGGTCGCTGCTGGAGTGCGTCGGCCCAGCTTGCGCGCAGGCATCGCTCCAGCATCGCCGAGGAATCCCAATTCCTTATCAGCGTGGGGATCCGCGCTCCGGCCACGGGTCGCCCGAACAGGAAACCCTGGACCATGTCGCAGCCCCGGGCGATCAGATACTCCGCCTGAAGTGCAGTCTCCACGCCCTCGGCAACCGTGTCGATTCCCATATTATGCGCCAGATCGATGACCGCGCCGACGATCGCGCTGTCTTCGGTCTCCGCGGCGGTGAGCCGTGAGACGAACGAGCGGTCGATCTTCACGGCGTCGACGGGGAATTGCTTGAGATGGCTGAGCGAGGCGTAGCCCGTCCCGAAATCGTCGAGCGCGATCCGCACGCCGGCGGCGCTCAGGGTGTGCAGCGCATGTTCGACGCGCTCGGCGAACTGCCCCATCAGCACGGTCTCGGTCACTTCCAGTTCGAGCATCGACGCGGGCAGCCCGGCAGCGTCCAGCCTGGCGAGGATGCGCTCGGCAAACCTCCCGCGCAGGAAATCGCCCGACGATCCGTTGATCGCGACTCGACCGAAGGTGCAGCCGGTATCACGCCAGCCGATCATGTCGGTCAGCACGCGGTCGAGCATCCGATCGGTCAGCTGCACCGCCAGGTCGTTATCCTCGAATGCGGCGCGGATCGACATCGGCGCCTGCAGCCCCTGCTCCTCGTCGCGCCAGCGCAGCAGCGCCTCGAAACCGGTGAGTTCGCCGGTGCGCAGGCAGACCTTGGGCTGATAGAAGGGGACGATCCGATCCTTGTTCAGCGCGTGGCGGGCATTGCCGAGCATCCGATGCGCGCGCTCGACCGCCTCGCGCATTTCGGGGCGGAAGCCGCGGATCGATCCGGGCGCCTCGGCCTTGGCCGCGTAGAGCGCAAGGTCGGCGCTCTTGAGCAAGGCGTCGGGCGTCTCGCCATCGCGCGGCGCGAGCGCGGCGCCGGCGGAAAGGCTGATTTCCACCGAACGGCCGTCGATCGAAAAGGGTGCGCCGGTACCAGCAAGCAGATCGTGCACGATCTCCAACCGCGCATGCTGCGCCGTGAGGCCGGTCAAGAGGATCGCAAATTCATCGCCGCCCAGTCGAGCCATCGTCGCGCCGGCCGGCACCCGCTCGATCACGCGCCGGGCGATCTCGCGCAGCAGGGCATCGCCGGCGGCATGGCCCATCGTATCGTTGAGTTCCTTGAAGTGATCGACGTCGAGGACGATCAGCCCCACCCAGCTGCCGTCGTCCCGCGACGCGGTCAGCGCGGTTTCGAGCCGCTTGCCGAACAGCACCCGATTGGGGAGCTGGGTCAGCGGGTCATGGTGCGCGGCCCAGCGCAGTTCCTGCTCGGCGACGACCTGGTCGTGGATATCCTCCAGATTGCCATACCATTTGACGATCTTGCCCTGCGCATCAATCCGCGGGCGCGCGCGCGCGCGGAACCAGCGGTAGCTGCCGTCGCGCAGCAGCAACCGATAGCGCCCGTCGGCCAATACGTCGTCCCCGCTTTCGATCGCCTTCCGCCAGATCGCCAGGATCGGCTCCACGTCGTCGGGATGGACATGATGCAGCCAGCCCCTGCCCAGCGCGGAGCCGGGAGTGCTTCCCACCAGCTCGCTCCAGCGGGGGCTGATCTCGACAATCTGGCCGCTGGGGTCGCTGATCCAGGGGATTTGCGGGTTTAGCTCGACCGAATAGCGATAATGTTCCTCGCTCTGGCGAAGCCGTTCGCGCTCCTCGGCCGTGATTCGAACGATGCGCTGGTCGTGCACGAGAACGCCAAGCGCGATGACCAGGATCAGCGACGCCGCGCCGACCACGATTCCCCCAACTTCGCCGAGGCCCAGCTCATGGCCGCTCGCGAGCGCGCGGCCGTCGGGGTAGATGCCGACCGCCGCCATCGCGACGAAGTGCAGGAACAACACGCCGGCGGCCAGCAGCGCGGCCGCGACGAACGGAATACCCCGATCGGGGCGATTGCGGAGCCACCAGCCGGCCAGCGCACAAAGCAGGGGCCCGCCAAGCATCGCGGCCAGCACGAGATCCATGTCATAGGTGACCCTGCCTGCAATTCGCATCGCGCTCATGTCGATGAAATGCGCCAGCAGCAGGCCCATGCCGACCAGTCCACCGCCGATCGCCGAGGGCCAGCCCGGCGCTCGCGCCGCGACCAGCCAGCCGATCGACGAGACCGTGATCGCTGCAAGCACCGAGCCCGCCGCCCGCGTGACGTCGAACCCAATCTCCACGCCGGGCGCAAAGGCGAGCATCGCGGTGAAGTGCGTCGACCAGATCGCGATCCCGGTCACGAGCCCGCCCAGCAGGAGCCAGCGCGTCTTGCGCAGGCCTTGCGATCCAAGGCCGCGGTGGACGACGGTCAAGGATGTAAGCGCACCGAAGAAGCAAAGCAGCGCGGCAAGGATGATCAATCGATGGTCATGCTCAACGGTCAGACACGTATAGACTCGGAACATGCATCGACCAGTAGGCCGCAAGTCCTAACGCATCCCTTATGGTGCGACTGCGTAACTACCCGTAATTGAAGGTCTAATAGGCGCGGGCAACCGCGAATTCGACGGCCTCGACCATCGCGTCCTTAGCGGCGCCCGGGGCGAAGCCGCCCAGCGCGTCGATCGCCCGCTGGCCGTAATGGCGCGCCCGGGCAAGCGTATCGTCCACCGCGCGGCTGGCGCGGACCAGAGCGATCGCCTCGGCGAAATCGGCGTCCGACGTGCGCAGCCCCGAAATCGCTTCCTTCCAGAAGGCGCGCGCCGCCGCGTCGCCGCGGGCATAGGCCAGGATCACCGGCAGGGTCATCTTGCCCTCGCGGAAATCGTCGCCCGCATCCTTGCCCATCTCCTCGGCCGACGAGACGTAATCGATCGCGTCGTCGACCAGCTGGAAGGCGATGCCGAGGTTACGGCCATAGGCGTCGAGCGCGGCCTCGTCGCTTTCGCCCCGCTCAGCCACCACCGCGGCAATGCGGCAGGCGGCGGCGAAGAGCGCCGCGGTCTTGGCGCCGATGATGTCGAGATAGCGTTCCTCGCTGATGTCGATCCGCCGCGCCGCGGTCAGCTGGTTGACCTCGCCCTCGGCGATCACCGCGCTGGCGTTACTCAAGATCTTGAGAACCTTCAGGCTGCCGTCCTCGACCATCAGCTCGAAGCTGCGCGAAAACAGAAAATCGCCGACCAGCACGCTCGCCGGATTGCCCCAGATGATGTTTGCGGTGCGGCGCCCGCGACGCAGGTCCGACGAATCGACGACATCGTCGTGGAGCAGGGTCGCGGTGTGGATGAACTCCACCGCAGCCGCCAGCCGGTGGTGGCGCGCGCCCGAATAGCCGAGCAATTGCGCGCTCGCGAGCGTCAGCATCGGCCGCATCCGCTTGCCGCCGCCGGCGATCAAGTGACCGGCCAGCTCGGGGATCAGCGGGATGTTCGATTGCATGCGATCGAGGATGACCGCGTTCACCAGGTTGAGGTCGTGCGCCACCAAAGCGAGCATCGGTTCAAGCGAAGGCTCGGGGCGCGAGCCCAGGCGATGGATTGAGGCGCTCATCAAGCGCGCTTTGGCGGTGACGGGCGATAAAGGCAAGGCTTGCGTGGGCGTGAAGGGCAGGCAAAGAGGGCAAGATGTCCGACGATAGGCTCGCCCGCTTCCGCCAGAGCATCGACAATATCGATGCCGCCTTGGTGTTCCTGCTCGCCGAGCGCTTCAAGGTCACCCAGGAGGTCGGGCGCTACAAGGCCGAATCGGGCCTACCGCCCGCCGATCCCGGGCGCGAGGACGCCCAGATCGCCCGGCTGCGCGCGCTGGCCAAGGATGCCGATCTCGATCCCGAATTCTCGGAGAAATTCCTGCGCTTCATCATCGACGAGGTGATCCGCCATCACGAAAAGCTGCGCGACGGGGGCTGATCCCCACCTGACGGAAGCAATGGAACGCCAGCCGCCGTTCCCCGTTCGCAGCGCAACGAAGGGGGCACCGTGTCCGACGATTATCTGATCTTCAAGCCCGACGATGTCGACCTCGCCCGTTCGCCGCTGCGCGCGTCGATCGACGAGCCCACTTACGTCCTCGGCGCCTTCAACCCCGGCCTGACCCGCCTCCCCAACGGCAACCTGTTGCTGATGGTCCGCGTCGCCGAAGCGCTGCGTGCGCCCGTCGAAGGCGATTGCGCCCGTGCGATCCGCTGGACGCCCGAGGGCTACCTCCTCGATCGCCACCCCCTCCACGGCATCGACATAAGCGACCCCCGCCAGTTCGCGCTCAAGGATCGCAACCCGCGCCTGCTCGGCCTCACCTCGCTGTCCTGGCTGCTCCCCGTCGAGATCGGCGCCGACGCCCGCGAGATCGTCGCCATCCATTACGAGAAAGCGATCGCCCCCACCGCCAGTTATCTCGACTACGGCGTCGAGGATGCCCGGATCAGCCGGATCGACGGCAGCTGGTGGATGACCGTCTGCGGTGTCTCCGCCGAACGCCACTGCACCGCGATGTACCGCTCGGAAAACGGCCTCGACTATGAACTGCTCGGAATCGTCCTCGATCACCAGAACAAGGACATGCTGCTGTTCGAAGGCAAGGTCGGCGCAAAATATATGGCGCTCACCCGTCCGCTCGGCGAAGTCTATTTCGCCTATCCCGAGCACAGCGAGTGGCTCGGCGGCCCGTCGATCAACATGGCCCAGTCGCCCGACGGACTCCACTGGAAGCCACTCGACACCCCCGGCATCCGCGCGCGGAAAGGCACGACCAGCAACCAGCGGATCGGTGGCGGCAGCCAGCCGGTGCTCACCCCCGAGGGCTGGCTGCTGCTCTACCACGGTGTCGAGAAGAAGGAATCGGTCGGCGTCTATCGCAGCTTCTGGGCGTTGCTCGACAAGGACGATCCCGCGAAGATCCTGCGCCAGGAGGATGCGGTGCCGCTGCTCGAGGCCAATCCGGCGCTCACCGCGGAGATCGCCCACCAGATGTACCTGCCGACCCCCGTGGTCTTCACCACCGGACTGGTCGATGCGGGCGATCATTATATCGTCGCGAGCGGCGAAGCCGACCTCGCCTGCCGCATCACGCACATCCCCAAGGAGCGGTTCCGGTGACCTCACGCCCCACCGTCACCCCCGCACCCTCCACCGTCATCCCCGCGAAGGCGGGGATCCAGAGCCAAGCAATGCAGTCCTTCATTACCCTGGATCCCCGCCTGCGCGGGGATGACGAACTTGGGGTGGGACAATGACCGCCCAAATATGGTGGAAGTCCGCCACCATCTATCAAATCTACCCCCGCTCCTTCCAGGACTCGAACGGCGACGGCATCGGCGATCTCAAGGGCATCGAGCAGCGCCTCCCCGAGCTCGCCGATCTCGGCATCGACGCGATCTGGATCTCCCCGATCTTCCCCAGCCCGCAGGCCGATTTCGGCTACGACGTCGCCGACTATTGCGGGATCGAACCCCAATTCGGCGCGCTCGAGGATTTCGACGCGCTCCTCGCCGCCGCGCACGCCCGCGGCCTCAAGCTCCTGCTCGATCTCGTCCCCAACCACAGCTCGGACCAGCATCCCTGGTTCCTCGAAAGCCGCGCCTCACGGGACAATCCCAAGCGCGATTGGTATATCTGGCGCGATCCCGCGCCGAATGGCGGCCCGCCGAACAATTGGATCAGCGATTTCGGCGGCTCGGCCTGGGAATATGACGAAGCCAGCGGCCAATATTATTACCACGCCTTCCTGAAGGAGCAGCCCGACCTCAACTGGCGCAATCCCGAACTGCGCGCGGCGATGCTCGACGTGCTGCGCTTCTGGTTCGCGCGCGGCGTCGACGGTTTCCGGATCGACGTGCTGTGGCACATGGTCAAGCATGCCGACTTTCCCGACAATCCCGCCAACGACGCCTGGCAGGAGGGCGAGCCCGAGTATACGACCGTCCACCAGCTCCACTCGACCGACCAGCCCGAAGTCCATGACGTCGCCGCCGAGATGCGCGCGATCGCCGATGACTATGGAGCCCGCGTCCTGATCGGCGAAATCTACCTGCCCGTGCCCCGGCTGATGACCTATTATGGCAACGAAGACCGCCCCGGCGTCCACTTGCCCTTCAACTTCCAGCTGATCGGCGCCGAATGGAATGCGCGCTCGCTTGGGGCGCTGATCGACGACTATGAAGGCGCGCTCCCCGGCGGGGGCTGGCCGAACTGGGTGCTCGGCAACCATGATCGCCCGCGCATCGCCACGCGGGTCGGCGCCTTCCAGGCGCGCATCGCCATGATGCTGCTCCTCACCCTGCGCGGCACGCCGACGCTATATTATGGCGACGAACTCGGCATCGCCGATGTCGATATCCCACCCCACCGCATCCAGGATCCGCGCGAGATCAACGAGCCCGGCATCGGCATGGGCCGCGATCCGGTGCGCACGCCGATGGCCTGGGATGCGAGCGCCAACGGAGGCTTCACCGCCGGCGACCCCTGGCTGCCGCTCCACGACGATTGGCCCAGCCGCAACGTCGCCGCCCAGCGCGATGACCCCCGGTCGATGTGGCGCCTGACCCGGCATCTCCTCGCGCTCCGCCATGCCCACCCGGCGTTGGCGCTCGGCGACTATCACGCCATCGAATGCAGCGGCGACGTCCTCGCCTACGAGCGCCGCCTGGGCGACGCCCGAATGCTCATCGTCCTCAATCTCGGCGACCGGCCCCAGGCCTTCTCGATCCCCGAATGGGCCGAGGGGCTGGCGGTGGTGGCCTCGGCGCAGGGCGGCGACGATCCGGCGATCCTGGGTCCCGACGAAGGATATATCCTCGCATGAAGATCGCGATGCTCGCCCCGATCGCCTGGCGCACCCCGCCGCGCCATTACGGTCCGTGGGAGCTGGTGACGAGCCTGCTGACCGAGGCTTTGGTCGCGCGCGGCATCGACGTCACGCTCTTTGCCACGCAGGATTCGCAGACCGCGGGCACGCTCGCGGGCGTCGTCCCGCGCGGCTATGAGGAAGATCCCGCGATCGATGCCAAGGTCTGGGAATATGCGCACCAATCGCATCTTTTCGCCCGGGCCGGCGAATTCGATCTGATCCACAACCAGGCCGATTTCCCGGCCCATGCCTATGCCTCGCTGATCGACACGCCGATGGTCACGACGATCCACGGTTTCTCGTCCGACCGCATCCTGCCGATGTACAAGCCGTTCGAGAAGCGCGTCCATTTCGTCGCGATCAGCGAGGCCGATCGTCATCCGAGCCTCGATTATGCCGCGACGATCCACCACGGCATCCGCCTCGACGAATTTCCCTTCGATCCCGCCGGCAGCGAAGACCTGCTCTTCTTCGGCCGGATGCACCCCGACAAGGGGGCCAAGGAGGCGATCCAGGTCGCCCGGGCAACCGGCCGCCGCCTCGATCTCTACGGAATCGTTCAGGATTCGGGCTATTTCGAGCGCGAGGTCCAGCCGCATCTGAACGATCGCATCGTCTATCACGGCCCCATCGGCGGCGACGCGCGGCTGAAGGCGCTGGGCGGCGCGAGGGCGCTGCTCCACCTCATCAGCTTCGACGAGCCGTTCGGCCTGTCGGTGGTCGAAGCGATGGCCTGCGGCACCCCGGTGATCGCGATTCGCCGCGGCAGCATGCCCGAACTGATCACGCCGGAAACCGGCATCCTTGTCGCCACCGCCGAAGAAGCGATCGCGGCAGTCGATGCGGTCAGCGGGATCGACCGCGCAGCGTGCCGCAAACGCGTCCAAGACCATTTCTCCGTAGAGACAATGGCCGACAACTATATCCGCCTGTACGAGCGGATTCTTTCCTAACTCCCTCTCCCTTTGGGAGAGGGAAGGGGCTCGCTTGCGGAGCAAGTGGGAAGGGTGAGGACGCGCTTGCCAAATAGGCTTTCACCTGCTGCACTGACGACCGCTCTTTGAACCGGTCGCACCTCCGCGCAACAACCCATCCCCACCCAGCAATTTTCTTCCCCAAAACACGCGAAAAGTGGGAAGCTAAGCCGCCCCAATCCTATTCCGCCGCCAACAAAGTCTCCGCCCCGCCCAGATCCACCGATACCAGCCGGCTAACCCCGCGCTCGACCATCGTCACCCCGAACAGCCGGTGCATCCGGCTCATCGTCGCGGCATTGTGGGTGACGATCAGATAGCGAGTCGCGGTCTCGCGGGTCATCACCTCCAGCAGGTCGCAGAAGCGCTCGATATTCGCGTCGTCGAGCGGCGCATCGACCTCGTCGAGCACGCAAATCGGTGCCGGATTGGTCAAAAACAGTGCAAATATCAGCGCAACCGCGGTCAAAGCCTGCTCGCCGCCCGAAAGCAGGGTCAGCGATTGCAGCCGTTTCCCGGGCGGCTGCGCCATGATCTCGAGCCCGGCCTCGAGCGGATCGTCCGAATCGACCAGCTCGAGATGCGCCGCGCCGCCGTTGAACAGGGTCGAGAATAGCCGCCGGAAATGCACGTCCACCGCCTCGAACGCTGCCAACAGCCGCTGCCGCCCCTCGCGGTTGAGCGTGCCGATCGATCCGCGCAGCCGGTTGACCGCCTGCGCCAGCTCGTCGCGCTCCTTGGCGTTGGTCGTGAACGCGGCCTCGAGTTCGGCCAGCTCGCTCTCCGCGACCAGATTGACCGGCCCGATCCGCTCGCGCTCGGCGCTCAGCCGCTCATGCGCCGATGACTCGTCCTGCGGGCTGCGGACGCTGTCCGCGGCAAAGCCGACCTTCTCGGGCAATACCGGCGCCGGACATTCGAACCGCTCGCCCGAAAGCCGCCCCATCTCGACCCGCCGCATCTCCTGATTCTCCGCCCGCGCAAGCGCCCCGGCCCGGGCCTCGCGCGCTTCCGAAAGCCCTTCATTGGCGATGCGAACCGCCGCTTCGGTCGCACGAAGCGCCGCCTCGGCATCGCGCTCGGCAGCCTGCGCCGCGGCGGATTGGGCGCGGGCGGCTTCGGTCGCAGCCTCGGCATCGGCGACCGACGCGTCGAGTTCGGCCGGCCGCCCCGCCAGCGCTTCGCTCTCCTCGGCAAGGTCCGTGGCGCGCTTGTCCATCTCGGCGCTACGCCGCGCAGCCTCGCCGGCCCGCGATTTCCAACTGCGGCTTTCGGCATTCGCCGCGGCAAGCCGCTCGCGCGCCTGCCCGATCTCGCGCTCCAGGGTCCCGCGCTCCGCACGCGCAGCGGCCGAAGCAGTGCGGCGGATCTCGGCCTCCCCCGAAAGCGCGGAAACGCGCTCGCGGGTGGCGCTTCCGTCGGGGAGCGCGGATTTGGCGGCCTCGGCGCGCGCCAGTTCGCCGCTCGCCTCGTCCTGCTCCGCGGCAATACGGCGCGCGCGCGCGTCGAGATCGGCGCGCTGCGACTCGAGCCGCTCCAGCTGCGCGGCGGCGCGATCCTCCGCCCGCCCCGCTTCGCGTCCGGCGGTGTCGGCATGGTCGAGCATGCGGCGGCAGTCGCCGGCCGCACGGCGCGCCTCCGCGATCGTCGCGTCGATCCGCGCCAGCTCGCCATCCGCCGATTCGACCGCGCGGACCGCCGCGGGCCTGGCCTGCTCGATCGCCGCCAGCCGATTGACTCGCTCGAGCCGCGCCGCCGCCGCCGCCCCGCCCGACTTGGCGACATAGCCGTCCCAGCGCCGCAGCGTCCCCGCCAGCGTCACGAGCCGCTGCCCCACCGCCAGCGGCTGGCCCTCGTCGCGCTCGGCAACGAGGATCTGCGCAAGCCGACGCGCCAGCGCCGGCGGGGCCGTGACATGCCGGCCGAGCGGCGCGGTCCCCTGCGGTGCGCCAGGATCGCCGGGCAGCGCATCCGCCCCCGCCCAATGGCGCTCGGCCCCCGCGTCCAGCCCGGCTTCGAGATCGTCGCCCAGCGCCGCCGCCAGCGCGCGTTCATAGCCCGCATCGACGCGCAGCTTGTCGAGCAGCCGGTCCTTGCCCGAGGGCCGTGTCGCCTTGGCGAGCGCCGAGGCTTCGCTGTCGAGCTGGGTGAGTTCGGCATGCGCCGCGGCACGCGCGGATTGGGCACGATCGCGCGTCTCGATCGCGCCGCGTTCGGTCGCATCGGCGCGGGCTAGCCCGCTGCGCGCCGTCTCGGCCTGGCGGAGCGCCTGGGCGCGCGCGTCGGCGGCGCGCGCCTTCTCGGCCTGCAGCGGCTCGGGGTCGCCTAGCGCCCGCCGCTCGGAAGTGATCCGGTCCTGGTCGCGCGCCGATCGCTCGACTCGCGTCCGCGCCGCGGCAAGCGCTGCCTCGGCCACGCGCGCCTCGGCAGCCTCGCTCGCTTGTGCGGCCAGCGCCTGGGCAAGCGCCACCTCTGCATCGCGCGCGGCGCGTTCCGCCTCGGCAAGCGCAGCGTCGAGCGTCGGCATCCGCGCCGTCGAATCGGCGATCCGGGCGTCCAGCGCCTTGGCCTCCGCCTCAAGCCGCGCAAGCGCCTCGGCCGCATCACGCGCCAGCGCACCTTCGCGTCCGCGATCCTCGTTTAGCCGCCGCTCGGCATCCTTCAACTCGGCGATCCGCCGCTCGACCGTCGCGCGCTCGCTGCGTAACGTGGCGAGCCGGTGCATCGCCTCGGTCGCCTGGTCGCGAACCGCCAGCGAATCGGCCCGCACCCCGGCGAGCGTCTCCGCCGCCGCCTGCTGCGCCGCCGCCGCCTGCGCATGGGCGTGGTTGCGCTCTGCAACCACCGCCTCCGCCGCCTGCGCCTCCAGCTTGGCAGCATCCGACGCGGCGGCAGCATCGCGCCAGCGCGCGAAGATCATCCGCGCCTCGGCCATGCGGATCCGATCGGACAGCTCGCGATAGCGCTCCGCCTGCCGCGCCTGCCGCTTCAACGCGGCGGCGCGCGATTCCTGGTCGCCGATCACTTCGTCGAGCCGGGTGAGGTTCGCCTCGGTCGCGCGCAATTTCTGTTCGGCATCGCGGCGGCGGACGTGGAGCCCCGCGATCCCCGCCGCTTCTTCGAGCATCGCCCGGCGTTCGGCGGGCTTGGCCGAGATGATCGAGCCGATCCGCCCCTGGCTGACCAGCGCCGGCGAATGCGCGCCGGTCGCGGCATCGGCGAAGGCGAGCGCGACGTCCTTCGCGCGCACGTCGCGACCGTTGATCCGATAGGCCGAGCCCGCCCCGCGCTCGATCCTGCGAACGACCTCGAGCTCGTCATCCTCGCCGACCTGCTCTGCGAGGATGGAGACCTCGGCGAAATCGCGCGCGGGCCGGGTCGCGGTCCCGGCGAAGATCACGTCTTCCATGCCCGCGCCGCGCATCGACTTCGCGCTATTCTCGCCCATCGCCCAGCGCAAAGCCTCGAGCAGGTTGGACTTGCCGCAGCCATTGGGGCCGACGATCCCGGTCAGCCCAGGTTCGATCCGGAGGTCGGCCGGATCGACGAAGCTCTTGAAGCCCGTCAGCCGGAGCCGCTTGATCTGCATCCCCCCGCGGCCCCCCGCGCGGTCTTAGCGGGCGCCGGCGGCCTGGAGCGCGGGCTCGACCTGCGACCAGGCGGCGGCGTCCAGCTTCTTGCCATTGAGGAAGAAGGTCGGGGTTCCACCGACCTGATGGACGTTCACGGCATCGGCATTGACCTTGGCGATCGCCTCAATCGCCTTGGGATCGGTGAGGCACTGGCGCGCCTTGGCCTCGGGTACCCCACGCTGTTTCATGAATTCGATATGACCCAGCGCCTCGGCGAAGCCTGCCGCCGCCTGGGGGGCTGGAAGTGCCTGGAGCTGCTGAAGGATTTGCGGATTGGTCTGCTGCAGCTGCTCGGTCCGGTTGTAGAAGGCTTCCTGGTTGGCGAACATCTGGTCGAGCACGGGGAAGAAGGCCTCGGTCGGCACGCACTGATTGAGCAAGGCGAGCGCGAAGTCGGGCGCGCCGTGAACCAGGAAGTCACGATATTCGTAGCTGACCTTGCCGGTCGAGATATATTTGGTGCGCAGCGGCTCCATGCCCTCGGCGGCGAAGCGGCCGCAGGTCGGGCAGCCGCGTGAGCCATATTCGATCAGCTTGATCGGCGCGTTGGGGTTGCCCAGCAGATAGCCGTCGGCGGTCTTGGTGGTCATCTCCACCCAATTCTGCCCGCTTGGCGCGGCGATCGGGGCGACCGGGGTGCTCGACGTGACGGGCAGGCTATCGTCGCCGCCGCCGCAGGCAGCAAGCGCGAGAGTGGAAACAAGGGCAAAAGCGATACGCATGGGTTCGGTCTCCAGGGAATGGGTCAGCCGCCGACGGCGCGCAGCTCGGGCAACAGCTGATCCCAGCTATATGCCCGCACGCGGCGGCCATTGACGAAGAAGGAAGGGGTGCCGGTCACGCCGGCATTGACGCCGCCGGCCTGGGTGGTGGCGATGCCGCGGATCAGCCCGGGGTCCGACAGGCATTTGCGCGCCTGAGCCTCGGGCAGCCCGCGCGCTTTCATGAAGGCGATCATGCCCAGCGCCTCGGCAAAGCGCGGCGCGGCCTGCGCCGGGGGCAGCTTCTGATAGCCCTCGATGACCGCAGGCTGGCTATCCATCATCTTGTGCAGCGGCCCGTCGAACAGCGCCTGGTTGACGAAAAGCAGGTCCAGCGTGTCGAAGAAGCGCGGCGTCGGCACGCACTGGTTGAGCAAGGCGAGCGCCAGATCGGGGGCGCCGTGGACCAGCAGGTCGCGGAATTCATAGCTGAGCTTGCCGGTGGCGATCCAGTCGCGGCGCAGCGGCTCCATCCCCTCCATCGCAAAGGCCCGGCAGGTGGGGCAGGTGCGCGCGCCATATTCGACGAGCTTGATCTGCGCGTTCGGATTGCCCTGGCGGTATCCGCCCTCGGGGGTCTTCGTGACGACCTTGACCCAGGCGGTGGCGGCGCGGCGCGGCGTCTGGGCCGCGGCGGGGCCGGCGGCCAGCAGCAAGGCAGCGGCTGCGGCAAGGGCGGCGAGGATGCGCATCAGTCGATCTTTCCGATTTTGGGCTTGGCTTCGTTGTTGGCGACCCCCGCCGCGAGCGCTTCGAGCACCTGCTTGAGCTCGGGGTCGACGATCCCGCGCAGGCTGTCGCCCATCGCCGCCGATAGCGGCTTGAGCTCGGGCGCCGGCGCGCGCTTCTCGATCCGTTTCACGTCGCCGTGGCGGATCGAAAGCCGGGCGACCGCCTGATAGCCGAAGAAGCGATTGACCCGTTCGATGATCTCGGGCGCGATATGCTGCATCATCGGCGCGTGGGCACCCGACACGAGCAGAGACAACACCCCCTCCGCGCGCTGGCCCTGCGGAAAGCGGATCGATTCGGGGGTCGAGACGCGGGCATAGCGCTCGCCGACGATCTCGGCCCAGCGGCTGACCACGGCATGCTGGACGAAGCCGAACTTACGAAAGGTCGCGCGGCCGACATCGGGGAGCATCTCCGAAACCGATCGCGCGCGGTTGGCACGCTGCGGCTCGGAACGCTCGGTCCTCGGAGTCTGGCGGGTGGTGGCGCGCGGGGGCTTCGTCATTCTGCGCTACCCATGCCATAGCCGGGGCGTGCCCGACAACGCCCCCCGCGCAATCTCCGCTTCGCTGCTCGCCTGGTATGATGTCCATGCCCGTGCCCTGCCTTGGCGCGCGGCGCCGGGCAGCAACGCGCCCGATCCGTACCGGGTCTGGCTTTCGGAGGTAATGCTCCAGCAGACCCAGGTCGCCAGCGCGAAGCCCTATTTCGAGAAGTTCGTGGCACGCTGGCCCAGTTTCGAGGCGCTGGCGGCGGCGGAGGATGCAGAGCTGATGGCCGCCTGGGCTGGGCTCGGTTATTATGCCCGCGCCCGCAACATGCTGGCCTGTGCGCGGACAGTGGCCGCACGCGGCGGCTTGCCCGACAATGAAGCGGGCTTGCGCGCTCTGCCCGGTATCGGGAGCTATACCGCCGCGGCGATCGCCGCGATTGCATTCGGGCAGCGCGCGGTGGTGGTCGATGCCAATGTCGAGCGCGTCGTCCCCCGCCTCTTCGCGCTCGCCGAGCCGCTGCCGGGCGCCCGCCCGCGCATCCGCACGCTCACCGATTCGATTACCCCCGATGCCCGCGCCGGCGATTTCGCCCAGGCGATGATGGATTTGGGCGCGACGATCTGCACCGCTCGCGCGCCCCGCTGCCTGATCTGCCCCCTCCGCGCCCAGTGCGACGGCTTTGCGAGCGGCGCGCCCGAGGCATTTCCGGTCAAGGCAGCCAAAATCCCTAAGCCGCAGCGCCACGGCACGATGTTTTGGGTCGAGCGCGACGGCCAGGTCCAGCTCGTCACTCGCCCGGCCAAGGGACTGCTCGGCGGCATGCGCGCGCTGCCGACCGGACCGTGGAGCGACACGCCCCCGGGTCTCGAAGGCGCGCCGATCGAGGCGGACTGGCGCCTGCTCGACGCGCGGGTCACGCACGGCTTCACCCATTTCAACCTCGACGTTGCACTTGCGGCTGTCACGATCACCGCGCATTCAGCCGGCGAGGGCATATGGTGGCCGATCGCCGATCTCGACTCGGCGGGGTTGCCGACGGTCTTCGCGAAGGCGGCAATGATTTTCAGGAGAGACGGATGCGCGGGTTGATCGGGTACGGGCTGGCTGCGGCCTTTGCAGTCGCGGCGCCGCAGGCGGTGGCGCAGGAAGTCCAGGCAGTTGCCGATCGCTACGCCGCCGAGCGCGTGCCCGGCATCGTCATCGCTTATGCCAAGGGCGACACCGCGCCGACGGTGCGCGCCGCCGGACGGATCGCCGCCGAGGCCGATGCGCCCAAGGCGGATATCGACAGCCTGTGGCGAGTCTATTCGATGACAAAGCCGATCACCGGCATCGCCGCGATGATCCTGGTCGAGGAAGGCAAGCTCAAACTCGACCAGCCGATCAGCGACTTCATTCCGGCTTTCAAGGAGATGAAAGTGCTGGTCGATCCCGCCAAGGATCTCACCAGTCGCCCCGCCGCGCGTCCGATCACGGTACGCCACCTGCTCACCCACAGCGCCGGGCTTGGCTACAGCATCATCACCAAGGGCCCCTTGCTCGCCGAATATAACCGCCTCGGCATCAATCCCGCCGCGGTCAATGTCGCGCTGGAGACCCAGGCGCGCCCGGCGCGCCCCGCCAGCCTCGAGGAATTCGCCAACCGTGTCGCGAGCCTGCCCCTGCTCTCCGATCCGGGGACCAAATGGAGCTACTCGATCGGGCTCGACCTGCTCGCCCGCGTGATCGAAGTCGCCGCGAAGACCCCGTTCGAAAGCTTCGTCCAGACGCGCATCTTCGCCCCCCTCAAGATGAATGCGAGCTACTGGACGGTCCCCGCCGACAAGGCCGGCATCTTCGCGACCAATTATGCCCAGATGGGCACCACGCGGGTCGCGATGGATCCGGGCGCCACCTCGGTCTGGCTCAGTCCGCCGAGCTTCCCTTATGGCGGCGCCGGGCTGGTGATGTCGGCGCGCGATTATGACCGCTTCCTCCACATGCTGGTCAACGGCGGCACGCTCGACGGCGCGCGCGTGCTCAAGTCCGAGACGGTGAAGCTGGCGATGTCGGACCTGCTGCCCGCCACGGTCGACCGTTCGACGCTGGCGCAGATGACTGCGGACAGCGGCGTAGCGATGGGCTTCGGCGCGGGCGGATCGGTCTATCTCGCGGATCGGCCCGGCGGCCCCGGCAAGGGCACCTATGGCTGGGGCGGCGCCGCCGGCACGATCGGCTGGGCCGATCCGGTGCACAAGATCCGCGGCACCGCGATGATCAACATCTTCGGCGACACCGAGCTCAAGCGCGCAGCCTCCACCGCGATCTACGCCGAACTCGCGCAGTGACGCCACCCGGCTTCACCGGCGGCACGCTCGATCGTGCCGACCGGGTCCGCCACGAGCCCGCCTTGCTCGCGGCGGCGCGGCGCGATCAGCGCGCGCGGCTGCTGGTGCTGCACGGGCTCGATCCCGAGCTGGACGAAGCCGGGCGGCTGGTCTGGACCGGGCTCGATGCGGCGCAGGGCGAATTGCTGTTCCTCGGCTTCGATGGCGAGATCCCGCGCTTCGTCTCCGCGCTGCCCGCGGGCATGACGTCACCCCCCGGCCGCTCGATGGCGCTGTTCGCGATGCTCGATCGCTTCGACCAGGCCGACGCCGCGCTCTATGCCGCTGCGCGCAGCCTGGTCGATTGGCACGCGCGGCACGGTTTCTGCGCGGTGTGCGCCGCGCCGACCGCGATCTTTCGCGCCGGCTGGGGGCGGCAATGTCCCAATTGCCATGCCGAGCATTTTCCCCGCGTCGACCCCGTCGTCATCATGATTGCCGAACATCACGGTCGCGCGCTGCTCGGCCGCCAGCCGGCCTGGCCCAAGGGGCGCTATTCGGCGCTGGCGGGCTTTCTCGAGGCCGGCGAATCGATCGAGGAGGCGGTGCGCCGCGAAATCCAGGAGGAAGCCGGGGTGCGCGTCGGCGCCGTCCGCTATGTCGCCAGCCAGCCCTGGCCCTTCCCCTCGTCGCTGATGATCGCCTGCATCGGCGAGGCGCTCGACGATGCCCTGACGATTGACGTCCACGAACTGGAGGATGCCCGCTGGTACAGCCGCGAGGATGTGCTCGCTGCGCTCGCGGGCGATCCGCGGGCGCGGTTCATCGCCCCGCCGTCTTATGCGATCGCGCACACGCTGTTGCAGGCCTGGGCCGCGGGCCGGTAGTGCGGTCGCCTCAGCCGCGTACTGCCGTGAGCAGATAGTTCAGCGCCTCGCCGGTCCCCGTCACGAACCCCCGCGCCGGCGAGAAGCCCAGCCCGGTCCGGTTCACCACCGTCAGCCCGGCATGCGCGAGCAACGCCTCAAGCTCCTCGGGCCGCAGGAACTGGTCCCAGTCGTGCGTCCCCCGCGGGATCACGCCCAGCCCCTCGCCGATCGTGATCATCGCCAGCCGTGACAGCGGCGTGCGATTGGGCGTGGACAGGATCAGCAGCCCCCCGGGCGCCAGCGCATCGGCCAGCCCGCCCACGAACGCCGCAGGCTCGGCGACATGCTCGATCACTTCCATCGACGTCACCAGGTCGAACCGCCGCCCGGCAAGATCCTCGATCCCGCCTGCGACATACTCCACCGCCAGGCCGCTCGCCGCCGCATGCGCGCGCGCCGCGCCGATATTCTCGGGCGCGGCATCCACCCCGGTTACCCGCGCCCCCAGCCGTGCGAGCGGCTCGGCCAGCAGCCCCGCGCCGCAGCCGACATCGAGCGCGGTCCGCCCGGCCAAAGGCGCAAAGGCCGTGCCGTCGTCGCCCCAATGCGCGTCCACCGCCCGGCGGATATAGCCGAGCCGCGCGGGGTTCAGCCGGTGCAGCATCGCCGAGGAACCCTTGGGATTCCACCAGTCCGCCGCCAGCCTGCCGAAATGCTCAGCTTCGCGGGGGTCAATAGTTGCTTTGTTTGCGTTCGCCATGTGCCGCTCCTATCAGGACGCCCGTTCCTTCCCAAGTCTCGGAAACAAGCAGCAGTCATGGCACGCATCGTGATGAAGTTCGGCGGCACCTCGATGGCCGGGATCGAGCGCATTCGAAGCGTGGCCGAGCGGATCAAGCGCGAGCATGACGCCGGCAACCAGGTCGCGGTCGTCGTCTCGGCGATGGCGGGGGAGACCGATCGGCTGGTCGGCTTCTGCCGCGAGGCGTCGTCGCTTTACGATCCCAAGGAATATGACGTCGTCGTCTCCGCGGGCGAACAGATCACCAGCGGGCTGCTGGCGATCGCGCTGCAGGCGATCGGGGTTCAGGCGCGCAGCTGGATGGGCTGGCAGCTGCCGATCCGCACCTCGGACGGTCATGCCTCGGCGCGAATCGCGGATATCGACACGACGGCGCTGAACGCCAGCCTGGCGAACGGCGAAGTGGCGGTGATCCCCGGTTTCCAGGGCGTCGCCGCCGGCGAGCGGGTGACGACGCTCGGCCGTGGCGGATCGGACACCTCGGCGGTGGCGATGGCGGCGGCGATGAAGGCCGATCGCTGCGACATCTATACCGACGTCGACGGCGTCTATACGACCGACCCGCGGATCGTGCCGCGCGCGCGCAAATTGAAGCGCGTGACCTATGAGGAAATGCTCGAGCTCGCCAGCGTCGGGGCCAAGGTGCTCCAGACGCGATCGGTGGGACTTGCCATGAAGGAAGGCGTCCGCGTCCAGGTGCTCTCCTCGTTCGTCGACGCCGACGGCGCGAGCGAACCCGGCACTTTGATCGTGGGCGAAGAGGAGATCGACGACATGGAACGCCAGCTCATCACCGGCATCGCCCACGACAAGAACGAAGCCAAGGTCACCCTCACCGCGGTGCCCGATTCGCCCGGCGCGGTGGCGTCGATCTTCACCCCGCTGGCTGACGCTAACATCAATGTCGACATGATCGTCCAGAATATCGCCCATTCGGCGGGTTCCACCGACGTGACCTTCACCGTGCCCACCGCCGAGCTCGCCCGCGCGCTCGACGTGCTGGAGAAGGAGCGCGCGAAGATCGGCTATCAGGAGATCGTCCACGATACGCGGGTGTCGAAGATCTCGATCGTCGGCGTCGGCATGCGCAGCCACGCCGGCGTCGCCGCGACGATGTTCAAGACGCTGGGCGAGCGCGGCATCAACATCCAGGCGATCACCACCAGCGAGATCAAGGTCTCGGTGCTGATCGAAGAGGATTATACCGAGCTGGCGGTGCGCGTGCTGCACACGGCCTATGGCCTGGATGCGGAGGATGCCGCCTGATTACGGCAGGCCTTTCGCCCGCCGACATTTTTTGGTGCCCTTGCCGCCCTTTTCCGCGGCTTTGACGCTATCAGGGATTTTCCTTCCGCCACAGCTTCGGGGCTTCACCCATTTCATTGCCCGCCGCTTTATCGTCGCTGAAGGAGCGGCTGCGCGAGAAAGGCGGGCGGCGCGGCGCCGCGTTCCTGCTGGCGCTGCTCGTCGAACTGCTGCTGGCGCTGCTGCTCCTGTTCCTTGCCCCGCCGATCGCGGGGGTCGACAAGGGGCCGATCCCGACTACCTTCGCGATCGACACCAGCGGCGACAGCGAGACCGCGGAGAAGGCCCCCGAAAAGGCGCGCGAGCGCAGCGAGTCACCTAGCGAGCCGCGTCCGACTCCGCCGAAGCCGGTCGAACCCCCGCCGCCCGCCGAAGAGCCGCCGGTCCCGCCGCCGACGCTGCCCTCCAACTTCATTCATCTCACCCGTCCCGAGTTCAAGGCCGCCGATATCACCGGCAAGGGCACCGCGCCGAGCGCCGCGCCCGCAGGCGAAGCGCTGGCCGGGGCCGCATCGGGCGGCAGCCCGGGCGACACCGCCGTGGTCGGCCGCGCGCCCAATGGCGAGCCGCTTTACGCCGCCGCCTGGTATCGCCGCCCGCGCGATGTCGAGCTCCAGCCCTATATTTCGAAGCGTGCGCGCGGCCCCGGCTGGGGGATCATCGCCTGCCGGATGGTGCCGAGCTACCGGGTCGAGGACTGCCAGGAACTGAGCGAGAGCCCGCGCGGATCGGGCTATGCGGGCTCGGTGCGCCAGGCGGCCTGGCAGTTCCGGGTGCGCCCGCCGCGGGTCGGCGGCACCGAGAAATACGGCACCTGGGTCAGCATCCGCATCACCTATGGCGACGTCGGCGACGAATAGCCTTGCTGCTTGCCCCCGGGTGCTGCGCCCGGCTAGGTCCTGCCGCCATGAACATGACAACCTCCACCGGCGCCGAGCGCCTGGCCCGCCGCATGGCGCGCGGCTGCGAATTTCTGGGCTCGGAGGTCGCAATCCTGTGCGGCGCGATGTCCTGGGTGAGCGAGCGCAACCTCGTCTCGGCGATGTCCAACGCCGGCGGCTTCGGCTTGATCGCCTGTGGGGCGATGACCCCCGAGCTGCTCGATGCCGAAATTGCGGGCACCAAGGCGCTGACCGACAAGCCGTTCGGCGTGAACCTGATCACGATGCACCCGATGCTGTTCGATCTGATCGAGGTCTGCAACAAGCATGGCGTCACCCATGTCGTCCTCGCCGGGGGCCTGCCGCCGACCGGCAGCATCGATGCGATCAAGGCCAATGGCGCCAAGTTGATCTGCTTCGCGCCCGCGCTCAGCCTCGCCAAGAAGCTGATCAAATCGGGTGTCGATGCGCTGGTGGTCGAGGGGATGGAGGCCGGCGGCCATATCGGCCCGGTCTCGACCAGCGTGCTCGCGCAGGAAATCCTCCCCGACGTCGCCGAGCAGGTCCCCGTGTTCGTGGCGGGCGGAATCGGCCGCGGCGAGGCAATCGCCGGCTATCTCGACATGGGCGCAGCCGGGGTCCAGCTCGGCACCCGCTTCGTCTGCGCGACCGAGAGCATCGCCCATCCCAACTTCAAGAAGGCCTTCATCCGCGCCTCGGCCCGGGATGCCATCGCCAGCGTCCAGATCGATCCGCGCCTGCCGGTGATCCCGGTGCGTGCGCTCAAGAACGCCTCGTCCGAGCTGTTCACCGCCAAGCAGCGCGAAGTCGCCCAGCTGCTCGATTCGGGCAAGGTCGAGATGCTCGAGGCGCAGCTGCAGATCGAACATTATTGGGCAGGCGCGCTGCGCCGCGCGGTGATCGACGGCGATGTCGACAATGGCTCGCTGATGGCGGGCCAGTCGGTCGGCATGGTCAAGAAGGAAGAACCCGTCGCCGAGATCATCGCCACGCTGATGGCCGAAGCCGCGCACGCGCTGGAAAAGCGCGCGACCTGAGACCAGGCGCGCCTCAGCTCCGCGCGCGATACAGCTGGTACAGTTCCTTTGCGCAGTGGATGACCGTCACGGCGACGGTGACGATCAATGCGATTTCGAGGCTCCGGTCCAGATGCTCCTGTATGCGCGCGGCCTTCACCCTGTCGCTCCCGATCACGCTCACGATCTGGCCCGCCTCGTGCAGGATCTTCGCGATCCACAGCGTGCCCGCTGCCCAGCCCAGGACCAGCGCGGCACGCAGCGGCGTCCATCCCGGGCGCAGGAAGGCGATCAGGTCGAGCGCGATCCGCGCGCAGACGAGCAGCGCGACGGGCCAGTATAGCCCGGCCCAGATCGGCGCGGCGGCGATGCGCAGGCCGGCTTCGTGCGGCATCACGGGGAAGGTGAAGCCGCCCGCCCACCAGATCAGAAAGGCGATGCCGAAGCAGGCCTCGAACAGCGGCTCCCAACGCTTGCGGGGCGGGAGATCGAGACGGAGCTTGCCAAGATCGGGCAGCGATTCGGGCTTCCACGCGGCGAGATAGGCGTCGAGCCAGCCAAGCCGTTCAACCACGGCGAAGGCGAGGGTAACCAGCGCGGCATTGTAGATCAGCGATTGCGCCAGTGCGTTCGCGCCATGCATCAGCGTCCGGGTGAAATCGCCTCCGACTACCAGCGCCCCGCCAGCCTGGACCAGCTCGATCACCAGGACGACCGCGAGCACGACCTTGAGCACGAACCAATAAAAGGGGAACAGCTCCACCCCGATCAACGCACGCTGATCATGATATTGGCCGGCAACCGCGAGCGGATGGCCGAACTCCTTGAGCAGCCGGCTCACTTCGTCGGAATACAGCGGCCGGCCCAGCGCCTCCGCGCGATCCTCGATCCGCGCGGCGATCAGGTCGGCCAGCTCTGCGACGATGTCGTCGGCCCGGTGCGCGGGCAGGTTCCAGCGCACTGCGCCGAGATAGCGTTCGATGAGGTCCATCACTTGTCCTTCTCGGTCAGGAGGAGAATCGATTCGGAGATCGCATTCCATTCGGCGAGCAGTTGGCCGAGCACCGCGAGCCCGATGGGGGAGAGGCGGTAGAAGCGCTTGTTGCGCTTCGCCTCTTCGCGCCATTCGCTGGTGAGCAGGCCCTGCGTCTCGAGCCGGCGGAGCAGCGGATAGAGCGCGCCTTCGTCGATCGGCAGCCCGGCCTCCTCGAGGCTGGTGCGCAGCGTATAGCCGTAGCGCTCCTCGCGCAGCGCCCCGAGCACCCCCAGAACCAGCGATCCGCGCCGCAGCTCCACGCGGAGTTTCTCGAAAAGATCGTCTTCGATGGGCACAGGCCATGTCTCGCATAGTGTGTTACATACACTGTATGACATACAGTAAAATAACGCGCAAGTGCCACGGGGGGAGCGCCACGCTTAACCCGATCTTCACCACATCCGGCGAAATCTGGCGCGGCCGGGGGGCGATATGAGGATCGAGTGCATGTTGCGTCGGCAATTTGGCCTGTGGCCGCTTCCCTTGTTGGCTCTGGCTGCCGGCTGTGCACAGCGTCCCGCGCCGACCGTTGCCGCGCCAATGCCGCCGCCCGCACCGATCGTCGCCGCGCCGATGCCGCGCCCGCCAGCCAGCGCCGCGACAAGCTTGACGTTGCCCCCGCGCCTGCCCGACGGCAGCTATGCCACCCCCAATCGCGATCTGACCGGCGCCGCTGCGATCTGGCATGTCCGCGCGGCGCTCAATGTCGCTGCGCTGGGCTGCGCCGGCGGCACGCTCGCGCCTGCGTACAACCAGTTGCTGAAGGCGCAGCGCACGGGCCTCGCCGCCGCGCATCGCAGCCTCACCAGTCAATATGGCGGCCCCGCGCCGTTCGACGTCGCGATGACGCGGATCTACAATTACTTCTCCCAGCCGCCCGCCCAGTCCGGCTTCTGCGCCGTCGCGGCGCCCCTGCTCGCCGAAGCGGTGGCAACGCCAACCGACGCCTTCGCGACCTTCGCGGTGGGGGCGCTGCAGCGGCTCGATCGGCCTTTCGTCGACTTCTATACAGCGTATGACCGCTATCGCAGCGATCTTGCCGCATGGCACGCAGGCGATGCCCAGCCGCACCTGACGGTCGACACAGCGGTGTTGCGCACCGATCCGGACACAGGCAGCCGTCCGACTCGCCTCGCCGGGCGCTGACACCGAATGGATGCGCGCCCGCCATTGGCGGCCCGGCGCGCATCTGATAGCGCGGAGGCATGGCCCATACCGCCGCCGCCTCCGCTCGCGAGATCCTGACTCGCCTCCACGACGTGATGGCGAAGCGGCTGCCTGCGCAATCGAAGCTCAATGCCGTCGTCGACGTTATCGGCACGGTGCTCGATAGCGAGGTCTGCTCGATCTATCTGCTGCGCGAAGGCGTGCTCGAACTGTTCGCCACCCGCGGGCTGGCGCAGGAAGCGGTGCACGTCACCAGGCTCGCGCTCGGCGAGGGCCTGGTCGGCACGATCGCGGAAAATGTCGAGACGCTGAACCTCGACGAGGCGGCAACGCATCCCGATTTCGCCTATCGCCCCGAAACCGGCGAGGATCGCTTTCACAGCTTCGCCGGAGTTCCGATCATCCGCCGCGAGCGCGCGGTCGGTGTCCTTGCGGTCCAGCATATGGAGCCGCGCCGCTACGCCGACGTCGAGATCGAGGCGCTGCAGACGGTGGCGATGGTACTCTCCGAGCTGATCGCCAACGCCGATCTGGTCGATTCGACCGGCGGCACCTCGACGCGCCCGCAATCGACTGCGGCTACCCGCGTCGCCGGCTTCAAGCTTGTCGAGGGCATGGCCGCCGGCGTCGCCGTCTTTCACCAGCCGCGCATCACCATCGAACATACCGTCGCCGAGGATGTCGAGGCCGAGCGCCACCGCGTCTATGCCGCGTTCGACAAGATGCGTGAGCAGATCGACCGGATGGCGAGCCAGGCCGAATTCGGCGGGGGCGGCGAGCATGACGAGGTCCTCGCGACCTACAAGATGTTCGCTTATGACGAAGGCTGGAGCCGTCGTATCAACGAGGCGATCGATTCCGGCCTGACCGCGGAGGCCGCCATCGAGCGCGTCCAGCAGCGCACCCGGATGCGGATGCGCGAGATCGACGATCCGCTGCTGCGCGATCGGATGCACGATCTGGAGGATCTCTCGAATCGGCTGCTGCGCACCGTGTCGGGCCAGCTCGGCTCTGCGGCGAAGATGGGGCTGCACCAGGATTCGATCCTGATCGCGCGCAACCTGGGACCCGCCGAGCTGCTCGAATATGATCGCCGCCGGCTGAAGGGCGTGGTCCTCGAGGAAGGGTCGCTGACCGCCCACGTCACGATTGTAGCGCGCGCGATGGGGGTGCCCGTGCTCGGCCGCGTCCGCGATGTGCGCCGTCTGATCGCAGAGGGCGATTTCCTGTTGCTCGATGTCAGCGAGGAGAGCCTCTATATCCGGCCGACTTCGGCGATGCAGGAGGCGTTCGACGGCAAGCTGGTGCTCAGCCAGAAGCGCCGCGCCGCCTTTGCCCGGCTGAAGGGCGAGGCGCCGATCACCGCCGATGGCCACCGGGTGACGGTGATGGTCAATGCCGGGCTGCGCGACGATCTCGCCGCGCTCGATCTGACAGGCGCCGACGGGATCGGCCTGTTCCGCACTGAATTCCAGTTCCTCGTCTCGGCCACGCTCCCCCAGCGCGAGGCACAGCGGCGGCTGTATAAGGATGTGCTCGACGCGGCGGGCGATCGCCCGGTCGTGTTCCGCACGGTCGATATCGGCGGCGACAAGGCGCTGCCTTATCTCAATCATGACGAATATGGCGACGAGGAAAACCCGGCGATGGGTTGGCGCGCGCTGCGGCTCGCGCTTGATCGCGACGGGCTGATGAAGGCGCAGGCGCGCGCGCTGATCGAGGCGGGCGGGGGGCGCACGCTCAACATCATGTTTCCGATGGTCTCGGAGCCCTGGGAGTTCGAGCAGGCACGCGACTTGTTCGAGGCCCAGCGCGCCTGGCTGGCGGCGCGCGGCAAGAAGATGCCGACCGAGATCCGCTATGGCGCGATGCTCGAAGTGCCGGCGCTTGCCGAAGTGCTCGATATCCTGTTGCCGATGGTCAACTTCCTGTCGGTCGGCACCAACGACCTCACCCAATTCCTGTTCGCCGCCGATCGTGCGCATCCCAAGCTGGCGCTGCGCTATGATTGGCTCAGCGTATCGATCCTGCGCTTCCTCAAGCGCGTGGTCGATCAGGCGCATGCCGCGGGCGTGCCCGTGGCGCTGTGCGGCGAGATGGGCGGGCGCCCGCTCGAGGCGATGGCGCTGATCGGGCTAGGCATCGACCGGCTTTCGATCACCCCCGCCGCGGTGGGTCCCATCAAGGCGATGGTCCGCTCGCTCGATCGTTCTGCGCTGATCGAGGCGATGGGCCCGATGCTCGCCCGGCCCGGCGCCCCCTTGCGCGAGACGCTTTCGGCATGGGCATCCGAACATTCGGTCGAACTGGCCTGACGCAGCGTCAAAACACGCGGGGCCAACGTTGACAGGGGCTGCCGCCTGAGGGACACCCCGGGGCCAGAGACGGGAGCCCGGGGGCGCTAATCATCCCGTTCGGAGAGCCAAACATGGACGGCCAGACTGGCGCAGACTCGACGCTGTTCCCCGCGAGAGTGGGCGAGAGGCTGCGCGCCGCGCGGGAGGCGCAGGGGCTCGACATCGGCGAGATCGCCAGCCGCACGCGAATTCCGCAGCGGCATCTGGAGGCGATCGAGAAATCCAATTATTCGGGGCTCCCTTCGTCCACCTATGCGGTCGGCTTCGCCAAGGCCTATGCCCGCGCGGTCGGCGCGGACGAGGTGGCGATCGCCCGGGAAGTGCGTGCCGAATTGGGCGACGTGCCGATTCGGCCGGTATCGGTGCCGTATGAGATGCACGATCCCACCCGGGTGCCCCCGCCCTGGCTTGCCTGGGGCGGCGCGCTGTTCGCGCTGGTCGTGCTGATCGGCGTCGGGCTCTGGTACGGCACCGGGCTCTTCCGGGGCGGCGCGCCCGCCTCCGAAAATCTGATCGCGATCGAGCCCGGCAATGCCACCGCGGCCGTCGCCGAGCCCGTGGCGGCGCCCGGCGGGCAGGTGACGCTGGTTGCGACCGACACCGTCTGGCTCCGGATCACCGACGCCAACGGCAAGCGGCTGTTCGAGAAAGAAATGGTGGCGAACGAGCGGTACGACGTGCCCGCCGACGCCGATCGTCCGCGCGTCCGCACGGTCCGGCCCGATCGTATCCAGGTGCTGCTCAACGGATCGAGCGTGCCGCCGCTGGGCCTTGGCGCGAATCCCGTCGAGGTGGAGGTGACCGCCGCGGCGCTGCAGGCGCGCGGCCAGCCGAATGGGGCGGCGGCCCCAAGCTCCGCACCGGCGGCAAGGCCCGCGGTGACAACCTCCGCGGGCAGCACCACCCAACGGCGCTCCGCCCCCACGCCCAGCGCCCGGCCTACCCCGGCTCCCACTGCCAGCGCCGCGGCTACGGCCCCGGTGACCGCGCCTGAGGCGCCCTAGCGATCGTCCGCTCGCTCGGCTTGCGCCGGGCCGACGGTAGAAAAAGGGGAGCCGAACCCGGCTTTAACCTAAAACTGGCGACAGGCGCCGCCTCGGCGCTATACGAAGCCATGACTTTGTCCCGAACAGCTGCACCGGGGGGTGTGATCATGCGAATCTTGATGGCGGCGGCGATCCTTACGGCCGCATTTGGAATGAACGGTACGGCGCATGCGCAGGCGGCGATCGAAGGCCGCGTCGATCGGCTCGAACGCGAGATGCGCGCCGTGCAGCGCAAGGTGTTTCCGGGTGGCGCCGGCCAGACGATCGAGCCGCAGATCACGCCGCAGACCGAGGGCAGCATCCCCGGCATCCCGTCGGGCAGCGCACTGACCGACCTTACCCAGCGCGTGGTCGCGGTCGAGAGCCAGCTCAGCTCGCTCACCGGGCAGATCGAGCAGGGCCAATATCGCACGCGCCAGCTCGAAGAGGCGTTCAACGCCTATAAGCGTTCGACCGATGCGCGGCTGAAGGCGCTGGAGGACGGCGCGTCTGCGATCGGCTCGGGAGGACCGTCGATCGACCCGGCCGCCCTCGACGCCGCGCCCCCGCGGCCCGCCTCGCGACCGGCGGCGAGGCCCGTGGAAACGGTCGAGGGCGCCGAAAAGCCCGCCGCGGCCAAGCCTGCCGGCACGCGCGCGCAGCAGGTGGCGGCCATCGAGCGGCCCAAGACCGACGATCCGGCCGAGGACGGCTACACCTATGGCTTCCGGCTCTGGTCGGCGAAACTCTATCCCGAGGCGCGTCGCGAGCTCGAAGCGGTCGCCACCAAATATCCGCAGCATCGCCGCGCCAGCTATTCGCAGAACCTGCTTGGCCGCGCCTATCTCGATGCCGGCGCGCCCAGCCTGGCGGCGGTCGCCTTCTACGAGAATTACAAGAAGAACCCCAATGGCGAGCGCGCGCCGGACAGCCTCTATTATCTGGCGCAGGCGCTGACGAAGCTGAAGAAGCCGTCGGGCGAGATCTGCAAGGTCTATAACGAGCTGACCCAGCTCTACGGCGAACGCCTTTCAGCCGAAATGAAGGCCGGCGTGGCGGCGGGGCGCACTGCGCAGAAGTGCAGCTGACGCGATGATCCCGACGCCCGATGCCGCCGCGGTGGCGCGGTTCCGGGCGGACATGGAGGCTTTGGGCGAGACGCTCTTCCCGCTGGCGCTTGCGGTATCCGGCGGGCCGGACAGCATGGCGATGCTGCTGCTGGCCACCGCCGCCTTCCCAGGGGAGGTTGCCGCCGCGACGGTCGACCATCGGCTGCGCGAGGGTGCCGCCGAGGAAGCCCGGCTGGTCGGCGCGATATGCGCCCAGCTCGACGTGCCGCATGAGGTCCTGGTCCCCGCGGTGCCGATCGTGGGCGCCAGCATTCAGGCGCAGGCGCGGGCGGCGCGTTATCGCCTGCTCGCAGATTGGGCGGGGCACATCGGCGCGCACGCGCTGCTGACCGCGCATCATGCCGATGATCAAGCCGAGACCTTCCTGATGCGCGCCGTCCGCGGATCGGGCGTCGCCGGGCTCGCCTCGATTCGCCCGCGTCGCGCGCTGGACGGCATGCTGCTCTTGCGCCCCCTGCTCGGTTGGCGGCGCGCCGAGTTGCTCGCGCTGGTCGCGGGCGTGCCGACGGCCGACGATCCCAGCAACCGCGACGATATGCACGATCGCACGCATTTCCGTCGGCTGCTCGCGGAGAACGACCTGCTGGACGTGCCCGGACTCGCCCGAGCGGCAACCCATGCCTCCGAAGCCGAGGAGGCGCTCGCCCTGCTCGCCGAGCATTTCTGGACCGAACGCCGCACCCCGCAGGGTCTCGACCTGGCCGGCCTCCCCCGCGAAATCCGCCGCCGCCTGCTGCGCCGCGCCATCACCGAGCTGCGCGAAGCCGAGCGCATCGCCTCCCCGCCCTGGTCCGAGGCGAGCAATATCGAGCCGTTGATCCAGCTGTTGGAAGCCGGCCGGAGCGGGACCCAGGCAGGAGTCCAGATCAGTAAAAGCGGGAACCTCGTGAACTTCCGAAAAGCCCCGCCTCGCCGATCACACTGATCGACGCTGTTCCATTGCCATTAACCTGCAGGTGCCTATCTTGGTACTGCGAAAGGTACCGAATCCTGATGAACGACAATAACAAGCCGCAGGGGCCAGAAAATGGCGGCGCCAATCCCTGGATGAAGAGTCTGCTGATCTGGGTCGGCATTCTCGCCGCATTGGCGTTGTTCGTCACCATGTTCGATGGGCGAGCCGCGCAGACCGCGGGCGACTCGATCCCTTATTCGACCTTCCTCGACAAGGCGCAGGCCGGCGAGGTCAAGGCCGTCAACATCGCTGCGGGGACGGCGGGCACCAGCGTCATCACCGGCACGCTCTCCAGCGATGCCAAGTTCCGCACCAACGCGCCGAGCGATCCGCAGCTGATCCCGACGCTGCGCGAGAAGGGCGTCGCCATCAATGCGCGTCCCGAGGAAGGCCCGTCGATCTGGCAATATATGCTGGTCCAGGCGCTTCCGTTCCTGCTGTTCCTCGGCATCGCCTTCTTCGTGCTGCGCCAGATGCAGAAGAATTCGGGCTCGGGCGCGATGGGATTCGGCAAGAGCCGCGCCAAGCTGCTGACCCAGCGTGAAGGCAAGGTGACCTTCGACGACGTCGCCGGCATCGACGAGGCGCGCGACGAATTGCAGGAGATCGTCGAATTCCTCAAGGACCCGACCAAGTTCGCCCGCCTGGGCGGCAAGATTCCCAAGGGCGCGCTGCTCGTCGGCTCGCCGGGCACCGGCAAGACGCTGCTCGCCCGCGCCATCGCCGGCGAGGCGGGCGTGCCCTTCTTTTCGATCTCGGGCTCGGACTTCGTCGAGATGTTCGTCGGCGTCGGCGCCAGCCGCGTGCGCGACATGTTCGAACAGGCCAAGAAGTCGGCGCCGTGCATCATCTTCATCGATGAGATCGACGCCGTCGGCCGCTCGCGCGGTGCAGGTCTGGGCAACCAGAATGACGAACGCGAGCAGACGCTGAACCAGCTGCTGGTCGAGATGGACGGCTTCGATGCCAATGAAGGCATCATCATCGTCGCGGCAACCAACCGCCCCGACGTGCTCGACCCCGCGCTTCTGCGTCCGGGCCGCTTCGATCGCCAGGTCGTCGTGCCGCGTCCGGACATCGAGGGCCGGGTGAAGATCATCCAGGTCCATATGAAGAAGGTGCCGTTGGCGCCCGACGTCGATCCGCGCGTCATCGCGCGCGGCACGCCGGGCTTCTCGGGTGCGGACCTCGCCAACCTCGTCAACGAGGCGGCACTGCTGGCGGCTCGCCGCGGCAAGCGCCTCGTCGCGATGAGCGAGTTCGAGGACGCCAAGGACAAGGTCATGATGGGCGCCGAGCGCAAGTCGATGCTCATGACCGAGGACGAGAAGCGCATGACCGCCTATCATGAGGCCGGTCACGCCATCGTCGCAATCCACGAGCCCGCATCCGATCCGATTCACAAGGCGACGATCATCCCGCGCGGCCGTGCACTGGGCATGGTGATGCGGCTTCCCGAGCGTGACCAGAATTCGATGCACCGCGATCAGATGTATGCGCATCTCTCGATCGCGATGGGGGGCCGCGTCGCCGAGGAGCTGATCTTCGGCTATGATCGGGTGAGCTCGGGCGCGTCTTCGGACATCCAGTCCGCCACGCGTCTCGCGCGTTCGATGGTCACCCGCTGGGGCATGTCGGAGGCGGTCGGCCCGCTCGAATATGCCGAGGGCGAGGAAAGCTATCTCGGCTATGGCCAGGCGCGCCCGGCGAGCATGTCCAACGAGACCGCCTTGCTGATCGATGCGGAGATCAAGAAACTCGTCGAGGGCGGCCTCAACCGCGCCAAGCAGGTGCTGACCGATCATATCGATCAGCTCCATGCGCTGGCCAATGCCCTGCTCGAGTTCGAAACGCTGACCGGCGACGAGATCAAGCGGCTGGTGGCAGGGGAAGAGATCGGTCGCGACGATGCGGGCGCTCCCTCGGTCCCCGTCGCTGCGGGCGGCACCTCGATCCCCAAGATCCGCCGGCCCAAGGGTCCGTTCGGGAACCCGACGCCGCAAGGCGCCTGAGTTCACTTGACGTTCAAGCGATGCTGAATAGCCCTTCCTCGGGATATCGAGGGAGGGCTATTCTCATGAGGCGACTGATATTGGCCGCGACGGCGCTGTCGCTCGTCGCCACCTCTGCACAGGCGATGAGCGTCGCCGAGTTCCTCGCCAAGGCGCATGCGCTCAAGGCCAAGGGCATGGCAGCGATGTTCTCGTCCGACGTGGGGCTGCTGAAGCGCGAGATGAAGACGATCGCGGACGCCTATCGCGCCGATCTGGTCTCCGCGCGCGCTGCCGGCCGCAAGCCGCACAGCTGCCCGCCGCCCAAGGGCCAGGCCAAGATCGGCAGCGGCGAGTTGCTCGCCGACCTCGAGAGGATCCCGCCGGCCCGGCGCGGCATCAGCATGAAGACCGCTTTCTATGCGTTCATGCAGCGGCGCTACCCCTGCCGCTGAGCCTTCACCCGGACATGCCCAGCGCGAGTAGGATCAGCAGGAAGAGCATCAAGATGATCGTGATGAACCAGGAGAGGATCAGCGCGCGCAGGATCGCCGACCACCAGCGCAGCCGGTAGGCCTGTTTGAGCTGGCGGGTGATGTGGACAAACGGCACGGCAAAGGCGGCGAAGGTGAGCAGAGGGGCCCCCAGGCCGATCGCGGCGGCGATGGTGATCACGATGAACAGCAGCGACATGAAGGCGATCGAGTAGGTGATGAACACCGTATGGTCGTATAGCTTGTAGTCGCGCTTCCACGCGAACAGCAGCCAAACGAAGGGCAGCGATAGCGGAATGAGCAGCCAGGAGAATTTGTAGACGCTCGCTTGCAGCTTGTAGAGCATCAGCGACGGATTCTTCTTCCACTTCTCGATGCCATGATCGACCAGCGCCCAGCCGCTCAGGGCGGAACGGACGTTGATGTTGGTCCGGTCGCCCTTACCCTCGGGCAGGTTCGCCAGCGTCTCGTCGATCTCGGCGATATTGCGCTCGATCCGTTGCCGCCTGCGATCCCCGACCGGATGCTCGTCACGCTCGACGACGGCCTCGGCGCGCTGTTTCACCAGTTGCGTCCGCGCCTCGGCCACCATCTTCTCTGGCTCGCCGGTGCTGAGATTGCTCGGTGCCGAGATCCCGGCCCAGGAAAAGACGGCGAACATCGCGAAGATGGAGAAGAGGAAGATCGCCATCGGCGAGACGAAGCGCGCGCGTTCGCCCCTGATATAGCGCCGCGTCAGATCGCCGGGCCGCCAGACGAGCAAGGGCAGCGTGCGCCAGAATTTGCCCTCGAAATGCGCGACTCCATGCGCGATCTCGTGCCCGATCGCGCCCAGCGAGCGGTGGACGTGCGCCGATTGGCCGCATCGGTGGCAATGGGGCCCGATCAGTGCGGTGCCGCAATTGAGGCACATGGCGCCCTCGCCATGCCCCTCCCCGGCATGCGGCTCGAGCGCGCGGCCGAGCATGCCCACGGTGACGATTTCACCCGCTGCTTCGAATTCCCCCATCCGCACCGCCTACCAGCTTCGCAAAAGTCGTGCTAGCGGGTGCGGCATGGCCGATGCCGATATCCCGATGCTGATCGCCGAAATGGCCTCGCGCGCACGCGCCGCGTCGCGGCGGCTCGCGGCGATGTCAAGCGCGGAGAAAAGGCGTGCGCTGATCGCCGCGTCCGATTCGATCCGATTGGCGTGCGATGCGATCGTCGCGGCCAACGCCGAGGACATGGCCGCGGCCGAAGCGTCGGGGCTATCGGGGGCGCTGCTCGACCGGCTTCGGCTCGATGCCGGGCGCGTCGAGGCGATGGCGGCGGGCGTTGCGGCGGTGGCGGCGCTCGACGATCCGGTGGGCAAGCTGATCGAGCGGGTCGATCGGCCCAATGGGCTGGTGCTGACGCGGGTGCGCATCCCGATCGGGGTGATCGGCATCATCTACGAAAGCCGCCCCAACGTGACCGCCGATGCCGGCGCGCTGTGCGCGATGTCGGGCAATGCCGCGATCCTGCGCGGCGGCTCCGAGGCGATCCGAAGCAATCGCGCAATCCATGCCGCGCTGGCATCGGGACTCGAAGCGGGCGGAATGCCTGTCGACGCCGTACAACTGGTGCCGGTCACCGACCGGGCTGCCGTCGGTGCGATGCTCACCGCAGAGGGCGCGATCGATATGGTCGTGCCGCGCGGTGGCAAGGGCTTGGTCGCGCGCGTCCAGGCCGAGGCGCGGGTGCCGGTACTCGCGCATCTCGACGGGCTCTGCCACACCTATGTCGATCGCGAAGCCGATCCCGAGATGGCGGCGCGGCTCGCGCTCAACGCCAAGATGCGCCGCACCGGTATCTGCGGCGCGACCGAGACGCTGCTGATCGATCGTGGCTTTGCCGATCCGGCGCCTATCTTGAAAGCACTTGCCGACGCAGGGTGCGAACTGCGCGGCGAGGCCGAGATCGTTTCGATCGAGCCCCGCACGCTGCCGGCGGAATGCGGCGACTGGGACACCGAATATCTCGACGCGATCCTCTCGGTGAAGCTGGTCGACGGCGTCGATGCGGCGATGGCGCATATCGCCGCGCACGGGTCGCACCACACCGACGCGATCGTCACCGACAATGCTGAGACGGCGGAACGCTTCCTCAACAGCGTCGACAGCGCGATCGTGATGTGGAACGCCTCGACCCAGTTTGCCGACGGCGGCGAGTTCGGGCTGGGCGCCGAAATCGGCATTTCTACCGGGCGGCTGCACGCCCGCGGGCCCGTCGCACTCGAGGGGCTGACGACCTATAAGTGGGTCGTGCGTGGGACCGGCCAGGCGCGACCTTGAATCGGCTGCATTCTTTGTATACATCCGTGACATGAGCAAGACCATCGTCATCACCGGCCGAATCGACACGGAGACGTCGACCAGTCTCGATCGACTCGCCGCCAGCATGGAGCGATCGCGCGCCTGGATCATAGCCCGCGCGGTTGAGGAATATGTTCGATCCGAAACCGAATTGATGGACTCGCTGGACGAGGCCGAACGTGAGATCGACCGCGGCGAATATCTTACGCAGGAAGAGATGACAGCCTGGGTAGCCAGCCTTCGACGTGAGGCGGCTGCCGCCTAGTGCGCGAGATTCGCTGGGCGCCATCGGCTCAAGGCGATATCAATCGAATCGCTCGCCATTATCGGGGGATCGACTCAGCGCTCGCGATCGATCTGGCAGAACGCATTGTGCAGGCAACCAATATCCTCTCTGGTTTGCCGTACGCTCGCCAAGCTACCACGCGAGCGAACCGGCGCCGCTGGCACGTACCGCGGACCGAATATGTGCTCTTCTATCGCGTCGAGAAAGATCACATCCGCATCCCGCGGGTTGTGCACGGCGCACAGTTGCTTGCAGGAAAATTGTGAAATGCATCGGCCTCCTCGGCGGCTCCTTCAACCCCGCCCATAGCGGCCATCGCCGGCTATCGCTGCACGCGATCCGCGCCCTTGGGTTGGACGAAGTGTGGTGGCTGGTCTCGCCCGGCAACCCGCTCAAGCCGCGCGCGGGCATGGCACCTTTCGCCGCGCGCTTGGCTTCGGCTCGGAAAATGGCGCGGCACGCGCCGATCCGTGCCAGCGCGGTCGAGGCGCGGCTTAAGACGCGCTACACCGCCGACACGCTCGGCAAACTCCCGCGGCTCTATCCGCGGCATCGCTTCGTCTGGCTCATGGGTGCGGACAATCTCGCGCAGTTCCACCAGTGGGAACGGTGGCGTGATATAGCCCGGCAGGTTCCGATTGCGGTGATTGCCCGTCCGGGCTATGACCGACTCGCTCGCGCAAGTCCTGCGATGAGTTGGTTGCGGCGCGCTGTGCGGCCCGCAGGCCAGGCCAAGAATTGGACGCGATGGAGATTGCCAGCCCTCGTGCTGTTGCGCTTCCGCCCCGATACGACCTCGGCGACGAGCCTTCGGGCCGCCGATCCTGGCTGGCACCGGCGATTTCCGGACGCGCGTCGAACATCGCTATCGACGCCGCCCCCGCCGTTTCCATGACTCAGCACAGATGCGTGAAACCCTAGGAGTCCTCTTGGCCACTTCCCCCAATGTGCAGCGTACCGACGGCGTGGACGCGCTGCACAAGCTCGTGCTTGCGTCGCTCGACGACGATCAGGCGGTCGAGACCGTCTCGATCCCGCTCGCCGGCAAGAGCAGCATCGCCGATTATATGGTCGTCTCGAGCGGACGCTCGACCCGGCAGGTGGCGTCGATGGCGACCAAGCTGGCCGAGAAGATCAAGGCCGAGTTCGGCCGCTCGCCGCGGATCGAAGGCCTGCCGACCGCCGATTGGGTGCTGATCGATGCCGGCGACGTGATCATCCACCTGTTCCGTCCCGAAGTGCGCACCTTCTACAATCTCGAGCGCATGTGGGCGTTCGGCGACGGCGCCGGGGGCCAGGCCTGATCCCGTCGGGGCGGTAGCATGCTGCTCCATATCGTGGCGCGGGGGCGTATCGGGCGCAGTCCCGAGGCGGAGCTGGTCGATCGCTATCTTAAGCGCATTTCCTGGCCGACGCGGGTGACCGAACTGCCCGACACCGGCGGGAAGGTGCCGGATCTCCAGGGCGCCACCAAGACGATCGTTCTCGACGAGACCGGCGACAGCCTGCCCTCGCGCGTGTTGGCCGAACGGCTGGGCGCGTGGCGCGACGACGGAATTCGCGAAGTGCGCTTCCTGATCGGCGCCGCGGACGGCTTCGGCGACGTCGAGCGGGCCGGTGCAGACCTGCTGCTCTCCTTCGGCCGCGCAACCTGGCCGCACATGCTGGCCCGGGCGATGCTGGCCGAGCAATTGTGGCGCGCCGCCTCGATCCTTGCCAACCATCCCTATCACCGCGAAGGGTAAGCCATGGGCTCCGTTCGCAGGATCACGTTGATTGCCGTATTGCCTGCGATGCTGGCGCTCGGCTCGCTGGCCGGCGCGCAGGTGCCGAGCCTGGCCGAGCAGCAGGCGCGACTGCGATCGGCGTCGGCCCAGTCCGAGGCCGCACTGGCGCGCTCGCAGGCGCTGGAACGCGCGGCGGCAGGCGCGCGCGACAGGGCCACCCAGGCTCGCGCGCAGGAAGCGGCATCGGCCGAACGTATCAAGGCTGCCGAAGCCGATATCGCTGCGGCGCGCGCCCGGATCGGAATCGTCGATCGCCTGCTCGCCGCCCAACGCAGCCAGCTCGCCGAGCGCCAGGGGCCGATCTTGCGGCTTATCGCGGCGCTGCAATCGATGGCGCGGCGTCCGCCCGTACTCGGGCTGGTCCAGCCGGGATCGACCGAGGATATGGTGCATGTCCGCGCGGTGCTCGGCACGGCGCTGCCGCTCGTCGAGCGCCGCACGGCGGCGGTGCGCGCCGAGCTGGAACGCGGCCGCAAGCTGCGCGCCACGGCGGAGGCGGCGGTGGCCAGCCTGCGCGAAGGCCGCACCCGCCTCGAGTCCGAGCGAGTCGCCGCGCTGCGCCTCGAGGCCGAGCATCGCATGCGCTCGCGGGCGTTGGGACAAAGCGCGTTGATCGAATCGGATCGCGCGCTGGCGCTCGGCGAGCGCGCCCGCGAGATCGTCGAACAGATGGACACGATGGGCGAGGCCGCCGAGATCCAGGCCGGGCTGCTCGCGTTGCCCGGACCCTTGCCGCGCCCGCCGCAGCCCGGTGAGCGCCCTGCGTCTCTGGCGCCGAAGCCGGGGAATCCCGCTTACGTCCTTCCGGTAGCGGGGCAAACCGTGCGCGGACTGGGTGAACTGTCCGATGCCGGGGTGCGTGCCCGCGGGCTGACTCTGGCCTGCGCACGGGGTGCGGAAGTCGTGGCGCCTGCCGCTGGCCGGATCGTCTATGCCGGGCCGTTCCGCGGCTATGGCGGGGTTGTGATCGTCGATCATGGCAAGGGCTGGACGACTCTCCTCGCCGGGCTGGGCGGAATCGGCGTTCGCGTCGGCGATCAAGTGGCGCAGGGCGGCCGCATCGGACGCGCCGGCGCCGGAGAAGATCCGCGCGTCACGGTCGAACTGCGACGGCAAGGCCGGGCGATGGACCTGGCTCAATTGCTCGACTGACACGCCGTGTAAAAGCCGTTATCCCGCATTATATCGCCAGGGTTCCCATTTCCCCGAAAGTTGCTCGTATGTTGCGTTCACTTCTCCAGGTAACCGCCGCCGTCAGCGCGCTGGCACTCGTTCCTGTTGCATCGGGGGCGATGGCGGGCGTGGATACGCAGAGCTACCGCGAGCTCGACGCATTCATGGAAGTCTACAACCAGGTGAAGGCGAACTATGTCGACAAGGTGGACGACAAGACGCTGGTAAAGGGCGCGATCGCGGGAATGCTGGCCGCGCTCGATCCGCACAGCTCGTTCGCTGACGGGCTCGACTTCGACAATCTCAAGATCCAGACCGAAGGCAATTATGGCGGTCTGGGCCTGACCGTCACCCAGGAAGACGGCGCCGTGAAGGTCATCGCGCCGACCGAAGATACGCCGGCGGATCGCGCCGGGATCAAGTCGGGCGATTTCATCACCCATCTCGACGGCAAGTTCATCGTCGGCGGCAGCCTGGACGAGGCGATCGAGCAAATGCGCGGCGCGCCGGGCACCAAGATCTCGATCACCGTGATCCGCCCTGGCGCCGACAAGCCCCTTCAGTTCACGCTCGTGCGCGAGATCATCGTGCAGAAGCCGGTGAAATGGGAAGTGAAGAATGGCGTCGGCATCATCAACATCAACACCTTCACCGCGCAAACCGGCGCCGACACGATCAAGGCGATCCAGGCGATCGACAAGCAGCTCGGCCGCAAGCCGCTCGGCTACGTGATTGATCTGCGCGAGAATGGCGGGGGTCTGCTGAGCGAGGCGATCGCGGTTTCGGACGTGTTCCTGAGCCATGGCGAGATCGTCTCGCAGCGCGGCCGAGAGAAAGCCGATATCGAGCGCTATTATGCCGAATCGATGGTGCCGGGCGATCTGGCGCGCGGGCTGCCGGTGGTGGTGCTGGTCGATGCGGGTACGGCGTCGGCGTCCGAGATCGTCGCGGGCGCGATCCAGGATCATCATCGCGGGCTCGTGATGGGCGTGCGCAGCTTCGGCAAGGGTTCGGTCCAGACCATTCTACCGATGGGATCACGCGCCGCACTGCGGCTCACCACCGCACGCTACTTCACGCCCTCGGGTCATTCGGTGCAGGAAGGCGGGATCAAGCCCGACCTTATCGTGCCGCAGATTTCCGACGCCGATTACAAGAGCCGGCCAGTGGTGCGCGAAGCCGATCTGCGCCGTCATCTGATAAATTCGGACAAGGCAGAGGATTCGGTGATCGAGGAGGATACCCGCACCGATCCGCGCTTCGCCGCGACCCCGGAGCAGCTCAAGAAGCAGGGCATAGAGGACTTCCAGCTTCATTACGCCCTGCAGACCATCGCGCGGATCGGCGGGAAAACGCCCCAAGTCGCAACGAAGGGCCGCTGAGAGCAATGCGCGCCGACGGCTTCCGCACTGCACAGCTGATCGCGCTCCTGCTCCCGCTGGGCCTCGTGGGCGGAGCCTTGCTCTCGGAGCAGTTCGGCCTGGTCGCGTGCGAGATGTGCCATTGGCAGCGCTGGCCGCATTATGCCGCGGTGATCGTCGCGGCGCTTTCGTTCGTCGTACGACCCCGGCCCGTGCAGATGCTGTTCGTCCTGTTTGCCGCGGCGCTGATCGCGGTCAGCGGCGGCATCGGCGTCCTTCATGCCGGGGTCGAATATCATTGGTGGCAAGGGATCACCGCCTGCTCCACCACGCTGGCGAGCGCGGACCCGATGGCGATGCTAAACGAGGCGCTGCGCAAGCCGCTGGTGCGCTGCGACGTGCCGCAATGGACCTTGTTCGGAATCAGCCTGGCCGGGTTCAACGCGATCTTCAGCCTGGCCGGCGCGGTCGCGATCTTCGGATTTGCAGTGCGGCGCGCGCGGCCATGAGCTGGAAGCCCGGCGATCCCCGCGAGGGCATGGCGGCGATGGTCCGGGTCGACCAGGCCGGCGAATATGGCGCCACGCGCATCTATGCCGGCCAGTTGGCGGTAATGGGCGATCGCACCCCCGCCGCGCGGATGATCCACGGCATGGCGGTGCAGGAGGAGCGCCATCGCCGCTTCTTCGACGCGATGATCGCGAAGCGCGGTGTTCGGCCCACGGCGATCCAGCCCTTCTGGGATGTCGCGGGCTTTGCGCTGGGCGCAGTGACGGCAGCGATCGGGCCCTCTGCCGCAATGGCATGCACCGCCGCGGTCGAGACCGAGATCGACCTCCATTACCAGGCGCAGCTCGCCGAGTTAGGCGACGACGACCCCGAACTGGCCCACGCCGTCGCCGAATTTCGCGCCGAGGAACTCGAGCATCTCGATACCGCGATCGGTGCGGGCGCCGAGACGGCATTGGGCTATCCCTTGCTGTCGGGAGCTATTCGAATGGGCTGTCGAGTCGCAATCGCGCTGTCCAAACGGATATGACAGGCCACGTTCAGCGTTGTACGCCAATGATATGGTTCGAGGAGAAGGCGTGATGCTCAAGCGATTCCTGTTGGCGGCTACGGTCGCTTCGATCCCGATGCTCGCGCCGGCGACCGCGCAGGCGCAGAATTCGCAGCAGACCCGTTCGGCCAATGCGCCCATCGGCGGTGTGCTGACCGTATTCGGCGACGATCGCTGCCCCAGCGACGTGATCTGCGTGCGCGCGCCCGAAAGCGAGCGCTACCGCATCCCGCAGAATCTGCGCGAGCAGCCGGGCGCGCCGCAGCAGACCGAAAGCTGGGCCGTGCGATCCGGCGATGCGCTCGACGCCGGCCGGATGGGCACGGGCAGCTGCACGACCGTGGGCGCTTCGGGGTCGACTGGCTGCTTCGTCCGTCAGGCGCGCCAGTCCAAGGCCGAGGCCAATGCGCGCAAGGAAGCGGCGAACAACCTGCCGCTTCCGTGATCCGAGCCATTTTTAACCGGCGCAGGGACCGGACTGGTAGTCGTTGAGCCGAATCGACAAAGCAAGGCCCGCCGTCCCGGCCTGATTTCACGCCAAGGTGATGCCTTTCCCTGCAAAAAGGGGTATCCCGGCAGCCATGAGCCATAGTCCCCACCCGTTCAGTCTCGTTCCTCCACTGCTATCGCGCCGCAGCGCGCTGGCAATGCTGTCGTCCAGCGCGGTGGTCGCGGCATGCAGCGGCGGTGGTGGGTCGCCAACGCCGACTCCGGTGCCGACTCCCACGCCTGCGCCGGTTCCCACGCCGACGCCGACGCCAACGCCGGTGTCGGGCCCCGCCTGGTTCGGCTACGGGCGCGATGCGCAGCATACGGGCGTGAGCGCGATCGCATCGCAGGATCTCGGACGGATCAGCTGGACTGCGGCAGTCGACCTCGCGCCGCAATATACACCGGCCGGCGCGCTGCTGACCCATTATGGCTCGCCGGTCGTGACTAGGAGCAACCTTGTCGTGATCCCGGTCAAGACGACCGCCACCGGCGGCTACCGGGTCGAAGCGCGCAACGGAGCCACCGGGGCGCTCGTTTGGCAGACGGCCACGGACTATATCACGCCGCCGCGAAACTGGCTGCCGCCCTACAATCTGCTGCTTACTGCGCAGGGCCGCCTCTATGCGCCGGGCGCGGGCGGCAAGCTCATGCTACGCGCCAATGCGGATGCGGTCGACGGTAGCTTTGCCGCGCAGATTTTCTACGGCGCCTCCACCTACAATGCGAATCCCGCGGCGTTCGACGCCACCGTCTTCATCAACACGCCGTTCACCGCCGATCCGGCTGGAAACATCTTCTTCGGCTTCCAGGTGACCGGCGTGAATCCGGCGGGACTCGTCAGCGGCGTTGCCCGCATCGCGCCCGACGGTACGGCACGCTGGGTCAGCGTCACTAGTGCGGCGGGCGATGCGTCGGTCCAGAAGCCGGTGATGAATTGCGCGCCTGCGCTCTCGATCGACGGCGGCACACTCTATATCGCAGTGAACCGGGGCGCCACGACGGCAACCCAGACCGGCTATCTGCTCGCGCTCGACAGCACGACGCTTGCGACTCGCGCCAAGGCGGCGTTGGTCGATCCGAACACGCTCACGCCCGCGCGCCTCAGCGACGACGGCACGGCGTCGCCGGTGGTCGGCTCGGATGGCCGCGTCTTCTATGGCGTGCTCGAATCACAGTTTCCGACGCACAATGCGCGCGGATGGCTGCTCCAATTCGATTCCCTGCTCAATCCGGTGGGGGTCCCCGGCAGCTTCGGCTGGGACGTGTCGCCCAGCGTCATTCCTGCGTCGATGGTGCCGTCCTACACGGGCAGCTCGACCTATCTGCTTGCGCAGAAATATAATAATTATAACGGCGTAGGCACGGGCGACGGGCTCAATCGGATGGCGATACTCGATCCGAAGGCGAGCCAGCCGGACCCGATCGTGCCGGGCGTGCAGGTGATGCGCGAAGTGCTGACGATCCTCGGCCCGACGCTGGACGCCGGCTCGGCCACGGCGCGGCGCGAATGGTGCATCAACACGATGGCCGCGGATCCGCTGCGCAAGTCGATCCTGGCGAACAATGAAGACGGCATCCTGTATCGCTGGGATCTGACCACGAACACGCTGTCACAGGGCCTGCGGCTCAATGCCGGGCTGGGCCAGGCCTACACGCCGACCCTCGTCGGCGCCGACGGCGCGGTATATGCGATCAGCAACGCGACGCTATATTCGATCCGCGCCAGCTAGGGTAAAACCGCCTGCAAGCCGCTGCCTCAGCGCCTGAACGGGTCGCTGAAGCGCGCATCGGTGGTGAGAGCCGGATCGCTCAGAGTCATCAGAAAGGCGACGAGCGCGGCGCGATCCGCGGCGTTTAGCTTCATGCGGCGTGGCCTGGCTCCTTGCCGCAGGCGATCGTCGAGCGCCGGGCCATCCTGGATGCCATGGTCGTAGAAATCGACTACCTCGGCCAGCGTCGAGAAGCGGCCGTCGTGCATATAGGGGCCCGTCAGGCCGACGCTGCGCAGCGAGGGCGCCTTGAACAGTCGCGTCTCGCCGCGGTCGAGGCCGTTGCTGCGCGCGTTTGCGGCGAGCGCGAAGGTCGGCGGAAGGTGGCAGGACGAGCAGCCCGCGCCCCCCTTCGCGGCATCGGTCATGAACAAATGCCGGCCTCGATTCTCTTCGGCCGTGAGATTGGGGAGATCCTCGCCGAGCCCCCGGTCGGGCGCGGCGGGCGAGAAGACCTTCGCATAGCCCGTGTCCCACCGGCTCGCGCTCGACACCATCGCGCGCACGAACTGGGCGAGCGCCTGCTGGATACGCGGTTCGGTTATCGCCTTGTCGCCGAATGCCCAGGCGAACAGGTCGGGATAATAATCGGTGGCTGCCATCTTCCGAGTCAGCGCATCGAATCCGCCCGCCGCGCCGCCCCACCCCATCTCGACCAGGCTGTGGAAGGGGTGGCTGGCCTGCGCCTCGACGCTGGCCGCGCGCCGGTCCCAAAAGGTCGAGCCGGGCTTCCAGTAGCGAAGATTGCCGAGCCGCATCGCATGGAAGTCGGTCGTGGCGGCGCTGCTGATCCCGTTGCTGAACCGCATCGAATCGGTGAAGCCGATCGCCTGCTGGTGGCAGGCGGCGCACGATGCGCGGTCGTTGGTGCTCAGTCGCAGATCGTAGAACAGTATCCGCCCGAGGGTCGCGACGCGATCGTCGATGGGGTTGGACGCGGGGCTATGGTCGAGCGCCGCGACGGTGCGATCGAAATAGGCCGGCAGCGTAGGTGCGGAGTAATTGGCGACCTTCGCGAAGTCGATCGTGGTGCGCTTCGCGACGCCGGCGGGAGTGGCTGACGGATTGGCGCCGCACGCCGCCAGCGCAAGCGTCGCTAAGCCCACCAGCCGTTTCACGCGCTCCACTCGCATCGCCATCCCATTGCTCGGCAATGATCCTACAGCCTTTGGACGCAGGGACGAAGCCGCGTTTCAAGTGCATCGAGGGACGTGGGCGACGGTTTAGAGGTGCGCCTCCAACCAGGCCTGGATGTCCTCCATCACTTCCTCCTTGCCGATATCGGCGAGCAAATCGTGATAATGGTCCTGATAGAGTTTGAGCGTCTTGTCCGTCGAGCCGGCGGTCTCGTGGAAGAAGACGCTGCCTTCGCACACCGTCGCCTTGTCGGCGGTGCCGTGCAGGATGAGCAGGGGGATGGTGATCGTCGGGAATTCGATGCGCATCCGCTCGTCGGCGCGGACCAGCGCGGCGACGGTGGCGGCGGGTTGGGTCTCGTCGCTGATATAGGGGTCGGCGTTGAGCGTCGCGACCCAATCGGGATCGCGCGAAAAGTCTTCATTCTTGAGCTTCAGCACGCCGAGCCGCGGCGCGATGTGGCTCAGCCCCTTGATCGCCGCCAGCGCGAAGCCCGGCGCGGGCACCTGGAACGCGAAACTCTCGCAGATGAAGCCGTCAATCGCGTGCTGGTGATCAAGGACATACGTCGATCCGGTCACGCCCCCTGCGCTGTGACCAAGCAGGAAGAGCTTGCTGCCGGGATGACGGCTTTTGGCGATGGTGATCGTATCGGTAAGGTCGCTGACATAATCGGCGACGTCCTCGACATAGAAGCGCTCACCTTCGGAGCGTCCTCGCCCGCGCAGGTCGAGCGCATAGACCGCATAGCCTGCTTCGACCAGGCGGTCCGCTGCCCAGAGATATTGGCCGCCGTGCGAGTTGACGCCGTGGCAAATCACAACGACGGCGCGCGGCGTCTCTGCGGGGAGCCATTCCCGATAGAAGATCCGCAATCCCCCTTTGCCCTCGAACGTCGATTCGGTCGGCCCCATCCCGTTTCTCCCCTGTCCTGTTCACGCAGACTGGAATGAATATGCACGAATGCGCAAGTGCAGGCTGTGCAAGCGCGACGCGGGCATATTGAGGATGGCTGGGAGCTTGTGCGTGCCGTGCGAGTTATTGCGGGATGGAAACAAAGCCGATCCCGCGCGAAGCGGCGCTGGTGGTCAACGCGCATTCGCGCAAGGGCCGGGACTTGTTCGAGATCGCCTGCGAGAAGCTGACCGCGGCCGGAATCACGTTGCGCGCGGCGCACGCGGTCGACGATCCCGACAAAATGAACGCGACCGTGCGCGAGGTGGTCGCCTCCGGCGTGCCGATGGTGATCGTGGGCGGCGGTGACGGCTCGCTTTCCGGCGTGGTAGACGAACTGGTGGGCAAGGATTGCGTGTTCGCGGTCCTGCCGCTCGGCACCGCCAACAGCTTCGCGCGCTCGCTCGATCTGCCTCTCGATCTGGACGGCGCGATCGAGGCAATCGCGAACGGACGCAGGCGGCGCATCGATCTGGGGATGATCGACGACGACTATTTCGTGAACGGCGCCTCGATCGGCCTGTCGACGATGATCGGTGAGACCGTGCCACACAAACTCAAACGCTATGCGGGCCGGCTGGGTTATCTGGCCTGGGCGCTCAAATGCTCGGTGCGTTTCCGACCGTTCCGATTGCAGCTCGATGACGGCGTCCAGGTGCAGACGATGTGGGCGACCGAAGTGCGCATCCTCAACGGTACCCATCACGGCGGAGTCGAGCTGTCGGATCAAGCCGATGTCGATTCGCACGAACTACTGCTGCAGGCAGTCGTCGGACGCAGCAAGATCGCGCTGGCGCGCGACTGGTACGCCAAATTCTTCAAGCTTCGCGACAAGGACAGCTGCAGCCGCGATTTCCACGGCAAATGCTTCACGGTCTCGATCGATCCGCCGCAGCGCATCTCGATCGATGGCGAGGTGCTGGCCTGCACGCCTGTCACGGCGAAGGTCGCGCCGGGCGCGATCGAGGTGGCGGTTCCCGCGGTCTAGTGTGGCTCAGTGCTTCTTGCGGTCGCGACGCTGCTCGCCGAAGTTCAGCCTTCGGGTCACATTATAGTCCAGCACCGCCATCACGAAATAGGCGCCGAACTGCTTCACTCGAGTCCAGGGTCCGGTGCGCGCCTTGTAGAGCGCCGAGGTGATCTGCTCGGACGCCGCGACTTCGCGATCGACATAGGTGCGGACGTGCGCGGCGAAGGCGGGATCGTCGACTCGCAGCATCAGCTCGAGGTTGAGGAACAGCGAGCGAATGTCGAAATTGGCCGAGCCGATATGGACGACGTCGTCGATCAGGAAGAGCTTGGTGTGCAGCTTGGTCGGCTGATACTCGAAGATCTGCACGCCCTTGCGCAGCAATCCCGCATACGTGAAATGCGCCGCCCATAACGATGCGGTGTGATCGACCTTGGAGGGCAAAACCAGCCGCACCCGGCCGCGCCGCCCGACCCGATCGAGCCGAGTGAGCATCGCCGGATTGGGGGCGAAATAAGAGGTGATCAGGTCGATCCGATCCGCACGCTGCATGTCGCGCCGCACGACCCGTGCCCAGGGCGAGAGCCGCCGCATCGGCCCGCCCAGCAGCCAGCGCGCGGTGCCTTCGGGCTCGCTCCAGCTGTTCAACGTCCGCCCCAGCATCCGCATCGACGCCCGCGGCAGCTTCACCCAGCGCGAGAGCGCGTCGAAATAGCCGACCAGCCGCCCCGCCGCGGGGCCCTCGACCAGCAGCCCCAAATCGCGCCAGGCCTCCCCGGCGGCGGTGCCGAAATAGCTGCTCTCGATATTGAACCCGCCGATGATGACTCGCTCGCCATCGGCCAATGCGAGCTTCTGGTGGTTGCGAAACAGATAGCGCCGGCCCCAGCGCGGCTCGAAGCGCGACATGTCGACCCCGGCTTCGCGGAGCGGATCGAAGAAGTCGCGGCTTTCGGCGGCCTCGCTGCCAAGCCCATCGACAATCAGGTGGACCTGGACCCCGCGCGCGGCGGCATCGAGCAGCCCCTGGCGCACCGCGGCACCGGCTTCGTCGTCGACATAGATATAATAGAGCACTCGCAGCGACGTCCGCGCCGAGCGGATCAGCTCGAGCAGCGCCTCCATCCGCCCCGGCCCCTCGGTCAGGAGCGTCAGCCGATTGCCGTCGACGGTAAAACTGGGCTCGGTTCCCGAATGCATCGCTGCCTCATGGCTTGTGGGGCAGGCGGCGGCAAGCGCGCCGTGCGCGGAGCGATGGCCCGGGATTTCCTTGACATTCGGCGCGTTGATCCGTAGGGCACGCCCCTTTCCAGCACCTTCAGTTTTAAGGAAGCGTAGATGGCGCGCGTCACAGTCGAGGATTGCGTCGACAAGATCCCCAACCGGTTCGATCTTGTCCTGTTCGCAGCGCAGCGGGCGCGCCAGATTTCGGGCGGCGCCGAACTCACGATCGATCGCGACCGCGACAAGAATCCGGTCGTCGCACTGCGCGAGATCGCCGAAGAAACCGTGCGTCCGAACCATCTCGAGGAATCGGTGGTCTCGAGCCTCCAGCGCGTCCAGGTCGACGATGAGGAAGCCGCCGACGAAGTCGGTTCGCTGTCGCAGTCGGCGGAGGCGCTCCGCCTCACTGCCGCGGCACCCCCGCGCAACCAGAATCTGGGCGGCGATTACGAGGGCTGAGCACGAGGCCCGAGGCTAACGCAGTTAGTCGAGGACAAGCCGAGTGCCGGCCGGCGGGCAAAGCCCGACCGACGACGCGGCTTTGCCGCGGCGGGAAATTCAAAAAGCCAGGGCGATGCTCTGGCTTTTTTTGTGTCGAGAACCGCCGCGGCGAAGCCGCGTCGTCGGTCGTCGCTAGGGCGACGCCGGCCGGGGTCGGCTCGCGACGCGGAATAGCGCCGCTATTCCGCTGGCCGCCCCTTGAAGCCCTGCGCCACCACGAACCATTCGACCGAGCCCTTGCGGCTCGCCGGCGGCTTGGCGTGCTTCACGCTGGTGAAGTTGCGCTTCATCTCGGCCACCAGCGCCGAATCGGCCCCGCCCGCGAACACCTTGCTGACGAACGCACCGCCCGGCTCGAGCACCTGGATCGCGAAATCGAGCGCGGTCTCGACCAGCGCCATCGTCCGCAGCGCATCGGTCTGCGGATGGCCGACCGTGTTGGCCGCCATGTCCGATACGATGAGGTCGGGTGCGCCCCCCAGCGCCTCGGTGAGCCGCGCCGGCGCGGCATCGTCGAGAAAATCCATTTCCAGGATCGTCGCGCCGTCGATTGGGTCCACCGGGAGCAAGTCGATGCCGACGATGGTCGCCTTCGGGATGCGACGCCGCACTACCTGTGTCCAGCCGCCTGGGGCCAGCCCCAGGTCGATCACCCGCTTCGATCCTTTCAGGAACGCGAACTTCTCGTCGAGCTCGAGAAGCTTGTATGCCGCGCGGCTGCGATAGCCCTCCGCCTTGGCGCGCTTGACATAGGGGTCGTTGAGCTGGCGCTCGAGCCAGCGGTTCGATTGCGGGGTGCGCCCGCGCGATGTCTTGACGCGGGTATGCCCGCCGCCGCCGCCTCTGCTCATAATGTCTTTCCGTTCATCAGCCGGCGAAGGATGCCCTCGCGGATGCCGCGATCGGCGATGCCGAGCCGCTCCGCCGGCCACAAATCGAGGATCGTCTCGAGAATCGCGCAGCCCGCGACGACCAGGTCCGCGCGCTCATTTCCGATGCACGGTACCTGGCTGCGCTCGGCCATGCTCATCGCCGAAATGCGCTGGCTGATCTCGCGCATCGACGATGCCGGCATGATCAGCCCGTCCACCACCGAACGGTCATAGGCGGGCAGGCCGAGATGGACGCTGGCGAGGGTCGTGACGGTGCCGCTGGTGCCCAGCAGTCGCGGCGTTGCCTTGGGCGTGCGGAGGCGCGCGACGAACGGCGCGAAGCTCTCCGCCACGCGTGCGCGCATATCGGCATAGACCGCCGCGCCGCGCTCCGAGCCATCCGCCAGCCCCGCCGCCTCGGTCAGCGACACCACGCCCCAGGGCGCGCTGTGCCAGTCGAGGATGCGCGGCACCGGCTCGCGCGAATCGACCAGCACCAGTTCGGTGGATCCCCCGCCGATATCGAACACCAACGCCGGCCCGTCGCCGGGCTCGAGCAGGGCATGGCAGCCCAGTACCGCCAGCCGGGCCTCTTCCTCGGCGGTGATGATATCGAGCGCGATGCCGGTCTCTGCATAGACGCGCTCGATGAACGCTGCGCCGTTCGACGCCTGCCGGCAGGCCTCGGTCGCCACCGATCGGGCGAGCGCGACGTTGCGGCGCTTTAGCTTCTCCGCGCAGATCCGAAGCGCCGCCAGCGTGCGATCGATCGCCGCGTCGGAAAGCTTGCCGGTCGTCGCCAGCCCCTCGCCCAGCCGGACGATTCGCGAGAAAGCGTCGATCACGGTGAAGCCGGGCCCCTGCGGGCGCGCAATCAGCAATCGGCAATTGTTGGTGCCCAGATCGAGCGCCGCATAATGGCGCGATTCGGGCCAACGTGCGCGCGCCTGACGCTCCTGCGGCGGGTCCGGTGCAGGCCGGGCTAAACCGCTGCTGCGGCCGCGGGGCATATTGGCTGGGCCATCCCCCATATTGTCACTCACTTATATTCTGTCCGTCGCGGCCCGATGCGGGCCGTTCGGTGCTTGGCGACAGGCTAGCGCAGGGGAAGTTTCAGGGCAAGGCGCCTGCCCATGCGGCGTTGACAGCGCCGCCGCCCCGCCCTATTTCGCCCGGCCTGCCGTTGCCCCGTCGTCTAAAGGTAAGACTACGGACTCTGACTCCGTTAATTGAGGTTCGAATCCTCACGGGGCATCCAGGCATTCCAGCGAAATCAGCCATTTGGGCTCGGCTTGATCGGTTTCACCCGACCCGCGATTGCATGTGATCCGGGCGCGCCACTGGTTCGGCATTAGCCGCGAAGCGTTCCCTGCGGTGCCGCGTCAACCGTGGTTTCACCAGGATCGGACGCTAAGGTGCCGCTCGACAGTGCCACGCCGGCGCGAAGCAAGCGCTCCATGATCTGCGCTTTCACGGCGTCGGAATAGCGCAATTTCGGCAGCGCCACCGCCAGCGCGCCCACTGCTGCGCCGTCGATCACCACCACCCGCGCCAGCCCGCATACACCGAGGGTGAACTCCTCGTCGGTAAAGGCCCAACCGGTCTCGCGCACCGCCGCGATTTCGCGTCGCATCGCGCTCTCTTCGCCGATCGTCCGCGGCGTGAACAGCGGTCGCTCAGCCTCGGCGAAATAGCGCTGGAGCGTGGGCTCGTCGAAGGTGGCGAGCATCGCCTTGCCCGCCGCCAGGCAGTGCAGCGGCGCCCGCGCGCCCGCGCTGATCGAATAACGAAGGAACTGGTCCGCGGTCTCGGTGACGCGCGCCTCGAGCTCCCAGCCGACGAGGACGAAGAAGGAGGTGGTTTCGTTGAGCGCGCGCCGCAGCGCGTTGACCTGCCGCCCTACCCGCTCCTCGAGCGACATCGACGCGGCGGGCATGCGCAGCCGATCCAGACCGTCCCCGGCGACATAGCGCCGCCCTTCGCGGCGAAGATAATGGCGCTCGCACAAGGTGTTCAGGAGGTAGGAGAGGCTGCTGACTGGAATGTGCAGCGCGGCTGCCACTTCCTGCGCGACCACCCCGTGCGGATGCGCGACGACGAATTCGATGATGTCGAGCGTGCGCATCGCCGATTTGACCGTGGGCTGGCTTGCGTTCGACATGGGGCTCCCGGGTTTCAGAAGCTCAGCGTACCGCGCCGCTCCGCGAACCGCCAGTCGCCGTCCACGCGCACGAAGCGATCGTGGAACGACCCGACTTTGGGCGGCGCCTCGCCGGTGAAGAGCAGCATCGCCGATTCGCCTTCCGCCCGATCGGGGCCGAGTATGTCGATGACCACGTTGGAGCAGACGTGCCGCGTCGTGCGGGGCGGGCGCGCCTGGAAGGCGGCGAGGATCGCCTCGCGTCCCTCGATCCAGTCGTCGGGTGCGGTCGGGCGCGACATCCGGCCGTCGGGGGCATAGAGCGCCGCCACCCCCTCCCAGTCGGCGGCGTCGTTGCGATTTGCGTAGAGCGCGATCAGCCGGGCGCAGTCCTGCTCGATCGCGCGCCGTTCGGCATCGGACAGGCGGTTCACAGCCGCGCTTCGGCGATATCTGCGCCTTCGCGCAGCGAGCGCAGCTTCTTCCACGTCACTGCGGGGTCGATCTTGCCGTAGCCGGCGAAGGTGCCGAACCCGCAATCGGTGCTGGCGATCACGCGATCCTTGCCGACGATGCCGGCGAAGCGCTCGATCCGCTGGGCGATCAGCTCGGGATGCTCGACATAGTTGGAGCAGGTGTCGATCAGCCCGGGTGCGAGAATCTTGTCGTCGGGCAGCTTGGCGTCGCGCCATACCGCCCATTCATGTTCGTGGCGCGGGTTGGCGGCTTCGAACAGGATCGTCGAAGGCCGCGCGGCGAGGATCGTGTCGATGACCTTCTCCAACGCGATGTCGCAATCGTGCGGGCCTTCATAATTGCCCCAGCAGACGTGCATCCGCATCCGGTCGGACGGGATGTTGGCGGTCGCCGCGTTGAGCGCCTCGACATTGGCCGCGGCGACTTTCTTGAACTCTTCGTCGCTCTGGTCCTGATAGCCGGTGTGGCGCGACATCGCCAGGTCGGGGCAATCGAGCTGCAGGTCGAAGCCGGCGGCAACGATCGCCTCATATTCCTCGCGCATCGCATCGACGATGTCGGCGAGATAGGCCTCGTGCGTCGGATAATGGCGATTGACCTGGAAAGCCGTGATCAGCCCCGGCGAGGCGGCGTTCATGAAGCCGCGCGCGCCGCCGGCCTTGTCGATCGCGTGGCGGAAGCGGCGGATATCGTCGTGGAGCGGCTCGAGCGTCACCAGTCGCACCGGGCCGATGCACGAGGCGCGCGTGAATTCCTGGCTGCCCATGATCGCCGAGAGCTTGCGCGAGAGATCGGGATGCGCGGCCAGATCCGCCGCGGGCTTGCGATCGACATGCCCGCCAAAGCCCGACAGCCGCTCGATCATATAGGTCGAATAGCCGACCTTGCCGAGTTCGCCGTCGCTGACGATGCTGACGCCGGCGTCGATCTGGCGGGCGACCGCGTCGTCCACCGCGGACTGGACGAGCGTGTCGAACTGGACCGGGTCGTACGGTTCGCCCTTGTCGCGCGCCAGCAGCAGCGGGGTGAGTTCGTCGCCCCGCGGGAGGCTCCCCACATGGGTAATGTCGATGGTCATCTTGCTCTCCTAGCTCGGCTCTGCTGATGCCAGCTTTTCACGGATGTGCAAATATCATATCCGCGAACTACCTCCGGCTGCCTGGGTTCGTATCGTGTCGATCAGCCAGCGCAGTCCGGGATCGTTCGCGCGGGTGACGTGATATTGTGCCATCTCCACCAGCGGCGGGATTTCAAAGGGCGGGGGGGCGAGGGCGATCGCGAAGTTGCGCGCCATCAGATGCGCAAGCCGCCCCTGCATCAATGTCAGCCAGTCGGTCTCCTGGAGCAGCCAGGGCAGCATCGCGAAATTGGGCGCTGTCATTGCGACGCGGCGCTGGACTCCGATTCGTTCGAGATATGCATCGCCGAAGCTCGGCAGCCGTTCCTCGCCGATCGCGACGAGGATGTGGCCATATGCGAGCATCGCCTCTTGCGTCACCCTCCCGGCCAGCGCCGGGTGCCCCGCACGCCCGACCAGCCAATAGCGATCCTCGAGCAAATAGTCAGAGGGCAGGGTGGGGGTCACATACGGCTGCAGCGTGATCAGCAAGTCGATGCCGCCGCTGTCGAGCAGTTCGATGCGGCGCTGGCTCGGCAAAAGCAGTTCGATCCGCACGCCCGGCGCGATTGTCGCCAGCCGGGTGATGATCGGGAAGAGCACGGCCGTTGCGATATAGTCCGATGCCATCACCCGGAAGGTGCGGACCGAGGTGGCGGGGTCGAAATGGCGCGACGTGGCGACCACGCCTTCCATCGTCGCCAGCGCCGCCTGGACCTGGGGGAGCAGCGTCTCGGCAAAGGGGGTCGGGTACATCCGCTTGCTATGCGCGATCAGCAGCTCGTCGCTGAAATATGCGCGCAACCGCGACAGGGCATTGCTCATCGCGGGCTGGCTCAGATGCATGCGCTCGGCCGCACGGGAGACGCTGCGGTCCGCCATCAACGCATCGAAGGCGACCAGCAGATTGAGGTCGAGACCCTTGAAGCGCATCCAAATCTCCATTCGCCGATTGAATGCATATGCATCTGAACAATCATTTTCTCAATCGTCCTCTCGTTGGTTAGAAGGAATGCAACCTGTCGGCATCCGAAGCCGACCCAATCATCTGGAGCAGGATCGCCCATGAGCCGCGTCACCGAAATCCGCTATGTCGGCTATGCCGTCCCCAATCTCGAAGCCGAACATGCCTTCTACCGCGACGTGTGGGGATTGAAGGAAGTCGGTGTGCAGGACGGCATGGTCTATTTCGCCGCCGAGGGGCATGGCGAGCATCACGTCGTGCGCCTGCGCCAGGCCGAGGAGAAGCGAGTCGACGTCATCGCCCTCGCCACCGACAGTCGCGCCGACGTGGAAGCGCTCCACGACAAGGTGATCGGCGCCGGCTGCAAGATCATCTACGCGCCGCGGGAACTGACCGCGCCGGGTGGCGGCTACGGTTTCCGCTTCTTCTCGCCAGATGGCCTGCCGTTCGAGATTTCGAGCGACGTCGCGCTGGGCCCGGCGCGCGAGATGCAGCGCTGGGACGGCATTCCGCAGAAGATCAGCCACATCGTCCTCCACTCGCCCGACCATAAGGCGATGACGCGCTTCTTCGTCGAGGTGCTGGGGCTCAAGGTCAGCGACTGGCTCGGCGACTTCATGGTGTTCCTGCGCTGCAACAGCGCGCACCACCGGCTGGCGCTGCTCCCCGGGCCGCCCTGCCTGAACCATGTCGCCTATGACATGCTGACCGTGGACGACATGATGCGCGGGATCAGCCGGCTGCGGAAGAAGGGGACCGACATCCTCTGGGGTCCCGGCCGCCACACCGCGGGTGACAATACGTTCAGCTATTTCACCACGCCCAACGGCTTCGCGGTCGAATATACGTCGGGGCTCGAGGAAGTCGATTTCGATCATCATGTCGACAAGGTCCATGTCCCCGGTCCGCAGATCATGGACCAATGGGGCGTCGGCGTCGGCGGCCCGCAGACCATGCCACACCCCGAGGCCGACAAGGGCCTGTTCCAGCCGGTAGAGGCATAAGCATATGGCGTTGTTCGAATATTTCCCCAACTATATCTGGAACCTGTCGGTCGCGATGGCGCTGGAGAGCGGCGGACAGATCGGCGAGATCGTCGATATGTGCCAGCCGATCAAGGACGCCGCCGCGTCCGGATCGGATGCCGGCACGCCGCAATTCATGGCCAAATGGGTCGAGATGGCCGAGCGCCTGATCGGGCTGGCGGACGAGGACGACGCCGCCGGTCGCGGCTTCTCCGCCTCCGACAAGCTCGAGCGCGCCGCGCTCTATCTGCTCGTCGCCGAGCGGATGCAGGGGCATGGCCATCCGGGGCGCGAGCAAACCTATGCGCGCGCGCGCGCGACCTTCGATCGCTCGACAAAGCTCGGCAGCATCAATCGCGAACGCGTCGAAATCCCGCTCGCCACCGGAACGATGCCCGCGCTGTTCACCCGCGCAGCCGGGCCGGGCCCGCACCCGGTGGTCGTCTATTGCAACGGCCTCGATAGCTGCAAGGAGCTGCTCTACTGGTCGAAGCTGCCCGAGGCGCTGGCGCGGCGGGGAATCTCCACGCTGAGCGTTGACCAGCCGGGCAGCGGCGAGGCGCTTCGGCTGCAGAATCTGCCCGTCGATCCGCACAGCGAGAATTGGGCGAGCAAGGCAGTCGACTGGCTCGAGACCCAGCCCGACGTCGATCCCAAGCGGATCGGCATGACCGGCATTTCACTGGGTGGGCATTTCGCGCCCCGCGCCGTTGCCTATGAGCCGCGCTTCGCCAGCGGCGCCTGCTGGGGCGCCAACCATAATTGGGCCGAGGTCCAGCAGAAGCGCCTCAACCGCGAAGGCGAGAATCCGGTCCCGCATTATTGGGCGCATGTCATGTGGGCGTTCGGCGCCAAGGACATGGACGATTTCCTTGAGCGCGCGAAGGATATGAACCTCAACGGTCATATGGACGGCGTGCGGGTTCCCTTCCTGGTGACGCACGGCGCCAAAGACCGTCAGATCAGCGTCGACTATGCGCAGGATTGCTTCGACCAGCTCGTCAATTCGCCGCGGCGTGAGCTCAAATTGTTCACCGAGCGCGAAGGCGGCGTCGAGCATGTCGGCGCGGACAATATGAGCTTCGGTCGCGATTATATTGCCGATTGGTTTGCCGACACGCTAGGCGGCCGCACGGCTTGATCGGAGAATGAAGATGCGCCTGGCAACCTTGAAGCGCGGCGGTCGTGACGGCACGCTAGTGGCGGTCGATGAGTCCGGGACGCGGGTCGCACCGGTTGCAGGCTATGCCACGCTGCAGGCGGCGCTGGACGATTGGGACGCAGCACAGGACGCGCTGCGTGCGGCCGCGGATGCCGCCGAAACCGGCGAGGCGGTGTCGCCCGAGGATTTCGCCGCGCCCCTGCCGCGCGCGTGGCAGTGGCTCGACGGATCGGCGTTCGCCAATCATGGCGCCTTGATGGAGCTCGCATTCGGCCACGCGCCGATCGAGACCGACAAGCCGCTGATGTACCAGGGGATGAGCCATCAGTTCATCGCCCCGACCGACGACGTGCCGCTGCCGAGCGAAGCCGACGGCATCGATTTCGAAGGCGAGTTCGCAATCGTCACGGGCGACGTGCCGATGGGTTGTCCGGCGGACCAGGCGCTCGGCTATGTCCGGCTGATATTGCTGCTCAACGATTGGTCGCTTCGCGCGATTGCCATCCCTGAGATGAAGACCGGGTTCGGCTGGGTCCAGGCCAAGCCGGCGTGCAGCGTCGCGCCCTTTGCCGTCACTCCCGACGTGCTTGGCGAGGCCTGGCGCAACGGGCGCGTTTGCCTTCCCCTGACCGTCGAAGTCGATGGCGAATGGTTCGGTAACCCGAACGGCGCGGCGATGGGCTATGGGTTTCACGAACTGATCGCCCACGCTGCGCGCTCGCGCTCGCTGCCGGCAGGAACGATCATCGGATCGGGTACGGTCTCGAACCCCGAGCATGAGGCGGTCGGCTCGACCTGCATCTCCGAGCGCCGCGCGATCGAGATGATCGCCGGGGGCGGGCCGCAAACCCCCTTCCTGCCATTCGGCAGCCGGGTCGCGATGTGCGCGGGCGAGGGCGTGTCGCCGTTCGGGGTGATCGACCAGCGGGTGGTGGCGGGGTAGGCGATGCTGCGCCCTCCCCGGGCAGCCCGCCCTATCGCTCCAGCGTGAACGCGACGGTGTAAAGGCCGGGATGCGCTTCGCCGAAGCGCTTGTTGCCCTCGATCAATCCGCGCGACATCAAATGCCCGAAAACCCGCCCCGCCGCGTCTCGGTCGGCGGTTTGGGCATAGTTCACGACCCGCGTTCCATCCAGGCTCTTGTGCAAGCTCGCGGAAAGCCAGCCGGGAACATCGCTGGCGGCACGCGCGGCCTCTGCAAGATATGTGATCAGTTCGTCCTGCCCGCCGGTCGGCACGGTAAAGACGTTGATCTGGGTAACGATTTCGCTGTTCAGGGTGATGGTAGGCATGGTCTCACGCTCCTCGGTGGGCGCGACCGCTGGAACCTGCTCCTGCCTCCGGTCTGGCCGGCACAAGCGACAAGCCCCGGCGAACGCACCGGTTGCTTGTCGCGGGTTCGCCTTGCGGCGACGCGGAGCCTCGAAACGAGGGAGTGGGCTTACCGATGCCACTCGGGTCCTTTTCGACAAGCTCAGCATAGCGGGATCGCCCGGCTGGGGGAAGAGCCAGCGGGTCAGTGGCGGGCAAGCGCCCCCTTGACCAACGCGGCGAGCGAGCCATCGTGGCGGAAGCCGAGTGCGTCGGCGCGTGGTGTCATGAGCAGGGGATAGCTGCCGAACATATGCCGCATGGCCGGATCCTCTGCGAATTCGAAGCGCCGCACGTCGCCTTGTTTGGCCAGTTCGGCCACGAGGTCGCCGATGCGGACCCGCAGCGCCCCTAACGTCACGGCTTCCCGCTCACAATCCTTGCCGAGCACGGCCGCGACGAGATTGGCCGCGCAAGTCCGCGCGGACATCAGCCAGCTGGTCGCGTCCGGCGCGACGGGGATCGTATAGGGCGCCCCTGTTCGAGCCGCATAGAAAATGTCGCTGAGAAACGCCGAGCCGAAACCGCTCGCCGATGGCGGCCTCGCGACGATGCCGGGCAAGCGGAGCACCATGCCCGCGATCGCACCGCGTCGAACGGCATCGGCGAAGGCGAGCTCGACCATGCGCTTGTGGGTGCCGTAGACGCTGGCCGGGGCGGGCGGGGTTGCGTCGTCGACCAGCGAGGGCAGGCCAGCGCCGAACACCGCGATCGAGCCCGCGATCACCAGCCGGCGCCCCTCCATCGCCTCGATCAGCGTCAGTGGCACGTCGAGATTGATCGCGCGCGATGCCTGCGGGTTGCGTTCCGCCGCGCCGCCGGGAAGCGCCGCGAGATGGAGGACGGCGTCGGCCCCGTCGCACAGACTGCGGATCATCGCCGGATCGCTCAGTTCGCCAATCAGCGTCGCAAAGCGCGGCGGCGTATCGAACGCGCGATCCGCCAACAACAACTCTACATCGGGTCGCGTCTCGGCCAGATGCGCCACCACCGCCCGGCCGACGAATCCCGCCGCGCCGGTGATGGCGAGCCGCATCAGCGCTTCAGGTCAGCGTCAAACGCGCCATCGATCAGGATGAAGGCGATCCGGCAAATGCGGTCCGAACGGTTCGACCAGCCATGGTTGGTGCCGCGCTGGATAACGATGTCGCCGGCGCGAACCGTGGTTTCGCCTTCGTCCATGATCAGCACCAGCTCGCCCTCCAGGACGATGCCATAGTCGATCGTCTCGGTGCGGTGCATCATCGCGTGGCGGCTGCCCGCGCCCGTATGCGCCGAAGCGTCGCCGGCGCCCACTTCGGCGAAATGGGCCTGCGCCTCTTCGGGCGACATCGTGCTGAGCTCGTCGCTCTCGGGCGGGATGTCGAGCACTCGGATGCGGGTGCCACCCTTGGGCGGGGCGAGCTTGATGCCATCCTCGGGCGGTTCGCCCGAAGCGGCGTCGATCGGGGCGGGGGTCGCTTGCGTGTTCCAAATCTCGTGGAACAGCGGGCCGATCGCGCCGCCGATGCGTTGGACGCGCGGCGCGGGCCCGTCTTCCTGGATGATCGCCCGGCCCGAAGCATCATGGCCGGTAACGACGCGGCGAACGGGATTGGTCATATTGATACTCCTAAGCGCGGGCGCGAGGCGCGCGCAGCAACGCCACCCCGGCCGCAAGCGCCGCCGCGGCGGCAAAGAACAGGAAGGTGCCGGACAGTCCGCCGAGGACGCCGGACAGCGCCGCTGCCAGGATCGGCGCGATGAACTGGGCTAGAAAGAAGGCGCCGGTCCACACCCCGGTGCCGCGACCGCGCGTCTCGGGCGGGAGGCGGCGCAGCACCCAGGCGAGCATCGTCGGAAGCATCAGTCCGTTGCCGACGCAGATCACGACCGCCGACGCCGCGGTCAGATAGAAGTCCGCCGAGAGCGCGACGCCGACATAGCCCAATGCCACCAGCGGCAGGCCGATCGCCAGCAAGCGTTCGCCCGGAGCAGCCTTCAGCCGCCCGAACAACAGCGCCCCGACCATCACGCCAAGATTGGCCGCCGCACCCGCAAGCCCGATCAGCGCCGGGGACGTCACCCCGGTGCCTTCGATCACCGGGCCCAATTGGACGATGATCGTGTAGAAGAGCAGCCCGATGCCGAAGGTGATCGCGACGAGCCCCGCGATGCCGCGGGTCGCGCCCGTCGCGGCGGCAGGCCGCTGCGCCGGGGCCGAGCGATCGGGCTCGAACAGGATGAAGGCGCCGGCCACGGCCACCGGCAGCGCCAGCAGATACAGCCAAAAGGGCCCGCGCGAGCCCAGTGCCTCGCCCAGCGCGCCGCCCGCTGCGATCAGCACGATCGCGCTTAGGCTGGCGACGGCGATCTGGATCGACACCCAGCGCTCGCGCCGCTCGCCCTCGAAATAATCGCCTACCAATGCCGTAGCGACGGTCATGATCACCGCTTCGGTCAGCCCGAGCGCAATGCGCACCGCGAGGATCGCGTGCAAACTGTCGAGCAGGAGGGGCAGCAGGCCGAAGCCGGCATAGCCGGCCAGCGCGCCGATCAGCAGCCGCTTGCGCCCGACGCGGTCCGACATCCAGCCGGCCAGCGGGGAGAACAAGGCGACGCAGAGCGCCGGGATGGTCAGCGCCATCGGCACCAGCACCGCATATCCGGGTACGCCGGCAAATTCACGGAGCAGCAGCGGCAGCACCGGCACCAGCGCGATGATCGCCATGGTCGGCATCACCGCGGTCAGCATCAGGATCACGCCGTGCCTGGTCGTCGCCTGCCGGATCATTTCGCCGTCCCCTCGATCGTCATATCGGCTGCGCCACCATCTCGAACATCTCGTGCGTCGCCTTGGCATTGTCGACCGGCGGGCCCTTGCCGATCTGGCCCATGCAGATCGCGATGCTCGAGCGCACGATATAGGCGCAGCGATCGACGCGGCGGTCGTGATAAGCCGTCAGCGCAGTCTCGATATCGTCGTGCCGGACAAGCTCTTCGGCAAGCACCAAGCTGTCCTCGATCGCCATGCCCGCGCCCTGGCCGAGATGCGGCGTGGTGGCATGGACCGCGTCGCCTAGCAAGGCGATCCGCCCGCGATGCCAGGGGCCCTCGATCATCAGCGCCTCGAGCGGGCGATAGACCACGCCTGAATCGTCGGTCACCTGCTCGGCCAGTTCGCGGATGAAGGGCGCGCAGCTCGCCATTTTCGAGCGCATCACCGCCGCCAGCCCTTCGCGCGGATAGCGCGGATTGTCGGGTTCCGGTGTGGTGACGTAGATGTACATCAGATCGGTGGAAATGGGGACCAGCCCGACGCCGGTGGGGCCGTTATAGGCGTGGAGCGCGTCGAGATCGGCGGGGCGCGGCAGATTGTAGCGCCACACCGCTTGCCCCGTATATTCGGGCCGGGGGGCATCGGGGAAGATCTTCGCGCGGGTCTGCGAGTAGACGCCGTCGGCGCCGATCACCAGATCGAAGCGGCCGGCCGACCCGTCGGAGAATCGCACATCGACGCCGGCACCGTCGTCATCGAGATCGGTCGCGGTGACGCCGAGCACCACCTTCGCCCCGCTGGCGATGGTGCGATCGCCGAGGATCTTGTGCAGCGCCGGGCGGCCGATGCCCATATTGGCCGGATAGCCGTCGATCAGCCGGGGTGTCGGCACTCGCGCCACCTTGATCCCGGTCGGCGTGTAGATCTCGACTGCGTCGAACCCCACCCCCGATGCGACATATTCGTCGATCAGCCCGAGCTGCGACATCGCCCGGATCACGTTCGATTGCTGGATGATGCCGACGCCGTAGACCGACCAGTCCGGATCGCGTTCGATCACGGTCACGGCAAAGCCGCGGGCGCGCAGCGCGATCGCGGCGGTCAGGCCGCCGATGCCGCCGCCGATGACGAGAATATTAGCCGAATGCATGGGTTACTTTCAGAAGCGGTCGAGATCGTTGGCGAGAGTGACCGGCCCGGCGAAGCGGGCGCGGATCTGGGCGAGATAGTCGCGGGTGCGGGCCGGGTCCGGAGTGCCGGCGGCGAAATGGGTGACGACGAGCGCCTTGGCTCCGGCGCGCGCCGTCAACTGGCCGACGGCGTCGGGGGTCAGATGATGCGTGGAGAGATGCTGCTCGAGCTGCTGCTTCGCAGGCGCGGGCATGTTGGGCGAATTGCGCGCGACATTGGCCATCGTCCCGGCCATGTCGATCATCTCGCTGACGAGCAGGTCCGCACCCTTGGCCAGCCGCTCGACCGCCGCGCTGGGCCCGGTGTCGCCGGTATAGACGATCGATCGGCCCGGCAGATCGAAGCGCAGCGCCAGCGACTTGTAGCTGCGGTCCTCCGGGCTGCCGGGAGCGAAATCATAATGCGTGTTCTGCACAGCAGTGACGGTCATGTCGTCCACTTGAACGTGCGCGCCGTCGGTCAGTTCGACCACCGTCACCGTGTCGCCAGGGGGCGCCCAGGACTGGCCCGGGATGCCATAGCCGACGCGCGCCGCCGGCTGCATCGACGCGACCATCCCCGCGACCAGTTCGCGCGTGCCCGGGGGGCCATAGACGGTCAGCCGCTCGCGCAGGTTGATCTGGTTGCGCAGCCCCAGGATCGCCGAGAGGCCGCCGGTATGATCGACATGGAGATGGCTGAGGAAGACCGCACCGACCCGCGGCAGCTGGATGCCGGCCTTCGCGAGTTGCTGCACCGTCCCGTCCCCGGCATCGACCAGATAGACGCGTCCGGCTTGGATCAGCGCATTTGCGGGCTGCGACCGCTCCGGGCTGGGCACCGGGCCACCCATCGTCCCCAGCGTGATGAAAGCCTCTCCCCCTGCGGGCGCCGGCTGCGCGGCGGCGGGCAGAGCCATCGCCATCGCAACCAGCGCCAGCAGGGGAAGCCGGCTACGCATCAGAATTTGAAGCCGAGCCGAGCGCCATAGGTGCGCGGCGGGCGCAGCGTGCCGACCGGGAAATCGAGGATCGGGCGGGTGCCGGCGCGGGCGAGCACTTCCTCGTCGGTGATGTTGTTGATGAACCCGGTCAGGCTCCAGCCGCTCTGGCTTTCCAGCGTGAGGAAGGCATCGGCCATCGCGAACCCATCCTGTTTCTGGTCCTCGCGATAATTTACGTCGAGGTAGCGGCTGCTCTCGATATTGCCGCGCGCACCGGCGATCAGCGCCAGGTCGCCCGTAAGCTCGAAGGTGCGCTCATAGCCAAGGTTGAGCGCCCAGCGCGGCGAATTGACGGTTGGCTTGCCCGAGCAATCGATGTCGTAGAAGCGCGCGCCGTTGACGCCCGGATTCGCCGCGCGGCTGCCCAGGGTCGTGCAGCCGGTGCTCACCGGTGCGCCGGTGGGCGAGAAGTTCGACGTGGTAAGCTCGCCATATTCCCCGTCGAGGAACTGCAGGTTGAGGTGGAACAGATCGTTGCGGCTGGGCGCGAAGCGCGCCTCGAACTCGGCGCCATAGATTCGCGACTTGCCGGCATTGACCGTGATCGACCCTTGCGCGAACAGCCCGTTGCCCGTGGGGACGCCGCCGACATAGGTGATCTGCTGATCGCGATAGTCCCAGTAGAAGGCCTCGAAATTGAGCTGCAGCTTGTTGTCGAAGAAGCGGTTCTTCGCGCCGATGGTGTAGGCGGTAAGCGTCTCCGGCTCGAACGTGTTGTTCGGCGGTTGCGCCACGAAGAAGCCGCCCGATTTGAAGCCCGTCGCGACATTGGCGTAGACCAGCGAAGCGGGGCCCGCGTCGAGCTCGACGCCCGCTTTCCAGGTGAACTTCTCGAAGCTCAGATCGCCGGTGAAGGGCGCGCTGAGCGGCGGCTGGATCGGGCCGGGCAGACCGCCCGAGGCAGTCGAGGTCAATTGCTGCTTGTCTTCGCGGGTATAGCGGCCGCCCGCCACCAGCCGGAAGGCGTCGCTGACGTCGAAGGTCAACTGGCCGAACGCGGCGATGCTTTCGGTATTCAGCCGCGGCGTGAAGCGGGTGGTGGAGATATTGCCCTGTCGGAAGAAGTTCTCGGTCGCCTGGTTCTCGCCGAAATAGAAGGCGCCGAGCACGTAGCGCAGCCGCTGGCCTTCCTTCGATGCCAAGCGGACCTCGACCGAGGTCTGTTCGGCGAGATCGACGAAGTCGCCCGCGAAGCCCGGCAGATAGGTGCGGAACTTCACGTCGGAGCGGCGCCAGGCCGGGATGAAGGTCAGCGTGCCGAAGCCGAGATCGCCGACGACGGTAGCGCTTACGCCGTAAAATTCATTGTCGAGGAATCCGTCGGTCCCGGCCTGCGACACGCAGCCGCTCCGCACGAAACCACCCATGCCACCGCAGAAGGGCGGCGCGAAGATGGTCGCGGCATAGCCGGCGATCGCGGCCTGCGCCCGCGGATCGGAAATGCTGACGCGGTCCTCGAGCGCCGGCACGTCGAACGCGGCGTTCGGCAGCAGCACTGCGCCCGCGCCCTTGCCGCGCTGGTTATAATAATCGGCGACCAGCGTCATCGACCAGAGCTCGGAAGGCTGGATCAGCAGCGACGCGCGGACGGCCTCACCCTTGTCGTCGTCATAACCGTCGGAAATATAGCCGTCGCGATCGACGATCTGTCCCGCCACGCGCAGCGCGACCATGTCGCCGATCGGCACGTTCAGCGCGAGGAAACCCTTCTTGCTGTCGTAATTGCCATATTCGAACAGGCCCTCGCCAGTGAAACGGCCGAGCTCGGGGCGCTTGGGCAGGACGTTGATCGCGCCGCCAGTGGCGTTGCGGCCATAGAGCGTGCCCTGCGGCCCCTTGACCACTTCGACGCGCTCCAGATCGTAGAAGGAGCCGGCGGGTGCGGTCGGGCGACCGACGTAAACGCCGTTGAAATTGAAGGCGACGGCATTTTCAGAGAAGGAATTCTGCGAGCTGGTGCCGACGCCGCGCAGGAAGAAACTGGTCGTGCCGCCGGTCGGCTGGACCACAAGCGAGGGGACCAGCTTGCCGAGGTTGGCGGTTTCGGTGATGCCGGATCGGCTGAGCTCGTCGCCGGTGACGGCCGAGACCGCGACCGCAGCGCGCTGCAACGATTCCGATCGGCGCTGCGCCGTGACGACGATGTCGGCAAGACCCTCGTCGGTCGTGTCGTCTGCGGACTGGGTGGTGTCCTGCGGCTCCGAGGCTACTTCCTGCGCCAGGGCAGATTGCGCGCCTAGCGCCAGGATCGCGGCGGTGCCCGCCAACAAGATTCGCTTCATGATATCCTCCCCATCGGATGCGTTTCTTCGCACGCATTGTGATGATGAGAGGTGCCAGCCTGGCTTAGATTATCATAACGAATTGTTTTGATGCTTGATCACAAATGAAATTCATACCCGGCCCTCTCAGGCGCTGCGGTGCAGTTCGATCCGGGCAAAGGCCTTGCCGCTGGCGAGCGCCTGCGGCTTCTCGACTAGTATATCGGCCTGCAGGACGCGAGGGTCCAGCAGGCACGCCTCGGCGAGCCGTCTTGCGAAGGTCTCGATCAGCGCGATGCGCTGCCCTCCCAATGATTCCGCCGCTTCGACGATCCGCTTGTAATCCAGCGTGGCGTCGATCCGATCGGCATCGGGCATCCGGATCCGCAGCGTCGCGCTGATCCGGAGCGTTTGGGGCCGGCCGATCTCGTGCGCGAGCATGCCGATATCGGCAATCACTTCCGCATCCCGAATGCCGATCTCGATATAGTCGGTCATGATCAGTGCTTGAACACGACCGTCTTGCTGCCGTTCAGCAGGATGCGGTCCTCGACATAGAGCCGCACCGCGCGGGCGAGCACCCGCCGCTCGATGTCGCGGCCCTTGCGAACCAGATCGTCGGGCGTGTCGGCATGGCCGATATGCTCGACATCCTGTTCGATGATCGGGCCCTCATCCAGGTCCGCGGTCACGAAATGCGCGGTCGCGCCGATCAGCTTGACCCCGCGCTCATGCGCCTGGTGGTAGGGCTTGGCGCCCTTGAAGCCGGGCAGGAAGCTGTGGTGGATGTTGATGCAGCGCCCGGCAAGGAAGTGCGAAAGATCGTCGGAGAGGATCTGCATGTAGCGCGCGAGCACCACCAGATCGGCGTCGGTCTGCTCGACCAGCTGCTTGATCTGCGCTTCCTGCTGCACCTTGGTTTCCCTGGTCACCGGCAGATGGTGGTAGGGGATGTCGCCGATCAGCGAGATGTTCAGCGCCTCGCGCGGATGATTGCCGATGATGCCGACCACATCCATCGGCAGCTCGCCCAGCCGGTTACGATAGAGAAGATCGCCCAGGCAGTGATCGAATTTCGAGACCAGGATCAGCACGCGCTTGCGCTGCTCGCGCGGGCGCAGGGTGAGTTCGAGCGCGAAACTGTCGATCGGCGCCGCGAGCCGGGTACGGAGCCCGTCCACAGAATCGTCGGGGATATCGAACACGACACGCATGAAGAAGCGGCCGGTCAGCATATCGTCGAACTGCTGCGCCTCGCGGATGTTCGCGCCGCTGTCGGCAAGCGCGGTGGTGATCGCGGCGACGATGCCGGGACGATCCTTGGAAGAGAGGGTGATGATATATTCGGACGACATAAGAGCCCCTTGCGCGAGTGAATCGGGTGGCGCCATCAAATGGCGGGACGGCGGGCGAGAAGGACCAGCGCGGCGGCGCCGATCAGCGAGCCGAGCCCCATCGCGATGGCGACGATCGGCAAGCTCCAGCCCGCGGCGAACAGGAAACCGGCGACGATCGGACCCAGCGCGGCCCCGCCGCGACCGATGCCGATGACCGCCCCGACGCCACTGGCGCGCTGCTCGGCCGGGAAGCTGGCGGCGGTCAGCGCGTAGATGCCGATGATCACCGCATTGGTGCAGAAGCCAGCCAGCGCGGCGAACAAGGAAAGCTGCGAAAGATCGCTCGGGCTCTGGCCGAACAATGCGACCGCGCCGCTCGACAGGACCAGGAAGGCGATCGTCAGCTTACGCACGTCGACCACGGTCACCAGGGCGCTGAACAGCAAGGCGCCGGCGGCGCCGCCGACATTGGTCCACACCAGCACGCCGCCCGCAGACGAGGCCGGGAAGCCCATGTCGACCACCACCTTGGGGATCCATTTCACGAGAAAATAGAAGTTCAGGATATGCGCGAAATAAGCGAGGGTCAGCAGCATCGTCGTCCGCGCCAGCGGCCCGTGCCACAGCGACGCGCGCGGGGCGCGGACGGTGGCTGCCGCAGGCTCGAAGCGCCCCGAATGGCCCAGCCCGGCCATGATCCGCTCGACCTTCGCCAGATCGGCCGGGCGCCCGCGTGACAGCAGGAACTCGATCGATTCGGGCACCAGCCACCAGGCCAGCGGCAGGCAGGCGGCGGTCACCAGCGCGCCGAATTCGAACACCGCGCGCCAGTCGTGCGTCACCAGCAGGCTCGACGCGATCGACCCGCCGACGACGGCGCCGAGCGGATAGCCGCACGACATCAGGGCGACGGCCAGGTTGCGGCGTCGCGCGTTGGACGTCTCCGCCACCGTCGCGCTGATCGTCGCCAGCATCCCGCCGATGCCGATGCCGGTGAGGAAACGCCAGAGAGACAAGGCCTCGATCGACTGCGCCCGGCCCGCGAGCAGCATCCCCGCCGCCATCGCCGCCAGGCAGCCCAGCACGATCGGGCGGCGCCCGATTCGATCGGCGACCTGCCCGAGCAGGATCGAGCCGAGCGCCATGCCGATCAGCTCCATCGACAGGACGATGCCCAAAGCGGCGCGATCGATGCCCCATTCGCCGACGATGCCCGGCGCCGCGAAGCTGATCGAGAGCACGTCGAAACCATCGAGCGCGTTGAGGAATATGCACAGCGCGATCGTAGCGATCTGCCGCCAGTGAAGCGGGGCGTTCAACAGGGTCTCGCGCGCGTCCATCCTGGCCATCCTTCGCTCAGCCGACCGTCCGGTCGTCAGGCGCAGGCAAGACCAGATCGCGCGCCGCCTGCAAGGTGTTTGCGAGCAGGCAGGCGATCGTCATCGGTCCGACACCGCCGGGCACGGGCGTGACTGCGCGGGCATGGCCGAGTTCGGCGGTCACCACGTCGCCGACGATCCGGCTGCGACCGTCGGCTGTGGCGATTCGATTGATGCCGACGTCGATCACGACGGCTCCGGGTTTGATCCAGTCGCCGCGCACCAGCCCCGGGCTGCCCGCGGCGGCGACGACGATGTCCGCGCCCCGGACGATCTCCGGCAGGTTGCGCGTCAGGATATGGGTCACCGTGACGGTGCATTCGCGTTCGAGCAGCAGCAGCGCGACCGGCTTGCCGACGATGTTCGACTTGCCGATGACGACCGCCTTGAGCCCGCGGAAATCGTCGATAACCGTCTCGAGCAGCAGCATGCAGCCGAGCGGGGTGCAGGGGACGAGCCCGCCGGTGCCGGTCGAGAGCCGCCCGACATTCACCGGATGGAAGCCGTCGACATCCTTCGTCGGCGCGATCGCATCCAGCACCGCGGCCGCGTCGATCTGAGGGGGCAAGGGCAACTGCACGAGGATTCCGTGGACGGTTTCGTCCTGATTCAGCTGCTCGATCAGCGCCAGCAATTCGGCCTGGCCAGTCTCGGCGGCAAGTCGATGCTCGAACGACTCCATCCCGGCCCTGCGGGTCTGGGCGATCTTGCGGCGGACATAGATTTCGCTGGCCGGATCGCTGCCGACAAGCACGACGGCAAGCCCCGGCGTCATGCCGGTGGCGCGGACGAGATCCGCGACCTGGATCGCGACCCGGTCCACGAGGCCGGCGGCAAACGCAGTACCGTCGATCAGAGCGACCGGCGCCACGGCCGGGGGGCTTATGCGCGCTTCGACTTCGCTCCTCCCCACGGTCGTTGCTCCTTCGATTGCTTGCTCGCCTATACATTTCGTCTAGCGGCGAGCACGCACTTCGTCTATCTGAAGTTTTCATGAGTGCGAACACGCCACCCTCTCTGCTTCTGCTGCCCGGCCTCTGGTGCGACCGGACGATCTGGTCGCCGCAGCTTGATTCTTTGTCCGCTTTGGAGGTGCAGGTGGCCGACTATGGCGAGGCGCGCAGCCTGGCCGAGATGGCCGTGCGCGCGCTTGCGGGCGCGCCGCCTCGTTTCGCTCTGGCCGGTCATTCGATGGGCGCCCGAGTCGCACTGGAGGTCTTCCGCCAGGCACCCGAACGCGTCGAGCGCCTGGCCTTGCTCGATACCGGCATCCATCCCGTCTCGGCGGGCGAGGCCGCCAAGCGCCACGCCCAGCGCGATCTGGGCAGGTCGCGCGGGATCGAAGCGCTGATCGATGCGTGGCTGCTGCCGATGCTGCACCCCGCGCATCGCGACATGCCCGAAATCGTCGAGCCGCTGCGCGCGATGTGCCGGCGCGGCGGGCTTGCCATGTTCGAGGCGCATATCGAGGCGCTGCTGGGTCGTACCGATCCACGCGACCTGCTCCCCACCATCGCCGTGCCGACGCTCGTCGGCGTCGGGCGACAGGATGCATGGAGCCCCGTCGAGCAGCACCGCCAAATCGCCGCGGCGATCCCCGGCAGCATCCTCACCATATTCGAAGACAGCGGCCACATGGCGCCGGTCGAAGCGCCACAGGCGGTCACCGCCGCGCTCCGCCGCTGGCTAGAACCCGAAGAAGCAATCAACCGAGAGGACGAATATGAGCAATCTTGAACAGGTTCTGGGCCAGGCCGGCGACATCGTCGAACTGCTGCGCAACCAGCAGACCGGCCCCAATGCCTATCCCGGCGTGCCCGCCGAATATTCCAACTGGCGCGAGGAGCAATGGGCCTGGCAGCATAGCGCCGTGCTGTTCAACCAGAGCTACCACATGGTCGATCTGGCGATCCAGGGCCCCGATGCGTTCGCCTTGCTCAACTATCTGGGCGTGAACAGCTTCAAGGGCTTCACCGTCGACAAGGCCAAGCAGTGGGTGCCGGTCACGCCAGAGGGCTATGTCATCGGCGACGGCATCCTCTTCTATCTCGCCGAGAATTCGTTCAACCTGGTCGGCCGCGCGCCCTGCGCCGAATGGATCGAATATCATGTCGCCACCGGCGATTGGGACGTCACGCTCGAGCGCGACGAGCGCACCGCGATGCGCAGCGACGGCAAGCGCAAATCCTATCGCTTCCAGGTCCAGGGGCCCAATGCGTTCAAGGTGATGAACGACGCGGTCGGCGGCGAAGTGCCGGTGCTCAAATTCTTCAACATGACCACGCTCAAGATCGCCGGCAAGGACGTGCGCGCGCTGCGCCACGGCATGGCCGGGCAGCCGGGCTACGAGCTGTTCGGACCGTGGGAAGACTATAAGGCGGTTCACGCCGCATTGGTCGAGGCCGGCAAGCCGCATGACATGAAGCTGGTCGGCGGGCGGACCTATTCGTCGAACACGCTCGAATCGGGCTGGATCCCGTCGCCGCTGCCCGCGGTCTATACCGGCGAGAGCCTGAAGGCGTATCGCGAATGGCTGCCCGCGACGTCGTACGAAGCCAAGGCCTCGATCGGCGGCAGCTTCGTCGGCGCGAGCGTCGAGGATTATTATCTGACGCCGTGGGACCTGGGCTATGGCCCGTTCGTCAAGTTCGACCATGATTTCATCGGCCGCGAAGCGCTCGAGAAAATGGCCGAGGGTCCGCATCGCCGCAAGGTGACGCTCGCGCTCGACAATGAAGACGTGCTGCGGGTGATGAGCTCGATGTTCAGCAAGGGCGATCGCGCCAAGTTCATGGAATTCCCCTCGGCGGTCTATTCGATGCACCCCTATGATTGCGTGCTCGTCGATGGCCAGACGGTCGGGCTTTCGACCTGGATCGGCTATAGCTGGAACGAGGGCCGCATGCTGACCCTCGCGATGGTCGAAGAGAAGTTTGCCGAGCCGGGCACCGAAGTGACGCTGCTGTGGGGAGAGCCCGACGGCGGCACGCGCAAGCCCACGGTCGAGCGCCACGTCCAGACCGAGATCAAGGCCGTGGTCAGCCCGGTGCCTTATTCGGAAGTCGCGCGCGACGCCTATGCCGAGAGCTGGCGCACCAAGCAGCCCGCCTGAGCCCTTAACCCTCTGAAAAGGCCGTGATCATGATCGACGCACCGGTGCGCGCCATCAGCAAGACCTGCGCATTGATCGACCGCTGGTCGGTCGAGATCACGGCCAAGGACGCCGAACGCCTCGAAGAGGCGGCGGCATTGATCCCGCCGGGGACGAAGGTGCCGGTCACCTTCCTCCCCGGCGAGAGTTTCGAGGCGCGGGTGGCGACTGCAAGGCGCGTGAAGGAGCTCGGCTTCGTGCCGATCCCGCACATTTCCGCGCGGCGGCTGCATTCGGAGGCCGAGCTCCGCGACTTCCTCGCGGCGCTCCAGCGCGAGGTCGGCAACGATCACGCCTTCGTCGTCGCGGGCGATCCGCCCGAGCCGATGGGGCCTTACCCCGATGCGCTGGCGCTGATCCGCTCAGGCATGCTCGCCGAGCATGGCATCAAGCGCGTCGGCATTTCGGGCTATCCCGAGGGACATGCCGATATCGGCAACGACAAGATCTGGCAGGCGACGCGCGACAAGCGCGATTTGCTGCTCCAGGGCGGCCATGATTTCGCGATCGTCACCCAGTTCGGGTTCAACGCCGGGCCGATGCTCGATTGGGTCGAGCAGATGCGCGAGGCGGGGATCGATGCGACGATCCGGCTCGGCATTCCGGGGCCCGCCAGCGTAAAGCGGCTGCTGAGCTTCGCGGCGCGCTGCGGCGTCGGGGCTTCGGCTTCGGTAATGTCAAAGTACGGGTTGTCGGTGACGCGATTGCTGTCGAACGCCGGGCCGGACAAGTTGGTCGAGGAACTCGCCGCGCGCTTCGATCCGGCGCGGCATGGCGATGTCCTGCTCCATTTCTATCCGTTCGGCGGCCTGCGCGCGACCGCCGAATGGGTCCGCGATTTTCAGGCGAAGCATGGCTGCGCCCCACAAGGACAGAATTGATGGATATCGCCGCCTATCTCGACGAGCTCGAGGATATTCCGGGCACCCACGTCTTCACCGCGCGCCGCGCGCGCCAGGGCTATCATCTCAACCAATGCTGCATGAGCCTGATGCACGCCGAGAATCGCGATCGCTGGCGCGCCGACGAAGCCGCCTATCTGACCGACTGGAAGCTCAGCGACGATCAGCGCACCGCGCTGCTGGCGCGCGATTATGGCCGGCTGCTCGAACTGGGCGGCAACATCTATTTCCTCGCGAAGGTAATCGCCTCGGACGGGCAGAGCTTCGTCCAGGGCGTCTCGACCATGTCGGGCATGACGCTGGAAGCGTATCAGGCGATGATGGTTGCCGGCGGACGATCGCCCGAGGGCCTCAAGTCGAAGCGCGACCAGGCCGCGCTTGCCGCGGTCGCCGAGGCGGCGGGCGAGATCGCAAACAGCCCGATCAATCTGGGAGCGCATTGAGATGGCACGCATCACCGCAGGTGTCGGCACCAGCCACGTCCCCGCGATCGGCGCCGCGATCGATCATGGCAAGACCGGCGAGCCATATTGGCAGCCGGTCCTCGCGGGCTACGAATGGACCCGTATCTGGGAACGGGAAGTCGCGAAACCCGACGTCGTCATCCTGGTCTTCAACGATCATGCCTCGGCATTCGACATGCGGATCATCCCGACCTTCGCGATCGGCTGCGGCGAAAGCTTCAAGCCCGCCGACGAGGGCTGGGGCCCGCGCCCGGTGCCGGTGGTGGAAGGCCACCCCGATCTCGCCTGGCACATTGCCCAGAGCCTGATACTCGACGAATTCGACATGACGATCATCAACGAGATGGACGTCGATCACGGGCTGACCGTGCCGCTGTCGGTGGTGTTCGGGCAGGTGCCGGCCTGGCCGTGCAAGGTAATCCCGCTGGCAGTCAACGTCGTCACCTATCCGCCGCCCTCGGGCAACCGCTGCTGGGCGCTCGGCGAAGCGATCGCCCGCGCCGTCGCGAGCTATCCCGAGGATCTCAACGTCCAGGTGTGGGGCACCGGCGGGCTCAGCCACCAGCTCCAGGGCACGCGCGCCGGGCTGATCAACCGCGACTGGGACAATCGCTTCCTCGACCGCCTCGTCGGCGACAGCGACGAACTACGCCGGATCCCGCATCTCGAATATCTGCGCGAGACCGGATCGGAGGGGATCGAGATGGTGATGTGGCTGATCATGCGCGGCGCGATGGGCCGGACCACCCGCCAGCTGCATCGCCATTATCATGTGCCCGCCAGCAACACCGCCGTCGGACATATCGTCCTGGAGCCGGTGCCGACCGAAACCGGATGACCCCTCGCAAACGCCCCGCCTGCCGTCAGCCCGCCATCACCCGCTGATCGATTCCCCGAACGACGACGCCCTTCGCCCGCGCGCATCGCGACGCGGCTGCCGAAAGTCAGGAAGGGGGTCTGGGCCCGCCGCCGGCGATCATCTCGATCGCGCGGCATTCGGACGTCGCTCACCGCCACCAGCGTGCGGTCGCGCCCACCGCGCCTAAGGGTTGCGGGACGTGCCGACTTCCTCCGTCAAGCAGCGCGATTGGCGATGCCTCAATGCGCGAGAAGCGCGCAAAGCTCGTGCACGCTCGTGATCCCCAGACGCTGGTAGCTGCGCTTGCGATAGGTCATTACGCTGGTCTTCGCGATGCCGAGGTCGATCGCGGTCGCCTCGACCGACATGCCGACCGTCGCGCGCGCGCACACCTCCTGCTCGCGCCGGGTGAGGCTCGGGCAAAGCAGGTGCAGCCGGTCTTCGACATGCTGCGCGCTCGGCGACCGCGCCAGCGCGCGGCGGCGATTGAGCGGCAGCATCGGCAGCGCCAGCCGCGCGAGCCCGAGCAGCGCGTCGAGCTCGCCGTCGCTGAAGATGCCGGTCGAGCGATGGCGGGCGACGTTGATCACGCGCCAGGCATGCGCGCCGCGCTGGATGATCGAGACGCGCTCGACGATCCCGGCCTGATCGAAGAAGCGGCGGCGAAACTCGTCCGAGCCGATATCCTCGGGCCGGATCCGCTGGATCGCGATGTCGCTGACGCAGGGGGCGGCGCTGTAGGCATCGCAGACCGGATCGATATTATGATAATGCTGGCTGTAGGCCGGCAGCATCGCCTCGAGCCGCGGCTCGCAGAAGAAATATTGCAGGTCGCTATTCTCGCGCCCAGTCGCCTCGAACAGATAGATGCGCCGCGCGCCGCCGGTGACGGTCATCACCGCATCATGGATCGCCGGTCCGAACTGCTCGGTGCCCGTGGTTTGCAGCAAGCGTTCGTAGATCGCTCCCATCGAGACGGGCGCACGCCACTCCTCGATCTTGCGGATATAGGACACTAGGCTCTCCTGCCGCCCTGAGGCTCAAGGCCGGTCAGGTGCGATTCCCGGTCTCTTGAACACATTCATGGCCACCAGCGCAATCGCGGCCAGCAGCGCGGGCGCGGCAAAGGAGGCCAGGATCGTGGTCTCGGCGATGCCGGCCTGCAGCTGGAGCCCGATCAGCATCGGCGCGGCGACGGTGCCGATCCGGCCGATACTCTTGGCCCAGCCGATGCCGGTGGAACGCAATCGATAGGGATAGAAGCTCGCCAGGATGACGTTGACCCCGCCATAGGCGCCCAGCGCGAAGAAGCCGCACAGCGCCAGCATCGCCTGCAAGGCGAGCGCGGACGAGGTCCCGATGACCTGCGCGGTCGCCAGGAACAGTAGCGCGGAGATCAGCATGCAGCCGACGATAACTCGCGTTGCGCCGAAGCGATCTATCAGCAGTCCGACGCACAGCGCCGCGGCGATCCCGCCGAACGAGAAGATCGACAGCGCCAGCGCCGCGAACGACGCGTCATAGCCCAGCCGCACCAGCAGCACCGGCAGCCACGAGCTGAGGCAATAGCTGATCGTTAGCATCGAGATGAACACCAGCCACAGCATCAGGGTGCCGAGGCGATAGTGCGGCGACAGCAAGGTGAGGGGGTTGGGCTTGGTCTGGAGATCGTCGGCCGAGGCGTCGGGATCGACGACGTCGCGCAGGAAGACCAGGGCAACCAACGCGCTCGCCAGGCAGAGCAGCCCGATCGCCGCCATCGCCATCCGCCACCCGCCCAGGTCGACGAAGGCGACTGCGACCATGCCGGCCATCGTAGCACCCAGGCCATAGCCGGTGAACAAGGCCGTGATCGCGAGCCCACGCCGCTGCGGTGGCGCCGCCGCCGTCACCATCGCCAGGCAGCTGGGCAGGCAGCCGCCCAGGAAAATCCCGGTCACCAACCGCATCCAGAACAGGTCGCTGCCGCTCCCCGCCAGACCGGTCGCCGCCTGGGCGATGCCGAAGCCGGCAAGCGTCAGCCCGACCGTCCAGCGATCGCCGAAACGCGCAGCCACGGGAGGCAGCGCGATCAGGCCGATGCACTGGCCGATCAGATTGGCCGAGAAGATCGGCCCCAGCGCGGCGCTGTCGATCCCCAGCGCCGGCGCGAATTCCGGCGCGAGCGGGCCCATGATCGTATGGACCAGCCCGTCGAGGAAATAGACCAGCGCGCAAGTCGCGACGATGACGAGCGTCGACACTGGCGCGCTGGGGTTGGAGACGGGTCGCACCGGGATCAGAACGCTCCCGACAGGCGCACGCCGAAGGTGCGGGGCGCACGTAGCGTCACCGCGACGACGCCGTTGGCCGAATAAGACGGGTTGGGAGTCGCGTTGCTGATGACGACCTTGTCCTCGATATTGTTGACGAAGGCGCTGACGCTCAGCCCCCTGCCTTCGAGGCGATAGGTAAGCACCGCGTCGGTCCGCGTCGAGCTGCCCGCCTTGGTTTCGGGGATATAGCCGATATCGAGTTCGCGGGGCCCTTCATAGCGGCTGAAGAGATTGGCGACGATGCTGTCGCCCGAGGCGAGCGGGAAGCGCTGCTCGATCGAGCCGGCGAACACCCATTCGGGCGAGCGCAGCGCGCGAAGGCCGCTGCAATCGACGATAGTGCCGGTGATCCGGCATTGCGACGAGGCGGCGGGGGTGGCGATCGTATTATAGACCAGCTCGTTGACCCGGGCATCGAGCCACTGCGCCTGCAGGCCCAGCCTTGTGGTATCGGTCACCAGCAGTTCGGCTTCGAGCTCGACGCCCTTCGTGCGGACCTGGCCGATATTCTCGGTGACGAGCACCACCGCGGGCGGGATCAGCTTGACGTAGCCGAGCTGCTGGTCGCGATAATCGAGCAGGAACGCTTCGGCATTGAGCTGGAGGCGATTGTTGAAGAAGCGATTCTTCGTCCCGATCGTATAGGCCGTGACCTTTTCCGGATCATAGGTGTTGGCGCCCACCGGCCCCAGGAAGAAGCCGCCCGCCTTGAAGCCGGTCCCGACATTGGCATAGAGCAGCGACCGCGGCCCCGCATCGAATTCGACACCGGCGCGCCAGGTGACCGCGTCGAAGGTCAGCGATTGGTCGACGACGAACGCCGGCGGGCCGACCGGAACGACCGGGATCAGCGGATCGGGGCCGGGCACGTTGCGCACCGTGTAGCGCTCGCTGTCGCTGGTCTTGCGCTCCCAGGTGTAGCGGAGGCCGCCGGTCAGGCGCAGTTCAGGCGTGACCGCGAAGGTCAGCTGGCCGAAGCCGGCCGCGGTTTCGCCCGACGTGTTGATCAGCTGATCGCTATAGGTCCGCGCCGCAGCACTTTCGGTGTTCGAACGGGCCGTGGCGCTGGTGTTGAGATAATAAGCGCCGAGCAGCCAGCCGAACCGGTTGCCGGAGGGCGAGGCGAACCGCGCTTCCATCGAGAGCTGCTCGGGCTGCTGCTCCTCGAGGATCTGGAAGCCGGCCTGGGTGCTGTTGTAGCGGATGTCCGACTTTCGATAGGCCGGGATCAGCGTCAGGGTGCCTAGATCCGTCTTGACGTCCAGATTCGCGAGGATGCCGTAATAATGGCTGTCGATGAACTGCCGCTCGCTCTGCGGAGCGACGGGCGCATAGGCCGCGTCCTGATCCGACAGGCTGGTCCAGGGATCGCCATAGAAGCAATTCTCGGTCCCGCAGCGCTTGAGCACGGTGGCGCCGCCGCCGCGTCCGCCCTGGTGGGTATAGTCGCCGACGATGTCGAGCGTGACTGCGCTCGAAGGCTCGAACCGGTAGGAAAGCCGTGCCGCCTGGCCGACTTCGTCTTCGGTGCCGTCGGAGAAATAGCCTTGGCGATTGAGAACCTGAAATGCGCCGCGCAGCGCGCTGCGCTCGCCGAGCGCCACGTTGACCGCGCCGGACGCCGCGACGCGCTGGTAATTGCCGACCTCGAGGTTGAGCAGCGCCCCGGTCTCGCCGATCAGCGCGCGCTGGGGCAGGATGTTGATCGCTCCGCCGGTCGCGTTGCGGCCATAGAGCGTGCCCTGCGGTCCCTTCAGGACCTCCACACGCTCGAGATCGTAGAAGAGGCCCTGCACCGCGGTCGGCGTGGCAAGGTACACGCCGGCCATATTGACCGCGATAGCCGGGTCCGAGAAGGCGTTGCCGCCGAAATTGCTGACGCTGCGGATCGTGAAGACCGTATAGGGTCCGGCTGCAGGCGATACCTGCAGCGCCGGCGCCACCTGGGTGAGCTCCGCCGCGGTCGTGACGCCGCGGGTCGCTAGTGCTTCGCCCGAGACGGCCGTCACCGACACGGCGGCGCGCTGCAGGTTCTCCTCGCGCCGCTGCGCGGTGACGACGATGTCCTCGAGCTCGACCGGATCGTCCTGCGACGCACCGGCTGTGGGGGGCACGGCCGTGCCGCCCGCCGCATCCTGGGCATGTGCCAATGCGGGTGCCATGCTCAGCAAGGCAGTTCCTGTCAGCAGCGTCAAAAGCCGGTTCGACATATGCTCTCCTATCGTGTTTCTATTTTCTTTGTGTCTTACCGGCTCCGACGAGCCCGTTCTGTCCCTCACGCGAAGGACAGTGAAGCCGTCAGGATTTCAGGCCGAACCGCGCCCGTGCCTCCTCGACCGTGGCCGGCTTGGCACCATAGATCTTCGCGATCTCGACGGCGGCACGCACCATGTCGACATTGTCGCGCGCGACCGATCCGTCGGGCAGATGGATGCTGTCTTCCAGGCCGACGCGGACCAGATCGCAGTCCATCGCCAGGCCCAGCGTCACGAAGCGGAACATGTCGCGCCCGGTCGCGGTGACGCCGACGATCGCCTTGGGGAACAGCCGAAGGCCTTCGTCGATCGAGAAGATGACGTTGCGCGCGATCGCGGGGGTGGCGCCGAAGCCGCCGCCGTGGAGCAGCCACATATTGTCGCGGTCGCGATCGAAAATGCCTTCATTGGCGTAGCGCAGCAGCCGGTGCAGCGCGCTTGCCTCGACGACTTCATATTCGAGCGCCGAGCCGCGCGCATAAACTGCCTTGATCGTGCTCTTCAGCAGCTCGGGCGAGTTCACATAGGGCGTCTCGCCGGGATAGTTGCCGCCCGGATTGTAGAAATCGGCCGATCCGGCTGCGATGCCGAAAAGATCCTGCGGCGGATCGATTTGGAGGATGCCCAGCCGCTCTTCGTCCGACGGCCAGTGTAGCTGGCCCGTCGCCGGATCGCGGCGCACGCCGATGCCGTTGGTCGTCTGGACGAGGATCGGCGAGCGCGCGCGAATCTCGCGAATCGCCTCGGCATAGATCGCCTTGTCGCCGCTATTGGCGCCATCGGGCCCCCGCGCATGGAAATGGACCATCGATGCGCCGGCTTCGTAGCAGCGCGCCGCCGCCTCGCCGATCTCGGCGGGCTGCTTCGGCACGACTGCGCCATCGCGATCCTGCTGCATGCCGCCGTTGATGGCGACGGTGATGATGACTTTGTTATCGGCTAGCATTCACGTCTCTCCCGGGTTTGGTTCCGCGCTAGCCCAAGGCGCTTCGACCGTCTGTCCTCTCCGTAAGGGACAGGAGCTGCCCGAGGCCGCGGGATGGGAACGATGGAAATTACGTCTCAACAAATATAGAGAGTTATCCAGCTCATCCTTCACAAATGGAAATGATGCATGCGGCTCGATCAATTCGATCTCAACCTGCTGATCGCCTTCGACGTATTGATCGAGGAACGGGGCGTCACGCGCGCCGCCGCGCGGCTGAATCTCACCCAGTCGGCGATGAGCGCGGCGCTGAAGCGGCTGCGGGAGGCCTTTTCCGACGAAATCCTGGTCCAGCATGGCAAGCGGATGGTGCCGACGCCCGGCGCCTTGTCGCTCGCGCCGCATGTCGCCGCGGCGGTGATGAACCTGCGCGGCATCCTGGCAAGCGGCATGCGCTTCGAACCCGCGCAATCGCGCCGCCGTTTCCGCATTGTAGCGTCCGATTATATCACGACGGTTCTGATCGGCCCCGCGCTCCGGTCGCTCCAGCGCGAGGCGCCCAACGTCCAGATCGAGATCACGTTGCCGACATCGGATATCCTCGAGCAGCTCGATCATGGCGAGATCGATCTGCTCATCTCTCCCGAGCAGTTCCTGAGCCCCGATCATCCGCGTGAGCTTGTGTTCGAGGAACGGCATGTGGTCGTCGGCTGTGCCAACAACCCGGCGCTGCAGCGGCCGCTCGACGCCCAGACTTTCTACGACAGCGGGCATGTCGTCGTCAGCGTTTCGCGCGACGGGACGTTCATCGACAATTTCCTGCGGGGCCAAAGCGAGCAACGCCGGATCGAAGTGATCTGTGCGGCCTTCACCCAGGTCCCCTGGATGTTGCCAGGTACCACCCGCGTCGCGCTGATGCATGAGCGTCTCGCGCGCGAGCTGGCGCCGCAGCTCGCGCTTGCTGTCCATGAGCCTCCGTTCCCGCTTCCGGTCATGCGCGAGATGATGCAGTTCCACAGCGCGCGCGCCACGGACCGCGGGCTCGCCTGGCTTCGCGAGCATTTGATTGCCACCGCGATCTGAAGCGGCTGCGACGCGCCGTCGATCGGCTCGGCCACGGTCCCGCGCCGGCGCGATTGCCGTCGAAACCAGCGATCAACGCGGCCTGCCTTTCCAGCGATGCCCTAGACGACGATCTAGTCGGGCGAGGATATCCGCCACTTTACGTCGAATCAGGCCTGGGCTGGCGCGCCGGGAGGATGCCATGTGGCCCCACATGCCTCTGCGATCCGGCGTGGGAGATCCGCCAGCGCAAAGCGCTCGCTCGCTTCATCGACACCCGTGTCAATGAAATAGCCAACCCCGTCATGTTCGCCGTTCTTGATGGCGACGAAACTAACTGAATCGCGAAGGCCGCCGCGAGAGCTGTTGCCGACGCGATAAGTGAAGTCCGTGGGGATATCGTGCGGCCACGAGAGCATTACGAACAGGCTGTCGCCGCGATTGTCGACGCTGAACAGCCGCTCGCCCGATTCGCCCACGCATTGTGCAAGCCGAGCCTCGGCACGCAAAGCCTCGTCGGCGTCGCGGCAATAGATCAGGAAATCGCGCGACATGCGCGGTTCGACGCGCTCGAACGGGACGTCATGCGTCTTCAGGAAGCTCTCATGATCCCTGATCCGCCAATAGAAGGTCGTCGTGCCGTGCGGGTTCTGGTGCAGTCCGGTCGCCATCAGGATGCGCGATTGCGGAAAGGCGGCGATTATCTGCGCGACAGTGCGGTCGTAGAGCGAATAGACTTCCAGGACCGGATCGCGGTCGGCGGCGACATACCAGTCGGGGTTGCGGCCCTCGCCCTCATAGACTTTTGAATTAAACAGATAGTGATGCTGAATATGCGCGCCGGCGTTGAGGAACAGCGACGCGAATTGTGGCCGCGACTTGGCGACCGACCGGATGAATACGTCGGCGAGCAGCGTGTCGAGGAACATCGCCTTCGCCCATTTGTCGCCTTTCGCGGCCGCCGCGACCAGCGCCACGTAGCGCGTATAATTGGCGGGGCGCGCATAGGCGAGGAGGCCTAGAATTAGGTCCACCGCCGAGCGCGCGGTAATCCGGCCGGTCGCGTTGTCATTCACCGCCTGCGCGATCGGCGCGTAGAGGCGCTTTAGCATGTTAGGGCCCGACACCTTGGCCGCGGTCCAGGGATCTGGCACGAAAAAGGCGGGATCGACGCAGCGGTTCGACGCGTTCATCGGACTGATCGCGCCGACCGAGAGCCCCTGCGCCTCCAGCACTTCCCAGATCTGGACGATGTCGTCATGCGCTAGGATGTCGCCGAGGCGGAACACGCCATGGTCGGCGAGCGACAGGCCCGAATGCGCGGTCACCCACTGGATCCACGGCTCAAGCTCGTCATATTCGCGCTCGGAGGTCGTCTCTGAAACCCCATGCTTCGCGATCAGCGCACCCAGCGTCGGCAAGAAGCCCATTGCGACATAGCGTCGCACATCGTCGAAGTTGATCTCGTTCAGTTCCAACAGAAGCACGCTCACTGTTAATCCCTCATCATTTGCAGGCCCGAACGGGTCGTGGCGCGATCATATCGGCCCGCTTTATCCGAGCAGCCGCGCAAATGCACTTGCCTGCGCAGGCGCACGTGACTGCTCCTGCCCAAACTGCCGTATGCGGGTGCGAAAACGGCATCAGAGCAGAACGAAACTGCACTCATCCAGCGTGTCCCGGGAGCGCTTTTATATCATGCTGCGTTCACTTTCGACATTCCAAGCTTGAAGCGATTCAGCAATGAAGGACACCGATCATGGCTTCACCCGCATCCCTGCCTCCGATCGATCGGCGCCGGCGGGGCCTCCTTTTCGGGATGGCGGCGGCAGCCGGGGGCGGCGTAGCGATCGGAGTCGCGCCACGATTGTTCGCGCGGGATCCCGATGACGCGATCTCGCTGCCGACGTTTCGCAGGAGCGGGGATCCCGACGACACGGCGAGCCTGTTCCGCGCAGCGGAACGTGGGCTCCCGATTCACGCCCCCGCGGGCGGGGGAAGCGGACCAGGCGGGCGCTACCTCGTCGCGACGACGGCCGAGGATCTGTTGCCGTCGGGCTTCAGGCTTTTCGGCGACGGGATGGAGAGGACGATCTTCTCCCGCTCATATGCGAGGTCCGCGCCTTTCATCCTGCACGCCGACAGCGGCTCGGCGGACACGCGCAAGAATCTGACCGGAATTCACATTCGCGACCTGACCTTCGAAGACGATGTCGCGAAGCGCGGTTTCAGCCAGTTCAATTATCTTGTCATGCTGAGCGGCGTTTCCGGGGCAGTGATCGAGCGCGTGGCATTTCGGGGGTTCCGGGGCGACGGGCTCTATATCGGATCGTCGACGATCCGCGCGCACGAGCGCCACAATCGCAATGTCCTGGTCACCGATTGTCTGTTCGACGGCGTCAATGCGAACAATCGCAACGCGATCTCGGTGCTCGATTGCGACGGTCTGGTGATCGAAAAATCGCGCTTTCTCAACACGACTCGCAACGGCGATGGCGGCGTGAGCGAGGCAGATCCCATGAACGCGCTGACGGGCGCCCCCATGCCGGGATCGATCGACTTCGAGCCCGACGAGCCCTTCGCGATCATCCGCAACGTCACGGTACGGGACAATCACTTTAAGGGCGGCGGCGGGTTTGCTGTGGCGCTGACCCTTCTATCCAACATGTATGTGCGGGTGCCGATTCAGGGCTTCACCATCACCGGCAACGTGATCGAAGGGCGCCATGGAGGCTTTTCCGCCAATGGCTTCGGCGGGGACGAGGCCCTGACCAACGACCGGCCCTATGACGTGAAAATCGCGAACAATAGCGTCAGTAACTGCGCGAAGCCCTTCATCCTCCACGGGATGCGCGGCCTCACGCTGACGTCGAACCGCTTCGCCGACTGCGAGGAAGCGGCGGAGCTGGGCTACACGACCGCAAGCGCGAACGTGACGCTCGAAGACAACAGCTTTACCCGGATCGGCTATGCCCGCGCCGGGTACGGCTTGTGGGTGCGGTCGGTGCGGGGGCTCAAGCTCGTAGACAATCGCTTTGTCGATTGCGGCCTTGCAACGGGCAAGTTCGGCGTCGCGCTCGCCTTCGTGAACGGCGACATGCGCGACATTGAATTGACGGCGAACCGCTTCTCGGCGCCCGGCGGACGAACCAAGGAGGCCGTGAGCATCTTCCGCGATGCGCGTTTGGACCGCTCGACGGTGCGCGCTTCCAGCAACCTCGTACGCCTTCCCTCCGCGCCGGCCGCACCCGCGCTCGGCTTCTGACGCTCTTGTGCCGACCTGTCGACCGGGGGTAGGCGCTCGACCGGCGCTAACGCCTGGGGGAATATCGTGTCGGGGGCTATGCTGATCTTCTTGCCGGTGCGGAACGGCGCCGACTATATCGAGGAGGCGATCCGCAGCGTCCTCGATCAGAACGATCCCGATTGGCGGCTGATCGTGCTCGAAAATGGCAGCACCGACGCGACTGTGTCGATCGTCCGCTCGCTCGCCGACGAACGTGTCGAGTTGCTCCCCGCCGACCGATCGCTTGACATCGTAGAGAACTGGCAGCGCATCCGCGACTGGCTCGATGCCAACGATGTGCGCGACCAACTGGTGACCACGATCGGGCACGATGATCGCCTGAACCCGGATTTCGTCGCAGAGATGCGGTGGCTCGCCGAGACGAATCCCGATGCCACCCTCTACCAATCGGCGTTCGACCTCATCGATTCAGTGGGGAAGCGCATCCGGGCGTGCAAACCGGTGCCGGCGAGCGAGACCTGGCGCGAACTCGCCGCGGCGCTCTGCTGGGGGATTCGTGATTCGTACGGCACGGGCTATGTCTTCCGTGGCCGGGACTATCGCGCGGTTGGCGGCTTCCCGGACTTTCCCAAGCTTCTCTACGCGGACCATATCCTGTTCGTCCGCCTCAGCCGGCTCGGCCGCAAAGCCGCGACCCCCGCAGTGTTGTGCCACTATCGACTGCATACCGGCAGCACCTCGAGCAGCCTGTCGAGCGCCACGCTGAACGCTTATGTCGAAGGGCTTGATCGCTTCGTGGAGGTGATCGCTAGCGAGATGGAGGAATTCGTGCGCAGCGTTCAGGGCCGCGATGCGCTGAGCTGCCTCATCGGCCGCGAAATCGCGCATCTTGGCCGGCCCGTTGTACGCCCGCTCCTGACGCCAGCGACTCGCGAAAGGATGGCGCGATTGCACGCGCAGTTTGCCATTCTCTCGCCAGACGTACCACCGGAAGGCTGGATCAGTCGGAGTGGGTCACGCTGGATCCGCCCAATCGAACGCCTCGTCGACGCTGCGGCGGTCGCGCGCCTCAGGTGGCGTGAGCGGCGCCGCTGAGCGCCGATGAGGCGGCCGATTTCTGCAGCGTGACCGTATAGGACGCGCCATCCAGTGCGTCGGGCCGGCGAAACCGCTTCTTGAGCCGCGGCGCGAGGAAGGGCGGCACTAAGCGACGAGCGACCGGAATGTGCCGCAACACGCGGTGTACTTGCCACCACCAGGCATGATCGTCCTCGACGACGCCGCGCACATCGTCGGTCGTGGCCTCCAGCATCTTCATGCCATGGCGCTCGCCGATCGATTTCACGACCGAGATCGGAAGCAGGTACAGATGGCGAGGCGCATCGAGATGGAACCAGCGCTGGCCGAAGATACGAAATTGCGCGCTTTGCGGGTTGGGCGCCGAGACCAGCAGGATGCCGCCGGGAGCCAGCGCCTCCATTGCTTCTGCCAAGACTTCCCATGGGCGGGGAAGGTGCTCGATGCTGTGCCACAGGGCGATCGCATCGAACGTCCGGCCTTCGGTACGCAAGCCGCGTAGCGCGGTTGCCGGATCGGCGGTCTGGATCGCGTCGATGCCGACCAATCGCATAAGATCGACGCAGCTCTGGTTCTGCTCGAGCGTCGACACCTGATAGCCAGCCTTGTGCGCTTGGTATGCCGCCTTGCCGATCCAGGGGCCAATCTCGAGGTAGCGGCCCGCTGGTTTCAGTCGCCGGATGGCATCGATCTTGTATGCGTCCTCCCCGGAAAGCCGTGCCAGCCCGGCTTCGTCGTTCGGAATAGGATCGTAACCGCCTTCATAATAACGGCCGAGATCCTCCGGGATGCGATCGATGAAAACCAGGCCGTTCTTTGCCTCGTAATAGTCGAAATCGCCAGCCTTCCCCCGATTATCATGGGCGGTGAACAGGAATTTGGCGGGGGACTGTTCCATCGGATCGAGCATGTCAGATTTTCCGTGCGGTTTGGATCAAAGCATCTTTTGGCGGCTGGCATCGCGCCATCGTGAGTTGCGAAGAAATTGCAAGGCGAATCCCCGCAGCGGGGCGGATGCCCATACGATCGCTAAAGTAGCAATGCCGCCGGCCACCGTAGCCAAGGCCACTGCGACGAGCGGGGTCGTGCCGCCCGTGGCTAGTCGCGTGGCCCCGACGATGCCTGCGCCCAGCAGGATAGGCAGCATGACGTCCTGTAGATACCAACGCCCTCGTTCGCCAGCCAGCAGGCGACGGTGCATAATCGTGATCTCAAACAGCAGATAGCCGGCCATAAGAATGAGCCATGCCAGAGCGGCGCCGATCGCACCGAAAAAATGAACCATGACGAACAGCAGCGGAATGTAGATCGCGATCGCGATTAGGTTCTTGTAGATCGAGAGCCTAGTCCAGCCAAAGGCGAGCTGGAGCGCGTACGGCATCATCATGATCGCGAAGATTGTGTTGGCAATGGCGAAGATCGTGACGAGGAGCGTGATCCGCGCTGCCGTTCCCGCATTGTGGAGGTAAAGCTGAAGCAGCTCCGGCGCGAATAAGGCCAGGACTGCGCCTGCGGGTACGATCGCCGCGGCCATCAGTTGACAGCATTTGTGATAGAAAGCGGTGATCTCCCGTTCGTCGCCGAGCGCGACCACATGCGAAAGCGAAGGAAATAGCGCGCCATGGATGGCGAGGCCCACGGTTGCGAGCACGTTTCCGATCGTGAACGCCAAGGTATAATAGCCGAAATCGGTAAGCGATAAGGTTGCGCTCAGCACGAGCTTGTCGAGCTGCATCAATATGACCGACAATATCGTTACGATGAAAATGCCCGCGGAGAAGCGGTAGATCGCGCGGAGCGCGGACAGCTCGAACGCGGCGCGGTGGCCACGCAGCCGCAACTTGCGCCAGGTGACGAATATCAGCAGTGCGACCTGGATTGCAGCGGCGAAGATCTGCCAAGCAAAAAAAGCTGTCACGCTCGGCGAGACCTGCCAAAGGATGAGGACCGCCCCGGCCCCCGCCAGGGTAGCTACGCCGGCCATGATCAGATTCAGGGCTACATGCTCGCGCAGCCCCATTAGCACGCCCATGTAGAGCGCGCTTGGCCAACGCAGCAGCGCCACGAGGGCCATCAACTGTACGGCCGTCGTGGCGGTCTCGACGGGGAGTTGCGACACTTCGAGCCAGCGATGCGTGACGAAGTCGGCGCCAAGATAGATCATGAGGGCGATAATGCCGCCGACGACCCAGTAGACCAGCTCCAGCGTACGCGTAAGGTTGCGGGAACGCGCAATATCGCCCGCGGCATCAAGCCGAACCAATTCGCGGTTGACCGCAAGGCTGAGCCCCATGTCGAGGATGCTGAAAATCGCGAGCATCGTCGCGAAGAACCCGACAAGGCCATAGGCCTCTACGCCCATAAAGCGCACATATAAGGGGATGAACGCAAAGTTCATCAGCAATGTCCAGAGCCGGCCCCCGACATTCGCGACTACGTTATGTGCCGTCTTCATGCAGAATCACGTGACGCTCGCTGGTGGCGCTCGGGCTCGTCGCACATCCAGGTCAGCGTCTCGGCGAGGCTGTGGTGGCGCCACTCGGGAAGAGCGGCGCGAAGCCGAGCGGGGTCGCCGCCCAGCACCGCTACGTCGTTGGTGCGAACGAATGCAGGATTGACGCGTACCTGGATGGCGTGACCGGTGATTTCAGACAGCGTTCCGATCACCTCGTCGATCGAATGCACGGCGGCTGTCGCGATATTTACCAAAGCCGGCACACTCTCAGCCAGCGCGATGCCGGCATAGGCACGCGCGACCGAACGCACGTCACCGAACTCGCGTTTCACCCAGGTGTTGCCGAGCTCGATCACCGCAGCGCGACGGCGAAAATGGTCGACGATCTTCGGGATCAGATACTGCGGCTCTTGGCCGACGCCCGTGTAATTGAACGGCCGCGTGACGACGATGTCGAGCCGGTCGCGCCATTGTGCCGCGCCGAGCTCCATCGACAACTTGCTGACCGCATAATGATTGGCCGGATGAGTCGGCGCGGTTTCCGCGATCAACCCCTCAACGCCGGGACCATAGACCTGCGCACTGCTAGCCAGGATACACCGTGCGCCCGGGCGCTTGCGCGCGACGGCATCGAGCAAGTGAAACGTGCCGAGCTGGTTTACCGTGTAAAAGCCCTCCCAATCTTCCGCGGCCACGAAAGCCAGCGCGGCCAGATGGATCAGGCTATCGAAATCGGTCTCCGCCACCGCCCGGTCGATTGCCGCTTTGTCCGTAAGCTCCGCATCGAGCGGGACACATTTGGCTCCGGCCTCGGCCAGTGCCTGCGCGACGTAGCGCCCGGTGAAGCCATTGGCTCCGGTGAGCGCGACACGCATTAGAACGACCAGCCCGCGCGGTTCCGGCGCATATCGGCTTCGACCATGATGCGGGCGAGCTCCTCGAGCTTCACGGTGGGCTCCCAGCCCAGTTCCCGCGTCGCCTTGGCGGGATCGCCGATCAGTTCATCCACTTCGGCGGGGCGATAGAAAGCCGGGTTGACCCTGACGAGGGTCTTGCCCGTCTGACGATCGACGCCGACCTCTTCTTCGTCCTGTCCGCGCCAGTCGAGTGCAATGCCGACTTCGCCGAAGGCCAGTTCAACGAAATAGCGCACCGTCTCGGTACGATTGGTCGCCAGCACGAAGGTGTCGGCCGTGTGATGCTGCAGCATCAGCCGCATGCCCTCGACATAATCCCGCGCAAAGCCCCAGTCGCGCTTGGCGTTGAGGTTGCCGAGCTCAAGCGTATCGGCTCTGCCGAGCGCGATCTTGGCGACGGTATCGGTAATCTTTCGCGTCACGAATTCACGCCCACGCAACGGTGACTCGTGGTTGAAAAGGATGCCGCTCGCCCCGAAGATGCCGAAGCTTTCGCGATAGTTGACCGTCAGCCAATGCGCATAGAGCTTGGCGACACCGTAGGGGCTTCGCGGATAGAATGACGTTTGCTCGATCTGCGGAACGGTCTGCACCTTGCCGAACATTTCCGACGTCGAGGCTTGATAGAAGCGGACGTCGCGATTGACGGTGCGAATCGCCTCGAGAAGGTAGGCGGCGCCCATTCCCGTGATCATCCCGGTCGCGATCGGCTGATCGAACGATACTCCGACGAAGCTCTGCGCGGCGAGATTATAGACCTCGGTCGCCTCGGACGTTTCGATCAGGCGGATCGCAGATCCCATGTCGGTGAGATCATATTCGACAAGCTTGAGATTGGGATGCTCGCTGATGCCAAGCTCGTCGATGCGCCAGAAATTGACCGAGCTGGTCCGGCGATACGTGCCATAGACGATGTAGCCACGATTCAGCAGGTTCTCAGCAAGATAGGCGCCATCTTGGCCGCTGATGCCAGTGACAATGACAGTCTTGGTCATGCTATTCCTTGGTTCCCCGCTTTCCCCAAGCGCTTTCGTTCGAAACGTTGACAAGTCAAGTGAAGTCCCGAAGGACCTGTCTTGGCCGCCAGCGCGGTTCGCTAGCTTTTTTCCCCGGCAGAGGAAAATCCCATTGCCCGAATCGTTCCCGCCGCTTCGCAAGTCCGCGACCCGTGGGCGCTGGAGCACGGCGTTGCGACGTCAAGCGCGCCGGTGGTTAACCCAGTCCAGCTATGCGCTCCAGGAAATCGCATTTCTCGTCGAGCGGCTAGTTCGACGCCCGCGATCCGCTGCCGCACGGCAGGATGGACGGCGGCATATCCTGATCGTCGACGATCTGCTGCCCGATCCCGTGTTCGGTGCGGGCTATCCTCGCGCATTCGCCATCGTCCGGTCGCTGGTCGCGGCGGGGAACGTGGTGGAACATTATCCGATGGCCGCGACGCAATCGGAATGCGACCGAATGGATGCTGCGTTCGGCGGGGCAGTGCGCTTCCACCCAGGCAGAGGCGCGCACGGATTGCGTCGCTTGTTATGGCGCGAAGGTAGCCGGTTCGATGTCCTGTTCATCAGCCGGCCCGCGCCAATGGCAGCGATGCTCGCCGCGCACTGGCGACCGAACGGCCAGCACGTCCCGATCGTCTACGATGCCGAAGCGGTTCTGGCGCCGCGCGACCAGCGGCGCCTCGCGCTGCTGGGAACGCCGTGGTCGGGCTCGCAATATCAGGCGGCGCTCGCCGCCGAGCTCGACCTTGCTCGCACTGCTCAGGCCGTAACCGCGGTGGGCCAGGGTGACGCCGACTTGATCCGCTCGGTGCTTGACGTGCCGGTATTCGTGCTCCCGCATGCGGTGGACGTTCGCGAGGCGGTGCCGGGCCCGGCCGGTCGGGAAGACCTGTTGTTCGTCGGGCGCTTGACCGGGCTCGCTGCACATTCGCCGAATGTAGATTCACTGCTCTGGTTCATTACTGAAGTCATGCCTCAGCTCGATCGCATGTTGGGCACCAGCTATAAGCTTCACGTGTCGGGCCGGCTCGACGCGGCCGAGCTCGCCGCGCTTGCATCCGACCGGATCCTTTTTCACGGCGTGGTCGAGGATTTGCAGCCGCTCTATGAGCAATGCCGGCTGTTCGTCGCGCCGACGCGCTATGCCGCCGGCATCCCGCTGAAGGTTCTGGAGGCAATGGGGGAGGGAATCCCGTGCGTGGCCACCCCCTTGCTCGCCGCCCAGCTCGGTGCCGACGCCACTACCCTAGCGACCGGCACCGATGCCGAGACATTCGCAGCGCAGTGCGCGCGATTGTACCGCGATGACGCGGCATGGTTGGACGCACAGGCCGCGGGCTTCGTCTATGTCGAGGGCAGGGGATCGCCCGAGGCGTTCGACAGGACGCTCGCGAGCCTGATCGACCATGTCGAGCGCATCCCCGACGCGGGCGCCGAGGTTGTCCGGGGCGGGCAGGCGATGTAACGACTTTCGCGCTTTCCGATGTTCGGTTAGAGCCCGGTCGCTCAAGGGCCGGGCCGGGATGGGCCCTGCCGACGTGACAAAGGGGCGAGTGTTGAAGGCGGTCATTCTTGCCGGAGGTCTGGGAACGCGGTTCGCCGAGGAAACCTCCGTGCGTCCCAAGCCGATGGTCGAGATCGGCGGGCGCCCGATCCTGTGGCACATCATGAAGATCTATGCCGCGCACGGCGTGAACGACTTCGTGATCTGCTGCGGATACAAAGGCTATGTGATCAAGGAGTATTTCGCGAACTACTTCCTGCACATGTCGGACGTCACCTTCGACATGCGGACCAACAGCATGACGGTGCACGAGCGCCGTGCCGAACAATGGTCAGTGACGCTCGTCGACACCGGCGACGCGTCGATGACCGGTGGCCGACTGCTCCGGGTGGCCGAGCATGTGAGGGACGAGGAAGCCTTCTTCCTGACCTATGGCGACGGTGTCGGCGATGTCGACATCAGCGCGTCGCTGGCATTCCACCGCGCCCACGGCAAGAATGCGACGCTTACCACCACCTATCCGCCCGCGCGCTTCGGTGCCGTGGATATTCAGGGCGACCAGGTCCGCGACTTCCTGGAAAAGCCGCGCGGCGACGGCGGCATGATCAACGGCGGCTTCTTCGTGCTGTCGCCCAAGGTCCTGTCGCTGATCGAAGACGACACGACGGTGTGGGAGCAGGAGCCACTGCGCGCGCTGGCCACTTCGGGCGAGCTGATGGCATTCCAGCATCATGGTTTCTGGCAGCCCATGGACACGCTGCGCGACAAGCAACAGCTCGAAACGATGTGGGCAGCCGGCAAGGCCCCCTGGAAGATATGGTGAGCTTGCCGTCGGCATCCTTTTGGAACGGTCGGCGCGTGTTCCTAACCGGACACACCGGGTTCAAGGGCAGCTGGACCTCGATCTGGCTGCACCGCTTGGGTGCGCAGGTCACCGGCTATGCGCTCGCGCCGCCGACGAACCCGAACATGTTCGACGCGGCGGGCGTCGAGACGCTCGTTGAGGCGCACCATGTCGGCGACATCCGCGACGCCGCGACGCTGCGCGCGGCGATGATCGAAGCCGCGCCCGAGATTATCCTCCACATGGCGGCGCAGCCGCTCGTCCGATTGTCATACGCACAGCCGGTCGAAACGTTCGAGACGAACGTGATGGGGACCGTCAACGTGCTCGAGGCGGCGCGGCAGGTGCCGGACCTGCGCGCGATCGTCAGCGTCACCACCGACAAATGCTATGAGAATCGCGAATGGCAGTGGAGCTATCGCGAGAACGACCCGCTCGGTGGGCATGACCCCTATTCGGCGAGCAAGGCCTGTGCCGAGATCGTCACCGCTGCCTATCGCTCGTCCTTCGCACGGGAATGCGACGTCGCCATCGCTACGGCGCGAGCCGGGAACGTCATCGGTGGCGGGGACTGGGCGCTCGACCGCCTGATACCCGACAGCATCGCGGCCTGGGACGACGGCCGCACGACGCTGATCCGGCGGCCGGGGGCGGTGCGGCCCTGGCAGCACGTGCTGGAGCCGGTGTGCGGCTATCTCATGTTGGCCGAGGCGTTGGTCAGCCGGCCCGCGGAGGCCGTAGCCGCGTGGAATTTCGGACCGGCCGATACCGATAACCAGCCGGTCGGCTATATCCAGGATCGGCTGGCGGCGCTTCTGCCCGGGTACACCTGGCGACAGGACGGCGCCGACAGTGCGCACGAGGCGGGCTTGCTCAAGCTCGACAGTTCACGCGCCCGCGCGCTTCTGGGCTGGCAATCGCGCTGGTCGCTGGACGAGGCGCTCGCTCGCACGGTGGAATGGCATCGTGCGTGGCGCGACGGTCGGAACGTGCTCGACGTTACCCTGGCCCAGATCGATGCCTATGGGGGGCCGCGTGGCTGAGACGCGCGATGGCCGGTTCCTCATCACCGTGACCAACCTGCCGCCGCTAGCGGTGGTCGAGCGGCGGCAGCGCGGCGATGATCGCGGATTCCTCTCGCGGCTCTATTCCATCGAGGCTTGGGAGGAACTGGGCTTCACCGACCGGATCGTCGACGTCAACCATACGCTGACGCGCCAGCGCGGCACTCTGCGCGGCATGCATTATCAAACCGCGCCCTCCGCCGAGGACAAGTTCGTCTCGGTGATCCGGGGGAGCGTCTTCGACGTCGCGCTGGACCTGCGACGCGGCTCCACGACGCTTGGGCATTGGCATGGCGAGACGCTGTCGGCGGAGAATCGGCGCGCGATGCTGATCCCCAAGGGGTTCGCGCATGGCTTCCAGACGCTCGAGGATGATTGCGAGTTGATCTATTTTCATACGGCCGCCTATGACGCCGAGCACGAAGGCGGCGTGAATGCGCTGGATCCGGCGCTCGGCATTACCTGGCCGCTGCCCATCCTCACCATGTCCGATCGCGACCGCGGCTTTGCGCCGCTCGCGGCCGATTTTCCAGGAATTGATTCGTGAACTGCCGACATTGCCATGCCCCGGTCGATCTACAGTTGATCGATCTTGGAACATCTCCGCCGTCCAATTCCTATGTGACGACCGAGACCCTGTCCGCGCCGGAGCGCTGGTATCCGCTGCGAGTGCTGACTTGCACCAACTGCTGGCTCGTCCAGACCGAGGATTTCGCCGATCGCAGCGAATTCTTCTCGGCGGACTATGCCTATTTCAGCTCGGTCTCCGAAAGCTGGCTCGACCATTCGCGGCGCTATGTGGAGGCAATGGCCGAACGCTTTGACCTCGGCGAGAAATCGCTGATCGTCGAAGTGGCGTCGAATGACGGCTACCTGCTGCAATATGCAAAAGCCCGCGGGATCCCTACGCTGGGCGTGGAGCCGACGCACAGCACCGCCGTGGCGGCCCGGGAGAAGGGCATCGAGGTTCTCGAGGAATTCTTCGGCACGGCGCTGGCGGAGCAGTTGGCGGCGGAGGGGCGCTCGGCCGATCTGACGGCCGCGAATAACGTGCTCGCCCATGTTCCCGACATCAACGATTTCGTGTCCGGATTCGCGACGCTGCTGAAGCCGGCAGGCGTAGCGACTTTCGAATTTCCGCATCTGCTCTCGCTAATCGACGGCGCGCAGTTCGACACCATCTATCACGAACATTATTCCTATCTGTCACTGACGACGGTGCGGCGCATCTTTGCGGCGAACGGCCTGACCGTGTTCGACGTCGAACAGATCCCGACGCACGGCGGCAGTCTGCGCGTCTATGCCCAGCGCAGCGACAGCGGCGTGCGTGCGATCGAAGCCAGCGTGGGCGCGCTGTTGGCGGTCGAGCGCGAAAAGGGCGTCGAGACGCCCGATTATTACACCCAGCTGCAGTCGCAAGCGGAGACGATTGCCGCTGACCTTCTGGTCTTTCTCACCGAGGCGCGCAGCGCGGGCAAGACCATCGCCGCATACGGCGCCGCTGCGAAGGGCAATACCCTGCTGAACTTCGCGGGGGTAAGGCCCTTCCTCCTGCCCTATGTCGTCGATCGCAATCCGGCCAAGGCGGGCAAATATATGCCTGGCAGCCGGATCCCGATCGTCGGCGAAGACTGTCTGCGCCGGGATCGACCCGATTATGTCCTGATCCTCCCCTGGAATCTGCGCGACGAGCTGGATCGGCAGCTCGCATATGTGCGGGAGTGGGGCGGTCGCATCGTGACGGCGGTGCCGTCGCTGAGCGTCGCGTGACGATCGCCGTCGTTGGCGCGAGTGGCTTTATCGGCCGTCACGTCATCGCGGCGCTGTCCAAGCAGGATACTGGGGAGATCGTCGCCACGTCGCGCGGCGGCGCAGGCGATGCGGCTTGGGGGCCGAATGTTCGCGCCGTAGCGCTCGATGTGCACGATGCCGACGGTGCGTATGAGCGGCTCGGTCGCCCGGACACGCTCGTGCACCTGGCTTGGGGTGGGCTGCCCAATTATCTGTCGCGGCATCATTTCGAGGTCGAGCTGCCGGCACATTATCGCTTCATCGAGGCGATGACCGCCGCCGGCACTGCTCGCGTGCTGGTGACGGGCACCTGCTACGAATATGGCATGCGCAACGGCGAGCTGACCGAGGACCTGCTGCCTGCGCCGGAAAATGCCTATGCGCTGGCCAAGACGACGCTGCTCGGCCAGCTCGAAATTCTCCGGCAAGAGCGTCGTTTCGACCTGACCTGGGCTCGGCTTTTCTACATGTGGGGCGAAGGCCAGGGGGCAAACTCGCTCTATCCGCTGCTGATGGCTGCGATTGAGCGGCTGGACAAGCGCTTCGCGATGTCATTGGGCGAGCAGCTGCGCGACTATCTGCCGATCGGCGACGTCGCGGACATTTTGGTTCGGCTGGCGCAGCTCAAGCGAGGCGCTGGGGTCGTCAACGTCTGCAGCGGCGACCCGATCGCGGTGCGGCGCTTAGTCGAGGGCTGGTTGGCGGAACGCGGGACTGATATTGCGCTTGACCTTGGCCACTATCCCTATCCGTCGCACGAGCCGCTGGCTTTCTGGGGCTCGCGCCGCAAGCTGGACGCATTGCTCGCCGGAGAGGTTGATAAGAAGACCTAGCTCGCCTTCTTCTCCAGCATCTCGCGGTGCCACGCGATCGTCTGATCAACGCCCTGCTCGATCGAAACGCGTGGTTTGAATCCCGTCGAGGCAAGCTTGGCCGCGCTGAACAGCGTCGGCGTGCAAAACTTGCGCACCCGCGCGCCCGTGATCGGAAGATCGATGCCCGTTAGCTTGGCCGTGACATCTCCGACGCTGGCCAAGGGTGCCGCAAGCCAGAGCGGCAGCTTCGGCGAGGCCTTCGCGCCCAGCTGCTGGTGAATATGCGCGACCAATTGCCCGACGCTGATCACCGGCTCGTCGATGCAATGATAGATATCCTGGGGCGGCTCCATCGGCCCGTTACGCCACCGATCATAGAGGTGCATGGTCGCGTCGATAAGATTATCGATGAACGATGTCGTCTTGATCTGGTGTCCGTCGCCGATCATCACGAAGCGGCGACGGGTGACAGCATCGATCAGGCGATAGATATTGGTGTTCCACGGGTTTTCAGGTCCGAACACCACCGACGGCCGGATGGTCAGGACGCGCGTCTCCGGACGCCTTTCGATAAGCTCGTCGAACAGCACCTCGCATTGCGCCTTCGTCGCGCCGTAGGCATTTGCGGGGGCGTGCGGCGTCTCCTCCGGTAGCGGCTTATCGCTGGGGCCGAGGACGGAAACGGTGCTGTAGAAGAGCCAATGGTCGACGCCGGCATCCTTGGCAGCGCCGATCAGTGCCGCAGTCGCATCGACGTTGTCGCGCGCATATTCCTCATCGGTGATGCCCCAATCGCCCTTCGCAGCGGCGAGATGGAAGATCGCGCGGCATCCACGCAGCGCATCGACATAGGCATCCGGATCGAGAAGGTCCGCCTGGATGAACTGAACGTCACGGGGAAGGTTGGGTGCCGATGCGCGATCGAGCGCGCGCACTGCGTATCCGTCCCTCACCAGACGATGCACCAAACGCGAGCCGATATAGCCTGCCGCGCCCGTCACAAAAATCGGCGATCCGTTGCTGCTCAAGCGACACTATGCACGGTTACGTGCCCTCCCTGATCCCCGCCCGCTGCAGCCGCGGCCGGTCTGGAAGCCGGCGAAAGCGGATTGCGGTCCATGCTGCTCATGCCGAGCGCCACGACGGGAAGAAAATACATCCACTGAAAGATGAACGACTCCATGTACGGATTAGTGAAGGTCGCTACGAGCGCCGCCACCAATCCTCCGGCCATGTAGACATCTGCGAGCGAGAGGCTCTGCGCCGTAAATCGACGCACCAGCAGCCCGGCATAAGCGAGGAAGGGGAGCGCATATATGATCGTCCCAACAATCCCGACGCGAAGAACCGAAGCGAGTGGAAGCAATTCGTAGCGCCAGGGAAATGCGTCGCTGCGCAGGTATCGAACTCCAACGCCGTGGCCCATACCCAGGCCATAGGATTGTTCGATTCCGGCCCACAAGGCGTCCGCCTGCTCGACCCGCAGATCGCCGCCGCCGCTCGTGAGCTTGCCCCAGAAAAGGTTGACGATTAGGTTGAGATCGATTTGCGTAAAAAGAGAGTTCAGCGCGACCACGCCGCCGATGCCGGCGATTAGCATGCCAATTGTCGGCAGCAAGCCGATACCGCCACCTTGCGCCCGCGCCTCCTCCGACAAGCCGGGGCGGAGCGCGATACCTATAGCATAGCCGATCGGAATGGCGATGATATAGGCCGAGCGGCCTGACGTGATCGCCCCGACGATCAGCGCCGCTGGCATCACCAAACCCGCGATGCGCCACCGTAGCACCTTTGGAGACGCGAAAAAGCCGCCCGCAAGGAAGATCAATGAGCCATAGACAAGCATTGTCGCCCCGGCGAATCCGCCTTTGACATTGACGTTCGCGTCCTCGGTCAAAAATTGTACCGAGGAAGGGCCCAACGTGAGGAACGCGAAGAAAAACAGGACGATACTAAGCAGCGCCAGCCAAGTCAGGATTACCAGCCACCATACGATCCAGTCTTCGCCGAACCTCTGGGCTGCCGAAGTACCGATCAGGATCCAGACGATTGGCGCGACGATATAGACTAGCGTTACCTGAATGATCGCATCGTTCGGCGCACCATTCAGATAGCCGATGAACAGATAGAGGACGGTGATGGCAGTGCCGGCGCAATATAGAAGCAACATCCTTCCGAACCATTCCGATTGACGGATTCCGAGCATTGCGAAGCCTGCGGTGACGATCAGCAGCGCGGCGGTGGGCACTTGAAACGAGTGGGGGACAACTACGCATACAAGGAGGGTCAGAATCAGAAAGCAGCGTGTCGCGAGCGCCAGGAAGCCTCCGCCCCGGCGTGGTTCCGGAGCGTTGAATCGCAGATTCGTTGCCGGGTTCACAGTGCAGCCTGCGTCGGTCGGCTGGACCGCAGCAGGGCGGGAAGTGCGCGATAGAGCATGAGGATTCCCTGCCATGTCTCCCTGAGTTCCGCAAACGATCTACGCTTGAGCGCCAGTCCGCTGCGCGTGAACGGCTCGATCAGCAGAACAGCTATCCAGGCGGCGGCAGCGCCGCCTCGTCCGAAATGCTTGCGTGCATAAGTGAGCTTGCCGGCGAGCGAATAATGGAGACGTCGCGCCTTGATCTGTTCCGACGTTCCGCCCTGGTGATGAAAGGCTCGGGGTTGCGCCAAATAGCGGATGCGCGCGCCAGTTCGAGTCACACGGCGCGACAAGTCGAGATCCTCGAGATAGACGAAATAGGCCGGATCAAACCCGCCAAGCGTTTCGAACAGGCTTCGGCGGATGCAGTAGAAGGCGCCCATCACATGATCGACGTCCCGCGTTTTCAGATGGTCGAAATCTAGCATCAGCATCGGTTTGAACCGTTGCGGAAAGAGATGGGTGAGCCCCAACGATTCGGCGAGGAAGGTGCGGGGAGTCGGAAAGCGTGCGCAATGCCGCTGCGCCATACCCTGTCGGTCGACCAGGCGAATGCCGACGACGCCGATATCCGCGTGCCGCGGATCGTCGAGATAGGCGGCCGCCGTGGAAATCGCGTCGCGATCGACTTCGGTATCGGGGTTGAGCAATAGGATATAGTCGGAGTCGCCCTGCGCAGCTCCCAAATTGCACGCGCGGCCAAAGCCGAGATTTTCGCCTGTCCGGATGATCTGCAGGGGTAGGCCGGGCATCTCCAGATCGGCCGATCCGTCGATCGAGCCATTGTCGACGACCACTATCCGGGCGATCACCGATCGATCCGCGGCGGCAAGCGAATCCAGGCATGCCGCGAGCAGCACACCCGCATTCCAGTTGACGATGACGATGTCGACGGTGCCCGCCATCACGTGGCGTCCATCGGTGGATGCCCTTGCTGCGCCAAAAATGCGTCGAGCGGCGCGCGCGGGTTGAGGTCGACATTGCGCGTGAACAGCGAGCGTTTGAGGAACGGGAAGCCCTGCGCCAGCAAGTCCTCGACATCGCACAAGGAGGGGTCGCGCGTGCGGCGCGGCGATGCGTCGGCAATGCCGAACTTGTGCCGGATTATTGCGCTGAGCGACGGCGCATCCTCATGCACGCACGGGGCATACCAAGCGGCGCCGACGCTCGCATGCCGCGCAGCGACGCTCGCCATCCGGGTCTCCTGCAGATTCACGACGTCGCGATACCGGTCATAGGCCCAGCGCTTCGAGAAGATGGCGGACAAGCCCGACATCAGCGCCGGATCGACCCGTCGGAAGAATAGCGCATAGCTTTGGAGATGATTTTGGGCACCGGAACTCGCCATGAAGCCGCTGACGCGCCAAGGCATCGACGCGATCAGCACCTCCAAATCGCCGAATGGCCCCAGCACCGAGTCATTCTGAAGATAGACGTCGGCGCCCGGTGACTTAAGCACGATCTCATCGAGCAGAAGCGCATAGGCGGAGAAGTCGAATCCCACGAGCCCCTTCCAATATAGTGCGTCCGCCTTGTCGAGCAGCGCGAGCGGCACGGCTTGCGGACGCGGAGTCGCGCAAATAACGGCGCAACGCCCGGGGAGTTCGGACAGGCGATCCAGCGAAAAAAGCTGTGCCGGGGTCAGCCTGCCCTCCGGGGCGTACAGGAAAAGTCCGTTCCAGCGCCCCCTCGGCGTCACAGGGCGAATCGCCTCGCTGCGGGGAGGGGGCACGCGGCCGAGGAGCCGTGATTTCCATCGTGACAGACGCACAATCATGGGCGGGCGCGACGGTGCATAGTTCCAGTGACGCACGAGAGTGGCGGCGCTCACCGTGAACCAAAGCCTGTCAGCACGGTGCGGACCGTCCGCGCCACGATGAGGATGTCGATCCACGGAGAGAAGTTCTTGATATAATAGAAGTCGTAATGGAGCTTGCTGCGGACCTCGTGCACTTCGGCAACATGCCCCTGGCACACCTGTGCCCAACCGGTAATGCCGGGCCGGACGATGTGGCGGTAGCGATAGAAGGGAATTTCGTCCTCATACCATCGCGAGAGCACCTGGGCCTCGGGACGTGGTCCGATCCAGCTCATTTCGCCCCGCAGGATATTGAGGATCTGCGGCAGCTCGTCGAGCCGTGTCTGCCGGAGGAAGCGGCCGAGATCAGTGACGCGCGAGTCATTGTTGCGCGTCATCGCCGCATCGCGATCGACCGCCTCCTCCGACGCGATCGTCATTGTTCGAAACTTGAAGACGGTGAAGGGTACGCCGCGATATCCGATTCGCATTTGCCGAAAAATGACCGGACCCGGCGAGGATAGCCGCACCGCGATCGCAATCGCCGCCAGAACGGGGATGAGGACAATGATTGCCACCGCTGCCACCAGCCAATCGACCGAATATTTGATAGACTGATAGGCCGAGAGCGGAATCAGGGAGCCGAAGCTGTTTTCGGAGAGATGCTCCAGCTCGACCCGGCCGGTCAGAGATTCGACGAGATGCTTCAAATGAAAGACCGGCACGCCTGCGAGGGCCATATTGGCCAGCGCCCGATCCCACTCGTCGGGAACGTCGGTCCGCAAGTCGATGGCGACTGCATCCAAATCCCGCCAGCCAGACTTGCTGTCCGCGACTTTGACCCACTCGACCGACGGAAGCTCAGGCGGCTGGAGCGCCTCCGACAAGTCAATAAGGCCGACGCGGAGCATCTGGCCTCGCTGACTCAGGAGGTTGACATAAAATAGCCACACCAAACTTATGCCGAACGCGAGAAGCAAGGTCAGGCGATTATATTCGATACGGCCAAAGACGAAGACCATCAGCAATGCGAAATATGAAATCGTGACCGACGGTAGGATATAGGAGCTCGTTTCGACCCCGGGGTACGTCGTGACGTTCCGAAGCAACCATATGCTGACTAGGATCGCCAGCACGCAGCCGACGAACGTCTGTTGCAGCGTGACCATGGCATCCGCGTCGATGCTCAGAGACCGGATTAAAAAAGGCAACACTGCCGCAAGGAGCAAGCAGCCGCCCAACTGAATGATCGACCAGGACCAAAATGACTTGCGCGCGTTCACCTTCACCACAAGCAAATCCAGTCCCTGGTCTGGGCATTCGGACCGAGTGTAACACGGCAAACCTCCGCGCGCGCGGAATCCATTACCCTGTCAGCAAGCATCGTGTTCGGAACTGGGCTAGCGCGGCCGGACAGGAGACGTCTGGTAGGTCGTTCCATAGTCGCCCTCGCCCCCGATCCGACGGGAGACGCGTGTGTCGAGGCGGTTGCCGATCCGCGAATTAAGCCGCCGATCTGGTCGCAAAGCGGGTCGCCCAAATGCGTCCGTCGCCGCTGCGTCCAAGCGCATACCCAGCGCGCGACGATTGGCTGCACGGGTGCGAGCCTCCGTTTTGGTCTCGGAACCTTGCGCTGCTACGCGTTCGCCAGGGCGACGCAAGCGATGATCGTTGCTCTGTGCGAACGCGCCTGTGGCCGTCAGCAAGAATGCCGTGCCGACCAGAAGTTCAAACGCCATTCTCACGCTACCCGCATCCTCTCGCGCACATCTGCCAGAAACATCGGGCTCTATAAGGTCTCGGGCAGATAAAGGCCAGCCGTCTGCGATGACCAACGAAGCGTTGCGGTGGTCAATCGACTAGCCTGACGGATCGTACTAACGCACTGGCCCCGCCGGGCGAATCCGCCGCTTGCAGCACCACTTCGAGAATCTGAAGAGGGCAGGATCTCGGGATTGCAAAGACCAGGGTTTCCGGGCTCGAACTCCCCCCCCCGGTTGGGCTAATCGACGCGCCCGTCGCAACACAGCGTAGCGTTAAAGTCGGGATCGCCGCCCCGCTGCCTGCATTGTCGGATGTGTACTCAAGGCGCAACCGTTGGACGCCGACGAGCCGGAGCAGCTGGCGGGCCGCCACGCCCCCTCCACCGGGAGACGCATCAATGCGGAGGCCGGTCCGATCCGCACTGGCCGATAAACCCTCTTGGCTAAGCTGCCAGTCGAACGCGGTCGGTTCCGAAGGCGCGGCAGAAAAATCCTCGTCTCGGATCCGGCTTTGTGCGGCCTCGGGCCGATAGCGTGCGTAGAGCGCCCATGCTGCCTCCCCACGGCCCACCTGGATCAGACGGTCGATGACCGTGACGAGCGCGCGATCGGAGGCCGGCGCTCCCAAGGACGCCATCCGACCGAGCAAATGCGCAGCCGGCGCTGGATCGGGGCTGCTCTGCGCAAGCTGCTGCACAAATTGCTCGGCCCACACTGGCCGCTGCGCGACCAGAGCGGCGAGGGGCGAGCCTATCTCCGGATCCGCGCTCGCAGTGACGAGAATAGGAAAAAGGATCGATGGCGCGCGATTGGAAGTCCGCAGCGCAACGTCATAGTGCTTGAGCGTGCCGGGGATATCGCCTTGTCTCGACAGATACTCGATCCACCACAATTGCGTGATGAGATCGCGGCGAGACAGACGCTCCGCATAGCGCATCAGTCCGGCGGCGGCACGAGGGTGCCCGTCAAGTTCTCGGACCAGCGCCAGGCTGGAGATCGCGGTGACATTTGTCGGATCGCTCGATAGCGCCTTCAGCGCGTCACGTTCGGCGCGCTTCGTGGCCGGTGAAGAGGCTTTGGTCGCCGAGTCCGACAGCGCGGAATACGCGGAGAGCGCTAAAGCCGCTGGCTGCCGCGGGTCGAGCCGAAGTGCTTCGGCCGGTCGCTTCTGGGCCCAGGCCAGTGATAGGCTTGCCGGACCAGCTACTATCGCGGCTGCAAGCGCGGCAAGCGCGATCCCCCCCCGAGCGACGAGGCTTCTTTCAAATCTCACCGCTTCGAACGGCCTCGCTGCGGTTCCTGGCCATAATCATAGCCATAGGTATAACCATATCCCTTGTTCGCACGCTTCGGCTCGAACTTGGTGACGACGGCACCCAGGATCCGCGACGCGGAGCCAGACAGACGCTGAAGCGCCGTCCGCACCAAGGTCAGGCGAATGCCATGAGATTCGATCGCATAAATCACGCCATCCACATTGCCTGCAATCAACGGAACGTCGGCCAACCCCATTACCGGCGGGGCGTCGATCACCACATGATCGAAGCTCTTGCGGAGTTCCTCGATCAGCTTAGCCAGACGAGTACCGGTGAGAAGCTCTGCCGCGTTGGGCGGGATCGGGCCCGCTGTGATTGCCGAGAACCCGAACTTCGGCACCGATATGAGGAGTTCGGCGGCCGTAGCATTGCCAGACAGATAATTGCTCAGGCCGCGCTCGTGGCCGGTGCCGATCAGGTGATGGACCGAAGGAGAACGCATATCGCCGTCGACGAGCACGACCTTGCGGCCCGAGCGTGCGAGCAACGTCGCGAGCGCAAGTGCGGTCGTTGACTTGCCTTCGCCCGGACGGGTGCTCGTCACGGCGAGCGACGCGGGCACGCCGTCTTCGGTGGAGAATTGCAGGCTCGTCTGGACCGCAAGATATGCGTCTACCAGCACCGATTTGCGATCGAGAAGCGCCTCGCTCGGCTCAATACCTTCCACCCGCGGAACGCTGCCAAGGAGCGGCACGCCTATGAGCCGCTCCGCCTCGCCAGGGTCAGCAAGTGATTCGTCGCTCTGATCGAGGAGGAATGCAACGACCGTGCCGATGGCCAGGCCCGCGAGCAGCGCTAGCAGCAAGTTAAGCAGCAGTCGCGGGCTCGACGGCCTGAAGGGCAGGCCAGCCAAATCAACGATCGCGACGTTGTTGGTGCCGACGCCTCCGGCGATGCCGATTTCCTTGTAGCGCTGGAGTAGCGCGTCATACAGCTGACGGTTGGTATCCACCTCGCGTTGCAGCACACGATACTGAATGCTGCGGCGGCGCTGGTCCAGGAATTGGCCCTCGAGCGCGCTGACTTTTTCCTGGAGCCCCTTCTCGCGTTCCGCGGCCGCTCGATACGTCGCCTGAACGGAGCCGCCGACGCGTGCCTCCTCGCGCGCGATGCTCGCGTCGAGCTGCCGGAGCTGCCGGGCCTGCGCCTGCGCTTGCGGATATTCCGGCTGAAACTGTGTCAGCAGACGCTGATACTCAGCGGCCAACTCTGCGCGCTTGGCGCGTAGCTGATTGAGGGCGTTGTTGGTCAGGGCCTCGGTCGCTTCGCTCGATCGTCCGGCGAGTGCGGCCAACCGCGCCTGAGCCCCGATCCGCTCGGCAGTCGCCTGTGTGAGGGCACTGTTTAGCGAGACGAGGTCGAACGCGATGGTCGATTGCTCGGAACCGTCCTTGCCGGCGCCGGGAAGCGTGATGATCCGCTGCGCTTGTGCATAGCTCTGAAGTTCGCGCTCTGACTCGTTCAGCTTGACGCGAAGGGTACCAAGCCGGTTCTCCAGGAAGGTGCGCGCATATGAACTTGCGTCGAAACGACGTTCAAGATTTGCCTGGATGAAATTCTGCCCCCAGGCGTTGGCCACGCGCTGCGACAGCGCGGCACTCGGGCTGGTGAAGCTGATATCCACCAAGCGCGATTGCCGCGTAGGCGAAATGCGAAGGTGCTTCAGCAAGACCGCTCCGGCGGCGCGCAACCGAGCGTCACGCCCGGCGACGGGAACCGCCTTGCCGCCAGCGTTGCTGAACAGCTTGCCATCCTTGTCGGCTCCGAAAAGCTCGAAGAAACCGGGATCGTCCGCGAGCTTGAGACGGTCCGCCACACGCTCGGCAAGCGATTGCGCGCGCAGCAGTCCGTATTGCGTCTGGTAGAATTCCATGTCGGCGTCGCTGGCGCCCTGCTCCACGCCCTGCATGCTCACGATTTTCGCCGAATCGCGAGAGATCTCGATCGTCGCGGTCGCCGTATACTGCGGAGTCATCAGAAGCGTGACGACAAGGCCCAGCAGCATGAAGCCGACGATAATTCCGATCAGAACTCGCCGCCAACGCCAGAATAGCAGGCCGTAATAGCGCAGAAACGGCGTCTGCTCGGGCTCATGCCCTTCGCCGGGAACCGAATTCAATCCGCTTGCACGGAATCTTTTAACCGGACCAAAGCTCACGTCGTTCATGGTCGTTGAATACTCAATTCTGAAGCAAGATGACGAGCGGTGCAGTCAAGATCGGCGCCAGCGATATGAAACTGCTGAACAGGCGCCGCGACGCCGAGTCCCCGACGACCACCACGTCATTCGCATAAATGGCAGGATCAGCATACACCCCGCGACGGATCGCTCCGAGGTTGTAGAGGCCGGCCATACGCTGGCCGTTTACGGTGCGTAGCACCACCACCTCTTCCTCCTTGCCGAATTGGGAAAGGCCCTTCGCCGAGGCGATCGCGCGAACCAGCGTCATCTGGTTAGTGACGGGATAGAGGCCCGGCTCGACCACCGAACCGTCCACCGTGACGACCTGACTCACCGAGTTGCGGATATTTACCGCGACTTGCGGCTTGCGAATATATTTGAGCAACGCCGACTCGATATATTGCGCGACTTCGACCGAAGTCTTGCCGCGCACGTCGATCAGACCAACCAGAGGCATCGAGATGCGGCCGCTTGGGTCCACCTGGGTTTCCAGGCTAAGGTCATTGACGCCATAGACATCGATCCCGATCGTATCGAGGGGGCCGATCAGGCTCTCGCGATCCTCGGCGACCAGGTCAGCGCGCGTTGGAACCGGGAGCGCATCGGTCCGAACCACCTGAAGGCCGGGGCCAGGCAAGACGCGGGGACCCGCGCATCCCGAGAGAATCAGCGCACTCGCGAGCGCGGCAGCCAAACAACGCATTGATTTAGAAGTTTCCCTATCGCAACTTAGCCGCGCTATACGTAGAAGATCATCTGTCGTAAAGCGGTACTCCGGTGTCGACGGAGGCCCTTGGCAGGACCGTCCAGGCCGCCGCGATTACCGTCAGCACCATCATCAGTGGCGTCCGGATCGGATAGTCGGCCGCACTTGCCACCATTACGAGGAGGATGACCAGGGCGCCTGCACGCGCTGCAGCGATGGCCTCTTCCGCAATCGCCGCGTGCCCCGCCCGCATGCGGAGCGCGGCCACTGCGCCGATACCCCACCAGACGATGAATGCCGCCAGCAGCGCGAGCCCCACCGCACCGCCCTCGATCGCCAGCTGTAGATAATCGTTATGCGCCTCGTTCAGATAGGTCAGTCTTAGGAGCTCGTCCGGCTCGGCGGCGCGGAACGCCGGCTCGAACCCGCCGAAGCCGGTGCCCGACGGGAAATAGGTTCCGAACACCCGCTGCAGCGTCGGCAATGCCTTCACCCGCGTGTCGTCGGCGATGTTCAGGGTAAACAGCCGCACGATCGAGCGCGCCTGCGGAGACGCCAGCGCGACGGCCGTCAGCGCGACGACGCCGGCGACGGCGCCGCCCAAGACCATCCAGCGCAGCCGCGGCGCCATCCGTCGCAGGATCGCGAGCAGCGCGGCGCCGTGGAGGGCTATCGTGCCAACCAGCGCGATCGCTCCCACGATCAGCCCGGCGCGCGATCCCGTGGTCAGCAGCGCCACGACCAGCAGCAGCCCGAACCCGCCCGCCAGCCAGACACGCAGCTCGCGCGTCAGCCAGCGATCCGCACCGCTTCCGGCCCACAGCGCCAGGATCGGGAAGCCGGCAGCCAGGAAGAGCGCCTGATGGTTGCGATTGGCGAAGAAGCCCACGCCGGATTCGCGGTTGGTCACCGCATACCAGCGCAGCGCGCTGTCCGCGCCCCCGCTCACTTGCGCGACGCCAAGAACCGCGCTGGCCACGATCAGTCCGAGCACGGGCCCGGCAAGCCGGAGGCGATCGGCAGGGGTCAGGAAGACCAGCCCGATCAGGACCGCGGCGGGCGGGATCAGCGCGAACAAGGCGTTATATCCCAGCGGCGGCGCGATTGCGAGCGGGCGCCACGGCTGGGGCAGCCCTGCGAGCGGCGCCGCCTGCGCGAACAGCGCCCGCCCCGGCAGCGCCGTCCACATCTGCGGCGGCAGGGGAACGAGCATCGCCGCCATGACGAGCGCCAGGACGGCCACGAACAAAAGCGGCAGCCGCAGCGAGCGCCATTCGGCGGGACGGCCAACCAATACCAGCACCGCCAGCAAGGCCGCCATGCCGGCGCGCACCACTGCCTGCGCGGACTCGTCCGCGCGCGAGGCGCCGCCAAAGAGCGCCGCGAGGACCAGCATCGCGGACAGGACCCAGAATGCGCGACGGCTGGCGCGATCGGCTGGGGTTGGCTCCGGGCGGGCGCGCGCAGTGGACTTGCTATAGCTCATGGGCGCGATGCCTAGCAATCGTCCCAACCCAGGTCGAGTGGGTCGCTTGTGGATAACGAATAACAGCCGCGCCCGGGGCTGCGACACTAAGGATATGAGGGGAAGGTATAATATGCGAATTTGCCGGCCCGCCGGTCGGCACGGATAGGCAACGGCATCATGCAATCGGGCCATGCGGAAAAGGTTGCTATCAACTTGTCTCTGAGATAGAGCACCAGCGGGTTTAATTCAGGGAGAAGATTACCCGGGGGGACAAGTTTGTGGCGCGATCGTCATCCTTGACGTACCGTTTCGGCGTATTCCGTTCAGATCGCATGGGCGATTCGATAGGCGTACCCCCTAAGAGCCGCGGCGAGGTTCGTCGCCCTCGGTTCTCTTTTTTCGTTTAGGCTGCAAGGCATCAAGGGAGTTTGGTCAAAATGGCTATTTATGTAGGTACTGGTGGCAACGACACTATCGACGGTTCGGCGACCGACGACACGATCCTCGGCAACGACGGCAATGACAGCCTGCACGGTCTGGCTGGCACTGACTCGATCGAGGGCGGCAACGGCGACGATCTGCTCGACGGCGGCACCGGCAGCGACATTCTGGTCGGCGGCGCAGGCAACGACACCTATTATGTCGATGGCGATGGCGATGTGATCACTGAAGCGGGCGCGGGCGGCACGACCGACGCCGTCATCTCTTCGAGCAGCTACACGCTCCTGGCAAATGTCAGCGTCGACTCGCTGTCGTATGGTCCGGCTCCGGTCGCGGGCAAGGCATTCACCGGTGCGGACTCGACCGGGACGGTCGGCGTCAATCTCACCGGCAACAATCTCGCCATTGTCATCAACGGCAACGCCGGTCAGAACGTTATCGACGGCGGCCGCAACACCGATGCGACCAAGGGCGATACGCTCCAGGGCTTCGACGGCAACGACACCTATGTCATCCGCAACCCGAACGACTTCATCGTCAGCGACACCAAGGGCATCGACACGGTTTATGTGTCTGCGTTCGATCTTGGCCAGCAGGGTCAGGCAGTTCCGACCTACTCGCTGCTGACGAACGGCACGACCGGCATTGATAGCCTTTCGGCATCGAACCAGAGCGGCACCGAGAGCATCTATCTCACCGGCGGTTCCGACAGCCAGAGCGTCGTCGGCAACATGGGCACCAACACCCTTGACGGTGGCGGCGGTGTCGATACGCTGATCGGTCTCGACGGCAACGACACCTATCTGATCGGTGACACGCTCGATGTGATCAGTCAGGAAACCGGTGGGTTCGATACGGTGACCTTCATCACCGGCCTGGGCACCTATAACCTGACCACCGCCGGCAATAAGGCGATGGCAGATACGTCGATCGAAGTCGTTCAGGCGACCGACACTACGAACAACGTCACCGGCAACAACCAGGGTCAGGTTGTGACCGCAGCCGGCCTGGCTGCTGGGACCGCGGCAACGCTGAGCGGCGGTGCAGGCATCGACACGCTCGTCGGTCATGCGGGTAACGACGCCTTCGTTGTCGATGTCGACGGCGAGACCGTTACCGAGACCAGCAAGGCGGGCACCAGCGCTAACGACGTGCTGCTCTACGAGGGCAAGACCGGCGGCTTCAACCTGGCGGACGGTCAGCTTATCGAGACGATGGCGGTAGCAGATACCACTGGCGTGGTAGGTGCTCGTCTCGCGTATAACGGCACCTCGAATGGCGTTTATCTGGTCGGCAACGACGCGTCGCAGTCGATCTTCGGCGCCGGCGGCAACGACATCCTCAATGGGGATCGCGGTGCCACCACCAATGCCGACACGCTGTACGGCGGTGCAGGCAGCGACACCTATCGTGTCTACGCGACCACCGACATCGTTTCGGAAGGTCAGTTCAGCACAGCGGGCGTTGTCGACAACACCAAGGATGCCGGCGGCGCGAACGACACGATCTTCACGAGCGTGACCTACTCGCTCGGGACGGTTCTCGGCGGCGGTCTTGGTGGCGGCGTTGAGACGCTTTCGACGTCCGACCAGGGCGCTACCACGGCAATCGATCTGACCGGTGCTGCGAATGCCAACACGCTGATCGGCAACTTCGGCAAGAATACGCTCGACGGTGTTCTGAACACCGGTGCGGACGCCGGCAAGGGCGATACGCTGATCGGTCTTAGCGGAGACGACACCTACACGGTCCGTCAGGCCAACGACGTGGTCATCGAGGCTTCCGGTGGCGGCCTGTTCGACACGCTGAACTTTGCAGCTGGCTTTAAGGATGCCACCGGCCTCGCGGCAGGTACGACTTATGTCCTCAACGCCGACTCCGAAGTTGACACGATCAACCTCAGCAATGGCGTGATCGATATCACCGGCAGCAAATATGCCCAGGTCATCAACGGCTCGGTTGCCGATGAGACGATCCGGGGCGGCGGCGGCGCCGATCTTCTGGTCGGCGGTGGCGGCAACGACACCTACTTCATCTCGGCCGGCAGCGACGGTGTGGTGATCCAGGATACGGTCGGCGCGAACGTCGTGAACTATACCGGCACGACGGGCGGCTTCGCCCTCACCAACGCGGCGACTGTCGCTACGGTGAATGCTACGGGCTCAAGCGGCGACGTCTACCTCGTCGGCAATAGCGGCGTGCAGACTCTCAATGGCAACGTGGGCAACAACATCCTGAACGGCGGCGGCGGTCTCGACGGCGCGGGCAAGGGTGACACGCTGGTTGGCGGCGCGGGTGACGACACCTATCGTGTCTTCAACTCGAACTACCAGGGCTCGACGACTGCCGCAGCTACCGGTGATGTTGTCACCGAGGGTGCAGGCGCAGGTAACGACACGGTCTACACCAGCGCGAGCTTCGTGCTGGGCACCAACGTCGAGAACCTGGTCGCAGCTGATCAGGCCAATGTCACGACGCTGACGCTGGTCGGTAACGCGCTCGACAACGTGATCTCGGGCTCGAACGGCAACAACGTGCTGGTTGGTGCAGATGGTCGTGACTATCTCACCGGTCTCGGTGGGGCGGACACGTTCCACTTCGGCGGAACCATCGCGCTCGCAAATGCCGACACGATCGCGGACTTCAGCTCGGCGCAGGGTGACAAGATCTCCCTCTCGGAGACTTCGTTCGCGGCTACTGGCGGGGCGACCGCTTTCGGTCCGACCGTTGAAGGCGCCGAGTTCCAGAACGGCACGGTTGCCAGCGGCAGCCAGGCTACCATCCTGTACGATCAGGCAACTGGCCGCGTGTTCTTCGACTCGGACGGTGCTGGTGCGACTGCGGCGGTTCTCTTCGCCCAGGTCAATCCGGGCACGACGCTCGCAGCGACGGACTTCGTGATCACGCCGACCACGACGCTGCCGACCGCAGCGTAAGCTGCATTGAATACCAAACTCCCTGGAGGGCCCCCGTTCGCGGGGGCCCTCTTTTTTTGCCTGCCGCAGGTCGCCCGGCCTGCGCGGGGCGGCCCGTGGACAGCGGGTTCCACATCGGTTAAGGGCGCCTTACCCTCGGGGCGGCACGCCGGGTTCTTGCGTGCAGAAGGAACTCATTTTCGGATGCGTACATATTCGCTGCCTCGCCGCCGTGCAGGCCGCCGGGCCTCGCCCCTTCTGATATCGCTGGCGCTTCCCCTGGTCGGCTCGCCGCCCGCCGCGGCGCAATCGACTCCCCCCGTCTCGATCAGCCCGCCTTCCTCCGCCGAGAATCCGGCGCCCGCGCCGTTCACCTCCACGGTCGTTCCCCCGGTCAATGTCGATGTCCGTCCGCCCCAGGCGCCGGTGATCGATCCCGCCGCCCGCGTCGCGGTGCCGGTCGCAGGGCCGCCGCCGCTGCCGGTCTCCGAAGGACCGCAGGATGTGCGGCTGCCCGGCCCGGCCGCGCGCCCGCTCGATCTCGATCCGGCCGACGATCCGCTGCTCGCCAGCGTGCTGGTCTCGGCCCCGGCGGATGGCTTCCGGGCGCTCGTCCAGGCCGCGGTCGTGCGCCATCCGGGGCTCGACGAGACCAGCGGCTATGCCGAGGAAGCGCGCTATGCGCTGTATCAGCAGGAGGCTGCCAAGGCGCCCTCGGGCGAGCTCAACATCGTCGGCTTCCAGGTGCTCGGTCGCCAGTTCTCGGGCGATTCGGTCGACAATATCGTCGAGCGGACCCGCGCCAACCGCCGCTTCGACGAACTGGCCGTGGTGAACCAGCTCATCACCGATTTCGGCGCCACCAATGCGCGCATCGATGCCGCCGGCGCCCGGCTGCGCGCCGCCGCGCTGGGGGTGGACAATGCCGCCGATCAGGTCGCGCTCAACACGATCGCCGCCTGGTACGACGTCTATTCGCTCCGCACGATCATGGCGCTCACCAGCGCCTATCAGCAGGATTCGCTCAAGAATCGCGAAGGCGTGCGCAAGCGGATCGCCGGCGGCGTCTCGGCGCAGAGCGATGCCGCGCTGATCGAGAATGCGCTCGCGCAGCTCGATATCCGCAGCGCCCGCTATGCGCAGCAACTGAGCTCGGCCGAGGCCCGCTTCCGCGAGCTCACCGGCGCGCCGCCCCCGCTTGGGCTGATGCGCGCGCCCGAGCTCGGCACCCCGCCCGAGACGATCGAGGAAGCGCGGACCGCGGCCGACACGACTCCCGCGGCGCGTGCCGCGCGCGAGCAGGAGGTTGCCGCCCGCCGCGATGCGCGCGCCGCGGAGCGCGATCTGTTTCCCACGGTCGGCGCCTCGATCAACGCCGGGCGCTATGGCCTGCTCGAATCGCCGCGCGATTATGACGTCGTCGCGCGGATCACGCTGCGCCAGCGCTTCTTCGGCGGCCTGCCGCAGCGCGCCAAGGGCGCCGCCGCGCATGCCAGCGCGATCGCCGCGCGGACGACGCGCATCTCCGAGGAGGGCCGGCGCGATGCCGCGGTCGCGTTCAGCGATCTCGAGGCGCTCGATCGCCAGCTGGAGGCGATGAAGGCCTCTTATGCCGCGACCCGGATCACCCGCGACGCCACCGTCGAGCGCTTCCGCTTCTCGCGCGGGACGATCTTCGATGTGCTCAATGCCAGCGATACTTTCTATGCCGCGGCGATCAGCTATGTGCAGGCCTTGGCCCAGCGCGATGCCGCGCGCTACGTGCTCCTCTCGCGCACCGGCCGCCTTCTCGATGCGCTGGCGATCCCCAAATATATCGTCCGGGACTAAGTCATGACCGAGCATTCCATGTTTTCCGCTTCCAGCAAGCCGTTCGCGCCGTGGCTGGTTCAGCCGATGCTCGAAAATCGCAGCAGCTATGTGAAGGTCGGCTTCACCGCGATCCTGATCAATCTGTTCGGGCTGGTCACGCCGATCTTCACGATGACGATCTACGATAGCGTGCTGCCCAACAACGCCACCGCGTCGCTGGTCGGGCTGGCGATCGGCATCGGCATGATCATCATCTTCGATTTTCTGCTGCGCTCGCTGCGCGCCTATTTCGTCGACGTCGCCGGGGTGAATGTCGATCGCTCGATCGGCGAGGTCGGCTTCGATCGGCTGATCGGGATGCGCATGGCGTCGCGCCGCGGGTCGACCGGGGCGATGGCGGGGACGATGCGCGAGCTCGAGACGCTCCGCGATTTCTTCGCCTCCGCCACGATCGTCGCGCTGATCGACGTGCCGTTCATCCTGCTCACGCTCATCGTCATCGCGCTGATCGGCGGCTGGGCCGTGATGGTGCCGCTGGCGATGCTGCCGCTCGTCGTGCTGTCGGGCGTGCTGACCTTCCCGGCGATGGACAAGCTCGCCGCCGATGCGATGAACCAGGGCCTCACCAAGCAGGGCGTGCTCACCGAGACGATCGGCGGGATCGAAACGGTCAAGGCGACGGGTGCCGATGCGCTGCTCAAGCGCCGCTGGTTGAGCGCGATCGACGATTATTCGCACATGTCGCTGCGCCAGCGGCTGCTCGGCACGATCAGCATGAACGTGGCGAACAGCGCCCAGACCATCGCCTATATCGGCACGATCGTCGTCGGCGTGTTCATGATCGAGAATCGCAGCCTGACGATGGGCGGGCTGATCGCCTGCTCGATGCTCAGCAGCCGCGCGGTCGCGCCGCTGGCGCAGATCGCGCAGCTTTTGTCGCGGCTCAGCGCCACCAAGACCGCGTTCCGCACGCTGCGCCCGTTCATGGAGCAGGAGAGCGAGGGCGAGAACCGCCACCTGCTCAAGCCCGCGCGGATCGATGGGCTGCTCGAATTTCGCAACGTCACCTTCCGCTATCCGGGTGCCAAGGAGGATGCGCTGAGCGGGATCAACCTGACGATCCGGCCCGGCGAGCGGGTGGGAATCCTCGGGCGGATCGGCTCGGGCAAGTCGACCCTCGCGCGGCTCGCGCTGGGCCTCTACGATCCGGCCGACGGCATCGTTCTGCTCGACGGCACCGACGTCCGCCAGATCGACCCAGCGACCTTGCGCAAGCATATCGGCGCATCGCTGCAGGAAAGCGTGCTCCTGTCCGGCTCGCTGCGTGAAAACATCACCCTGGAGCGCGAGAATATCGGCGATGAGGAAATGCTGCGCGTCACCCAGTTGACCGGCACGCATGAGTTCATCGGACGGATCGCGAACGGCTATGACCTGCGCCTCGCCGATCGCGGCGACAGCCTGTCCGGCGGTCAGCGGCAGAGCGTCTCGCTCGCCCGCGCCTTGGTGGGCTCGCCGCGCATGCTGATCCTGGACGAGCCGACCAGCGGCATGGACCAGATCAGCGAGAATGTGCTGATCGATCGCCTGACCGCGGAGGTCGCGGGCCGCACGGTCCTGGTGATCACCCACCGCATTTCGCTGCTCCGCCTGGTCGATCGGGTGATCATCATCACCGACGGCAAGGTCAGCGCCGACGGCAGCCGCGACGATATCGTCCGCGCCATCACGCGCCCGGTGGCGGCATGATGAACATGCAGAACAAGCAAGATATGCAGGTCCCGACCGAGTCTCCCACGCGCGGGGAGCCCAGGCTGCTGCAGCCGAACCGCATGTCGAATTTCCTGCTCTACGGGACACTCGGCTTCTTCGCGCTGATGCTGCTGTGGGCGATCTTCACGAAGATCGACCGGACGGTGCACGCTAGCGGCCGCGTGGTGCCGACCGCGCAGCTCCAGCGCGTGTCGAACCTCGAAGGCGGGGTGGTCGCCGAGATCCTCGTGCGCGCCGGCCAGATGGTGAAGGCAGGCGATCCGCTGATCCGGCTCGATCGGACTGCAGCAGAGAGCGACTATTCGTCCAGCCAGTCTTCGATCGCATCGCTGACCGCGAAGATCGAGCGACTCCAGGCCGAAGTGACGGGCCGGACACCCAATTTCGCGACTCCGACAAACCCTGCCGAGCGCGAGCAGGTGGATATCGAGCGCTCGCTCTATATGTCGCGCCAGGCCGACTTGCGGAGCCTGGTCAATGCGTCGCAGGCGCGGCTGGTGCAGGCCCAGCGCGCAGTGGGCGAGGCCGAGGCAAATCTCAACGCGTCGCGGACGGCGCGCGACGCCGCGCGGCAGCAGGCCTCGATGCTGCGCCCGCTCGTGGCCAGCGGAGTCGAGCCGCAGCTCTCGCTGATCCAGGCGGAGCGCCAGGCCAATGTCGCCGCCAGCCAGGTGGCGGCGGCGCAGGCTACGGTGGCGCGCGTCCAGTCGGGCGTGGTGGAGGCGCGCGCGGCGTTGATCCAGGCGCGCGACAATTGGCGCGCCCAAGCCGCAACCGAGCTCGCAACCGCACAGGCAGAAGCGGCCGGCCGCCGCGTGGCGCAGCCGGCGTTGCAGAACCGCCTCAACCGCACCGTCGTGCGCGCACCGCTCACGGGTCGCGTCAATCGCGTGCTCGTCAACACGGTCGGGGGTACGGCCCGGGCGGCCGAGCCGCTGGTCGAAATCGTGCCTTCGCAATCCGGCCTGACGATCGAGGCCGCGGTTCGACCGAGGGATATCGCGTTCGTACGTGCCGGCCAGCGCTCGCTCGTCAAGATCACCGCCTACGACTATTCGATCTATGGCGGCATGGAAGGCGAGGTGGTGGACATCTCCCCCGACGCCATCGTCGACGAACGTACCGGCGAAACCCACTATACGGTTCGTATCCGAACCAGCTCCGATACGCTCACCTCGCCCTCGGGCCAGCGTTATCCGATCACCTCGGGCATGATCGCCGACGTCAACCTGATCGGGGACAAGCGCTCGATCCTGAGCTATCTGCTTACCCCGTTCACGCGGCTCAGCGAGGATGCATTCCGCGATCGCTGACGCGCGCGGATCCCATAGTCAGAAACCGGATCGGCGCGCTCCCATGAACGTCCTGCTTGTTCATCAGAATTTTCCGGGGCAGTTCAAGCATCTCGCCCCGCAACTGGTGGCGCGGGGCGATCGGGTGGTGGCGCTGACCATGAATGTCGCGCCCGACATGCCCGGGGTGGAGGTGCGCAACGCCAAACCCACCATCGGAACCGCTTCGAAGTTGCCTTGGGCGCAGGATTTCGAGACCAAGCTCATCCGCGGCGAGGCGGCGCTCCGCGCAGCCATGGCGCTGCGCGACGAGGGATTCTATCCCGACGTAATCGTCGGCCATCCCGCATGGGGCGACACCTTGTTCGTCAAGGAAGTGTGGCCGGAGGCGCGCTTCGGCATCTACTGCGAGTTCTTCTACAGCGACACCAACGGCGACGCGGATTTCGATCCGGAGTTTCCTGTGCCGGGCAACGAGGTTGCCCGCCGCGTGCGCCTCAAGCTGAAGACGTTGCCGCAGAGGCTGCATTTTCCACTCGCCAATGCCGGAATTTCGCCGACCCGGTTCCAGGCCGATACCTACCCGGCGATTTTCCGCGATCGCATCACCGTGATCCACGACGGGATCGACACCGATCGCATCGCGCCACGCACGGATGGCTCGATCCGGCTTGGGGATGGCCGGACGATCACCCGTGCGGACGAGGTCGTCACGTTCGTCTCGCGCAATCTCGAGCCCTATCGCGGCTACCACATCTTCATGCGCGCCTTGCCCGAGCTGCTGCGTCGCCGACCCAACGCCAGGGTCTTTCTCGTCGGTGGAGACGGCGTCAGTTATGGTGCCGCGCCTGCCAAGGGCAGCTGGCGAGACCTGTTCTTGAATGAGGTGCGCGACAAGCTCGACATGTCACGCGTCCATTTCGTCGGGCATCTGCCCTATGACGTGTTCCTCGGCCTGCTGTCGATCACGCGGCTGCATATCTACCTCACATATCCGTTCGTCCTTTCCTGGAGTCTGATCGAGGCGATGGCGCTCGGCGCCCCGATCCTCGGCAGCGATACCGCACCTGTCCGCGAAGTGATCGAACATGGCCGTAACGGCATCCTCACGCCTTTCTTCGATCCGGCGGCGCTCGCCGCCCAGGCCAGCGAGATGCTGGAGGATGACGATCTCCGCCTGCGGCTTTCGGCCGCTGCTCGTCAGACAGCGGTCGAGGGTTATGATCTGAAGCGCGTGTGCCTGCCGCGACAATTGCAGTGGATCGACGCGCTCGCCGCCCAGACGCCGCGACCCGCATTGTTCGACGACGATTGACCACCGGCTTCGGCTGTTGCCGCCATCCGCAGCCCTGACTATGACCCACGCCATGTCGCCCGTGCAGCTCATACTCCCAAAGAGGTTCGCCGATCCGCGCGGATGGTTCATGGAAGTCTATTCGGAACCGAAATTCCGCGAGCGTGGGATCGACTGCGATTTCGTCCAGGACAATCACTCGCTCTCGATTCCCGCCTTCACGTTGCGCGGTCTGCATTTCCAGACGCCGCCGCATGCGCAGGACAAATTGGTCCGCTGCGTTCGCGGCCGGATCTTCGACGTCGCGGTCGATGTGCGACGCGATTCGCCGACCTTCGGCAAGTGGGTCGGCGCTGAACTGTCCGCGGAGAATGGCCATCAATTGTTCGTGCCGGTGGGTTTCGCGCACGGATTTCTGACGCTCGAGCCCGATTGCGAAGTCACCTACAAGGTGTCGGCGCTATACGCTCCCGAATGCGACGGCGGAATCCGCTGGGACAGCGCCGGTGTCGATTGGCCGCTTCCCGCGGGTGCCGAGCCGATCTTGAGCGATAAGGACGCGCAGCTTCCCTCATTGTCGGATTTCTCCGCTCTCTTTCCCTATAACGGCCGCCCGCTCGGCCCACTCGCCTAAGGACCTCGAATATGCGCGTGTTGGTTACCGGCGGCGCCGGCTTCATTGGCTCGGCGCTGGTCCGCCATCTGATCGCGCATAGCGAGCATGAAGTGCTCAACTTCGACAAGCTGACCTATGCCGGGTCGTTGACGACGGTGGAGACGGTGGCCGCCAGCAATCGCTACCGTTTCGTGCGGGGCGATATCTGCGACGCCGAGACGGTGCGCGCGACGATCGCCGAGTTCCGCCCGGACGTCATCACCCACCTGGCGGCGGAGAGCCATGTCGATCGCTCGATCGACGGGCCGGGCGCTTTCATCCAGACCAACCTGGTCGGCACCTACACGATGCTCGCAGAGGCCCGCGCTTATTGGCAGGCGCTCGATCCCGCGTCGCAGGAGCGCTTCCGCTTCCATCATATCTCGACCGACGAAGTCTATGGCTCGCTCGGACCGACGGGGCTTTTCACCGAAGACACGCCTTATGATCCGCGCTCGCCTTATTCGGCGTCGAAGGCCGGATCGGATCACCTGGTCTCGGCATGGGGGCACACGTTCGGCTTGCCGGTGATCGTGACCAATTGTTCGAACAATTACGGCCCCTACCATTTTCCCGAGAAGCTGATCCCGCTCGTCATCGTGAAGGCGCTCGCGGGCGAGCCGCTGCCCATTTATGGCAAGGGCGATCAGGTGCGCGACTGGCTGTACGTCGAGGACCATGTCGCGGCGCTGCAGGCGGCGTTCGAGCGCGGCACGCCGGGCCGGACCTACAATGTCGGCGGCAACAACGAGAAGCAGAATATCGAGGTGGTCAAGACCATCTGCACGATCCTCGACCGGGTGCGTCCGCGTGCGGACGGGCAGCCTTATGCGGCGCAGATCACCCATGTCGCCGATCGTCCGGGGCATGACATGCGCTATGCGATCGATGCGAGCCGGATCGCCACCGAACTGGGCTGGACCCCCAAGGAGAGCTTCGAGAGCGGCATCGAGAAGACCGTCCACTGGTATCTCGAAAACGAAGCCTGGTGGCGCCCGCTCGTGGAGGCGAAGGCGGCCGAGCGGCGTGGCGTGACTTCGTGAAGCAAATCCTGGTCACCGGCGCCAAGGGCCAGCTGGGAACCGAATTGCGGCGCGCTGTGCTTCCCGAGGGCTGGGAGGTCGTGGGTTTCGGTTCGGCCGAGCTCGATCTGAACGACCTGCAGGCGATCGCCACCACCGTGGCTTCGCGGAAATGGGCGGCCGTCATCAACGCCGCCGCCTATACCGCGGTCGATCGGGCGGAAAGCGATGTCGTCGCCGCCTGGCAGGTCAACGCGCTGGCGCCGGCAGCCTTTGCCGCGGCGTGCCAAGCCGCGGATATCCCGTTGATCCAGGTCTCGACCGACTATGTCTTCGACGGCGAAAAGCCGGGTAGCTGGGAGGTCGACGATCCGGTCGGGCCGCGCAGCGTCTATGGCGCCTCCAAGCTCGGCGGCGAGCTGGCGGTGCGAACCGGATGCCACAGGCACGCGATCGTCCGCACCAGCTGGGTCGTCTCCGCGCATGGTGCCAATTTCGTAAAGACGATGCTGCGCGTCGGCGCCGAGCGCGATCAGCTCAAGGTCGTCGACGATCAGCATGGCGCCCCCACCTCCGCGCACGACTTGGCCGCGGCGCTGATCCAGATCGCCCGCAGGTTGGTCGAAGTGCCGAACCTGCAAGGCACCTGGCATTTCAGCAATGCCGGGGAGACCAGCTGGTACGGCTTCGCGCGCGCGATTTTCGATCAGGCGGGCGCGCATGGCGGCCCGGCCCCCGAACTGTTGCCGATTGCCTCCGCCGACTATCCCGTCCCCGCGCGGCGGCCCGCCAACTCCTTGTTGAGCCACGCCGCCTTGACGCGCGATTTCGGCATCGTACCAAGACCCTGGACCGAGGCGCTTTCCGACATCCTCGCCGAGCTTTACCGAAAGACCAAATCATGAAGGGCATCATTCTGGCCGGCGGGTCCGGCACCCGGCTCCATCCGGCGACGCTCGCGATCAACAAGCAGCTGCTGCCCGTCTATGACAAGCCGATGATCTATTATCCGCTGTCGGTGCTGATGCTCGCCGGCATCCGCGAGATATTGATCATCTCCAGCCCCGAATTTCTGCCCAATTTCCAGCGCATCTTCGGCGACGGCAGCGATTGGGGCCTCTCGATCTCCTATGCCGAGCAGCCGCGCCCCGAAGGGCTGGCGCAGGCGTTCACGATCGGGCGCGAGTTCATCGGCGACGATCGCGTCGCCCTCGTTCTGGGGGACAACATCTTCTTCGGCGCGGGGCTGCAGCAGCTTTGCGCAAGCGCCGTCGCGCGCACCGACGGGGCCACGGTCTTCGCCTATCGGGTCGAGGATCCGGAGCGCTATGGCGTGGTGGAGCTCGACGCGCAGCGCCGGGCGCTCAGCCTGGAAGAGAAGCCGAAGGCGCCCAAGTCCAACTTCGCGGTGACCGGCCTTTATTTCTACGACAACCGCGTCGTCGACTATGCCGAGAATCTGAAGCCCTCCGCGCGCGGCGAGCTGGAGATCACCGACATCAACCGGCTCTACATGGAAGCCGGCAACCTGTTCGTCGAGCAGATGGGCCGCGGCTATGCCTGGCTCGATACGGGCACGCATGACAGCCTGTTGGAGGCCTCCGAGTTCGTCCGGACGATCCAGCACCGCCAGGCGATCCAGGTCGCATGCCTCGAGGAAATCGCCTTGCACCAGGGCTTCATCAGCATCGAACAGGCGACTGCGCGCGGAAAAGCGCTCGAAAAGACCGCTTATGGCCGTGCCATACTAACCGCGGTCGAGGACGAGCTGCGGGCGTGCGAACTTAGCACTCAGGGGAATGTATGAGCATTTGGACTTCGGGCTACGTCACCGACGTTGGCTACACTTTCGGCTTTTATCCTGAGATGAGCCCCGCTTCGTTGACGGGTGCGCTGAGAATGTCCGGCCATGACGTCCGGCTACGCGACGATTTCACTTATTGTGAGCTCGGGATCGGCCAGGGTGTCACCGCGGCGCTGCTCGCGGCGGCGCATCCAGAAGCACGCTTCTACGGCAACGATTTCAATGCGTCGCACGTCCTGCACGCGCGCGACCTGGCGGCGGCGACGGAGCTGACCAATCTCACCGTGTCGCCGGCGTCGTTCCAGGACTATGTCAACGATCCCGATCTGCCGGACCGTTTCGACGTGATCGCACTGCACGGCATCTATTCGTGGGTGGACGGAAAACTGCGTGACGCGATCCGGGAGTTCATTGATAGGAAGCTGGCCGTCGGCGGCATCCTCTACATCTCGTACAATGCGTTTCCCGGATGGTCCGCGATGTTGCCAATGCGTCAATTGATCTTCGATCACGGCTCGCGCGGCACCGGAAGCGCGATCGATCGCGTCAAGGGAGCGATCGCTTTCGTCGAGCAGGTCAAGCAGTTGGGGGGCGGATTCTTCCGCCAGAATCCCGCGATGGGGCCCAAGTTCGATAATTTGAAGGCGATGTCTCCGGCCTATCTCGCCCATGAATATTTCAATCAGGTTCAGCAGCCCTTCTATTTCTCAGCGATCGCTGAAGAAATGTCGGATATAGGCCTGAGCTTTGCGGCGTCGGCAAACTTCGTCGACCGTTTTGCCCGTCGGACGATGACAGCAGAGCAGCGTGCATTCCTCGACGCGCTGCCTTCCGAAATCGAGCGTGAGAGCATGTTCGATTATTTCGCGAACCAAGTGTTCCGGCGAGACTTGTTCGTGCGCGGATCGCGCCCGCTCGCACCGGGGCAGGCCAATTCTGCGCCCGGGCAGCGCTTCGCCGCGGTCAAGCCGCTGTCAGAGATGCCCGAGCAAGTCGTCACGACGACGGGTGCCGCGTCGATCAAGCGTGAATCGGGCGAGCCCGTGCTTGCCGCGCTACTGAAGCGACCGAGCACGACGGAAGAGCTGGTCGCGGCCTTGTCCGGCGGAGCGCAATCCACGCTGAATGTCGGCCACAGCCTGGAATATCTGCTCGCTGCAGGTTGCATCGTCCCCGCGCTCCCCGCCGCAGGCGAGGAGGCGCGTTCGCGTTCGACCGAGGTCTTCAATCGGCATGTGCTCGCCCGCTCCGCGGAAAGTTCGGACCTGATGTACCTCGCTTCGCCGGTGACCGGTCAGGGCTTTTCCTTGAGCAGGATCGAGATGCAGTTCCTGGAAGCTCTAGCCGCGCATGGAGGCGCAGTCGGCGATTGGACGGCGCCCGTTTGGGACAATCTTCGTGCCAGGAATGAGCGCCTGCTGAAAGATGGCAAGCCGCTGGCGAGCGATGAGGAGAATATCGCGGACCTGAAGCTGCGCGGCGCCGAGTTCGTCGCCAAGCGCGTGCCGATCCTGCGCTCGCTCGGCATTGTTCAATAGGGGCTCGATGGCGGCTGCGCGCGCCGGTCGGACTCTATTCCGCGGAGCGACCGTCTAGCGCGTCGAGCAACCGCTGATTCGCCAGATGCACGTCGAAGCGCGTTTCTGCGATCCGGCGGCTCTGCGCGCCCATGCTTGCGATCAATGCCGGATCCTCCAGGAATCGAAACATCGCCTGCGCCAAGGGCTCAATCGAACGGATGGGAACCATGAAGCCATTGACGCCTTCATCGACGGTTTCCCGGCACCCCACGGCGTCGGTGGTGATGACGGGTCGCCCCATCGCCATTGCCTCCTGCGTGCTCTTCGGCACACCCTCGCGATAGGAGGGCAGCACATAGACGCTCGCGCGTGCGATCCACTCGCGGACATCGCTCACTTCACCCGGCCATTCCAATATTCCCTCGGCCACCCATGCGAGGATCTGGTCACGGCTGAGGCCGCCGGGGTTGGAATCGATCGGTCCCAGCAGGATGAAGCGCGCGGCGGGGAAGCGTGCACGAACGAGGCGCGCCGCCGCCACGAACTCGCCGATGCCCTTTTCCCGAAGCAGGCGGGCGATCAGCAGAAAAGTGACTTGGTCGGGGAAGGGCGTAGGCGTGAACTTCGTCAAGTCCACGCCGATTCCGCCGATCACCTCGGTCTTGCGCGCGTTGACCATCCCGGACGAAACGAACAGCGCTCTATCGTCGCGGTTCAGGAAAAGGACCCGGTGCGCAAAGGCCAGTGCGAGCGTGTAGAGCCGCATCGTGGCAAAGCGGAGTGCGCGGCGCTTTAGGCTCTTGGCGCCTTCGCCCTCGGTGAAGACGTAGCCCAGCCCTTCGACGATTCCGACGCGGCGGCGCACGCCGGCCGCGGCCGCGGCCAAGGTTCCGTAATTCACCGCCTTGGGCGAGTAGCAGAGGACGGTGTCGGGCTTGAGTCGCCGCAGACGGCGCCATAGCCGGACGATGTCCACCAAGTCACGCGACAGGCGCATCCCCGTGCGCTCGAGCGAATAATCGAGCGGTTCCGCGCCGAGCGCACGCGTCAGGGTGCGTTGCTCGTCGTCCCAATCGGGCGCAAGGGCGAGGACCCGGTCGCCTCGCCCCACGAGTTCCGCGATCAGGGGGCCACGAAAATTCGCTACCGAATTCGCGATGCCGGCGACAAGTACGATCTTTCTCATCGGATGCACTCTCTCGCGTCGCCGCGATCTATCAGTTCTGCAAATTTCTGCACGAGCGTAGGCGCGATCACTTCGGCGGAATATGTCTTCTCCACCTTATGCCGGGCCGCCGTGCCGAGGCGGGTACGCAGGCCCGCGTCCTCCGCCAAGATGCGCAATGCCTGGACCCACTCGTCGACCGAATCGGCCAGGAACCCTATGTCCGGTGTCACGATAACCTCGTTCACTCCCACCGGCGAAGCGATCACGGGCCGACCCGCAGCCATATATTGGATGAGCTTGTATCCGCATTTGCCGCGTTCCCACGGTGTGTCGGTGAGCGGCATCACGCCGATATCGATGCTCGCCGCCATCTCGGCCTCGGTAGCTTCCGACCATGGATGGCTTTCCTGCGGCGCCTCCAGCCCCGGCAGCTGCGCGGCCCCCATCGTCACCAGGCGGAGCGGGATCTCGGGGGTCAGCCGGTTGATCGCCTCGATGACAGGCGTGAGATAGCGTGCATTGGCCGGGGTTCCGATCCATCCCACCCGCACGGCATCATCTGCTGTCTTGCGCTGGGTGGAATAGCGCGCAGCCTCCACTACCGTCGGCACGCGGATCACGGTGCGCGCGCCGTGCCTGGCAGCGTAATCGGCGAGATAGGCATTGCCTGCCGTCACCAGGGCTGAGCCCGCCAGCAGCGGGTCAAGCTTGTGGGCCAGAAGTGATCGAACCGGCCCGGACGCGGACAGATCGTAATTGTGGAAAATCGCATCGTCATAATCGACGACGTAAGGCCGCCGTCTAAGGCCGATCAGCCGTTCCATCCAACCCGGTAGATAGGGAAATACTTCCTTCTCGATCCAGACGAGATCGGCGCGGTCGGCCGAGACCGCCGCGAGTCGTCGGGCGTAGCCCAGAAAGGTATGCAGCTTGCTCTTTGCTCCGCTAGCAAAAAAGCCGCGAAGATAGGCGTCGCTGAAAAAAGGAGAGACGCGCACTTTGGCCCCTGCAGCCTCGAGCGCTGGGATGAACTGGCTCATCCGCAACCTGCTGCTTGGACCGGTGTCGGTGTAGCGGGGAAGCATAAGGATCGTTCGACCGGCCAGAGATTGTCGCGAGTCCTGCGTCATCCGATTCCTGTTTGCTGAGTGCGCGCGCCCTAACACCTGTCTATCGCGAGTGCCACCGGGTCGCGACGTCGCCTCGTGGCGGTGATGTTATCGCGCCTCGCCGATCAGCGCGGCCGCCTTCGCGCCCGTCCAGTCCATCTCGCCGGCCACCCGCCAGAGCTCGCGCCCTTTCGAATCATAGAGGATCGTCGTCGGCAGGTTCAGCCCCATGCCGCTGCTGAACGCAGTCTCGGTATCGAGATAGGGCTGGAGCTTCTTGAACGCCGCTTTCGCGAAGAAGGGTGCGACCTTCTCCGCGTCGAAGTCCTGGCTGATCGTCAGGACCTGGAGCTTCTCGCCCTGCGCCACGGCGAGCGCATCGAGCGTCGGCATTTCGGCGACACAGGGTGCGCACCAGGTCGCCCAGAGATTGAGCAGCACCGGCCGCCCCGCGAAGGCCGCGAGCGTCACCGTCTTGCCGGCCGGATCGAGGAATTCGGTCGCGGGCGCGGCCTCGCCTTTGTGGCTGCGGTCGACACTGCCCTTCTCCTCGGGCGCGGCGACGTTGGCGGAGACGTTCGCCTCCGCTTGCTGCGCAGGCTGGGATTGCCTATCGCAACCGCCGATCGCCGGTGCGGCCAGAAGGAGAAGCACGATTAGCGAGCGCAAGGACAGCTCCAAGCCCCAGGAGGGCAACAAGATGTGGGGTGGGCGCTTCGCCGAAGGCCCGTCTGCAGTGATGCGCGAGATAAACGCCTCGATCCCCTTCGACAAGCGAATGTGGCGGCAGGACGTCCGCGGATCGCAGGCGCATGTCGCGATGCTCGGCAAGCAGGGCATCGTCTCGCCCGAGGATGCCGCGACGATCGCCGCGGGCTTGGAGCAGGTTGCCGCCGAGTTCGAGGCTCACGGGGTGCCCGACGATCTGGCGCTCGAAGACATCCATATGCTCACCGAAGCCCGGCTCTCGGACAAGATCGGCCCGGTCGCGGGGCGCCTCCACACCGCACGCTCGCGCAACGATCAGGTCGCGACCGACTTCCGCTTGTGGGTGCGCGACGCGATCGACCAGGCCGAGGCGGCGCTGGGCGCGCTCCAGGATGCGCTGCTCGCCCGCGCCGAGGAACATGCCGAGAGCGTGATGCCCGGCTTCACCCATCTCCAGAGCGCGCAGCCGGTGACGCTTGGCCACCATCTGATGGCCTATGTCGAGATGGTCGGTCGCGATCGCTCGCGGCTGCGCGACGCGCGCGCGCGGATGAACCTGAGCCCGCTCGGCGCCGCCGCGCTCGCCGGCACCGGCTTTCCGCTCGATCGCGACGCCACCGCCGCGGCGCTCGGCTTCGACGGCCCGACGCGCAATTCGCTCGATTCGGTCTCGGACCGCGACTTCGCGCTCGATTATCTCACCGCCGCCGCGCAGTGCAGCCTCCACCTCAGTCGGCTGGCCGAGGAATTCGTGATATGGGCGAGCCAGCCCTTTGGCTTCGTCGCTTTGTCCGACCAATGGTCGACCGGCAGCTCGATCATGCCGCAGAAGCGCAACCCCGACGCCGCCGAGCTGGTGCGCGGGCATTCGGGCCGTATCGTCGGCGCGCTGGTCAGCCTGATGATCACGATGAAGGGGCTCCCGCTCGCTTATTCGAAGGACATGCAGGACGACAAGCCACCGGTGTTCGAGGCGCACGATCTGCTCGGCCTCTCGATCGCGGCGATGACCGGCATGGTCGAAAGCGCGAGCTTCCGCACCGATCGCATGCGCGCCCTCGCCGAATCGGGCTTCGCCACCGCGACCGACCTCGCCGACTGGCTGGTCCGCGAAGCCGGGGTGCCGTTCCGCGAGGCGCATCACATCACCGGCCGCGCCGTCGCCGCGGCGGAGGGGGCGGGGGTCCGCCTCGATCAGCTGCCGCTCGCGACGCTCAAGGAAATCGACGACAGGATCAACGAGTCGGTATACGGCGTGCTCAGCGTCGATGCGTCGGTCTCCAGCCGCACCAGCTTCGGCGGGACTGCCCCGATCCGGGTCCGCGAAGCGATCGCGGCGGCGCGGCGGCTGCGCGAGGAGGAAGGCCGATGAAGCGACTAATTCCCCTGGCCGGCCTGATGCTCGCGCTCGGCGGCTGCGGCGCGCGCGAGGGCCTGGCGCCACCCCCGGGCCAGGCGCTGCCGATCGCCCCTTATGGCGCGACCGCGACGCCGACTCCTCAGGACCTGCTGAAGCCGCCGATGCAGACCCGCCCCGCCCGCAGCGACGATCTGATCGAGAGCGTCGACCGACGGCGCAGCGACCAGTTCGACCTGCCGCCCCCCAACTGACGGAACCCATGGACCATTTTTCCCTGATCGACGGCGAGATGCATGTCGAGAATGTCCCGCTCGCCCGCATCGCCGAGGCGGTGGGCACCCCCGTCTACGTCTATTCGACCGCGACCTTCCAGCGCCACGCCCGCGTCTTCCGCGATGGCCTCGCGGGGGTCGGGCGCAAGCATCTCGCCTTCGCGGTGAAGGCCAATCCCAATCTCGCGGTGCTGCGCCTGCTCTCGAACGAAGGCTTCGGCGCCGACGTCGTCTCGGGCGGCGAGCTCGCCCGCGCGCTCGCGGCGGGGATGCCGGCGAAGGACGTGGTCTTCTCGGGCGTCGGCAAGACCCGCGCCGAGCTCGAACAGGGCTTGGATGTCGGCATCGGCCAGTTCAACCTCGAGCTCGAGGAAGAAGGCGTCGTCCTCGCCCAGCTCGCCGCCGCGCGCGGCCTGCGCGCGCCCGCGACGCTGCGGGTCAATCCCGATGTCGATGCCGGCACGCACGAGAAGATCAGCACCGGCCGCGCCGAGAACAAGTTCGGCCTGCCGATCGACGAAGCGCCGGCGATCTTCGATCGGCTCGCGCCGCTGCCCGGGCTCAATCTGCGCGGCGTCGCGGTGCATATCGGCAGCCAGCTCAGCAGCCTCGAGCCGCTCGAGCGCGCCTTCGTCCGCGTCGGCCAGCTCGTCGCCGATCTGCGCGCCGCCGGCCACACGATCAGCCATGTCGATCTCGGCGGCGGGCTCGGCGTGCCCTATCGCGCAAGCGACAATCCGCCGTCGCCCGCCGAATTCGGCGCGATGGTCGAGCGCGTCACCCGCGGCTGGGACGTCGAGCTTATGTTCGAGCCGGGACGGGTGATCTCGGCCAATGCCGGGGTGCTGCTGACCCAGGTGCTGTGGGTCAAGCCGGGCGTGGTCCACCCCTATGTCATCGTCGATGCGGCGATGAACGATCTCGCCCGGGTCGCGCTCTACGACGCCTATCATGATTTCGCCGCGGTCCGGCCGACCGGCGCGCGGATGATCGCCAATGTCGCGGGCCCGGTCTGCGAGAGCAGCGATGTCTTCGCCAAGGGCCGCGACATCGACGTGGTGAAAGGCGGCGACCTTGCCGTGTTCCGCAGCGCCGGCGCCTATGGTGCGACGATGGCGAGCACCTACAACAGCCGCCCGCTGGTCCCCGAGGTCCTGGTCTCGGGCGACAAGTTCGAGATCGTCGCCAATCGCATCACCGCCCAGACGATCATGGGCGAGGAGCATGTCCCGGACTGGCTGAAATGAGCCTCGCCGCCCTGCCGATCTTCGTGCGGTTGGGCGGGCGGCCGGTGATTCTGATCGGCGCGGGCGAGCCCGCCGACGCAAAGCGCCGCCTGCTCGAGCGCGCGGGCGCGGCGATCGTCGGCGAGGACGTGCAGGCCTCGCTCGCCATCGTTGCGCTCGACGATCCCGAGCCCGTGGTGGCGCGATTGCGCGCGCGCGGCGTGCTGGTGAACACGGTCGACCGGCCCGATCTGTGCGATTTCACGCTGCCCGCGATCGTCGATCGCGATCCTTTGCTGGTGGCGATCGGCACCGGCGGCGTATCGGCAGGGCTTGCAGCGGCGCTGCGCCAGCGGCTCGAAACCCTGCTCCCCGCCGGTGTCGGCCGACTTGCGCGCGCGCTCGAAGCCGCGAAGCCCCGGATCCGCGCGCGCTGGCCCGATCTGGGCGACCGCCGTCGTGCGGTCGGCGCGGCGCTGTCGGGCCCGCTCGATCCGCTCGCCGATCAGGGTGACGACGCAGTGGCGCGCTGGCTTGAGGACGCCGTGGGCGCGAAGCCCGTGCTGCTCCGCTTCACGCTCACTTCGCCCGATCCGGACGATCTCAGCCTGCGCCAGGCACGCGCGCTCGCACAGGCCGATCGGGTCTTCCATCGTCGCGACGTGCCGTCCGCCATTCTCGATCGCGCCCGCGCCGATGCGGTTCGCATCGCCTGCGACAGCGCGCCCGCCGATCCGGGGTCCGGGATCGCAGTCGATCTGGAGATGGCGCGTTGAGCGGCTTCGCCTATGTAGTCCGCGGCGGCAAGGTCGAGACGCCGCCGCTCAAGCAGGCCGCCCAGGCGCAGGCCGATCTTGTCTGGGTTCACCTGACCACCAACGACGATCGCGCCAAGGTCTGGCTGCGCGACGGCGCAAAGCTCCCGCCGTTCGTCATCGAATCGCTGACCGCCGCGGAAACCCGCCCCCGCTGCGATGCGGTTGGCGAGGGCGCCATGGTCAATCTGCGCGGGCTGTCGAGCGAGCAATTGGCGGCGTCCGATCCGCTTGCCTCGATCCGCATGTATGCCCTTGGCGGGACCGTCTTTTCGGTGACGCGCAAGACGCTGAACGCGGTCCAGCCGGTGCGGGAGATGGTCGAGGCGGGCAGGGTGTTCGATCCGGGCGACCTCATCGCCGCGCTGGCGCTCGCGATCACCGAGGAGCTCGACCCCGTCGTCGCCGATCTCGGCGATTCGCTCGACGATTGCGAGGAACGGATCGTCACCGGCCACGCCTTCGAGCTTCGCCGCGCAGTCAATCGCACGCGCAGCCAGGCGATCGGCTATCGCCGATTCCTGGCGCCGCAGCGCATTGCGCTGGAAAAGCTCGCCGCGCTGCCGGGCGACTGGCTGCGCGACGATGATCGCCTCCATCTGTCCGCCGCCGCCGATCGCGCCGCGCGCATGGCCGAGGAACTCGAGAGTATCCGCGAACGTGCCGCGCTTACGCACGAAACGCTCACCGATCTGCGGGCCGAGCAGATCGACCAGCGCTCGCTCGTCATTGCGGTGGTCGCGATGGTTTTCCTCCCGCTGACCTTCCTGTCGGGCCTCCTCGGGATGAACGTCGCGGGTATTCCCTTCGCGCACGAGCCTTGGGCATTCTGGGGCGTGGTGGGCGTATGCGGCGCGCTGGCGCTGACGATCGCCACCTTCTTCCTCTGGCGGCACTGGTTCGATGGGTAGCGCGTTTTAGGCCGCGACGGCGCGCGCCTGTTTCTGCAGCGTGTGCAGCGACGCGGCGAGGCGGAGCTTTTCCGCCTGCGCTGCCGCCAGTTCGACCTTCATTTCCCCCAATTCCATCGCGCGCGCGGCGATCCGTGCGTCCAGCGCCAGGTTCGATCGCTTCAGTTCCTCGATCCGCAGCGACCGCGCCAGCGTCCGCTCGAGCCGAGCCGCCAATATATCGAACGCGACCGGCTTCGTCAGGCAGTCGTCCGCACCGACGGCAAAGGCCTGGAGCTCGGCGGCGTTGCCGGCTCCCGATGACAGCAGGACAACCGGCAGGTCGGCGGTGTCGCGCGCGCCGCGTATCTCGCGAAGCACGTGCAGGCCGATCGTGTCGGCCGCCTGCGTGTCGAGCAATATCAGATCGAAACCCCGCGCCGCGATCAGCTCGAGCGCCTGCGAGCCCGAATGGCCGAGGACGACGAGATAGCCGAGCGTGCCGAGCTGTTGCGCCACCCTGTGGAGGCTGTCGCGGTCGCTGCCTACGGCCAGAATGGTGCGGGTCGCCTTGCGGCGTCCGCCCATGCCCCGGCCAACAGGCTGCTCCATCCGCTCGATCTCCGCTTCTCGAAGGGGCGGAGCCTAGGGGAAAGCCCTCACGAAAGGGTTAAGCGCCGTGCAACCAGCGCCTCAACGGTTCAGGAAGGAGAATAGCTGGTCGACCATGACATGCATCGAAGGTTCACAGCGCGCGACCGCGTCGCCCGGCTCGCTGGTGTTGATCGCCAGCCCCATCGGGGTCGGCCAGCCGCGCAGCGAATGGGTGATCGTGCGCAGCGCATGCAGCGTCGATACCGCCGCCTGCCATCCGGCGGCGGTGGCGATCAGCCCCACCGGCAGCCCGTCGAGATAGACCCGCTCATCGGTGCGCAGCTGCTCGACATAATCGAGCGCGGTCTTGACCAGTCCGGACAGCGTCCCGTGATAGCCCGGCGAGCCGACGATCACTGCGTCGGCGGTGCGCAGCGCTTCCAGATAGCGCGCGATCGCCGGATTGCCCTCGACATTGCCGGGCTCATAATGGGGAAAGGCGATGTCGTCGCCGGTCAGCAGCGTCGTGCGGGCGCCGCGCGCAGCGGCCATGGCCAATGCCGCGGCCAGCAGCCGACCGGTCGAGGATTCGGGCCGCAGCGTGCCCCCGAGGGCGACGATATGGGGAGCGCTCATAGCGAACCCGCTAGCCCAAAGCCGCCGATTGCGCCAGCATGGCCGCTTGCGGGAAAGTTCACTGGGTTCGATCGTTCGGCAAGCGAAGGAGAAACGGGATGCTCGAACATGTGCCGCACTGGCTGGGAAGCGCGCTCAAAGGGTTGCGCGCCGGCACCGATAAATTGGCGATCGTCCAGCCCGAGCTCGGCACGTTCGAATCGCTCCATCTCGCCAGTCCCGCCTTCGCCAATGGCGGTCGCCTGCCCGAACGCTTCACCGCCGATGGCGAGGGGGTCTCACCACCTCTGTTCTGGACGGGCGTGCCCGACGGCACCGAGCGCCTCGCGCTGATCGTCGAGGATCCCGATGCGCCGGCGCCCGCGCCGCTCGTCCATGCCGTGGTCTGGGATCTGCCGGGGCACGAGGGGGAACTGAAGGAAGGCGCGATCCGCCGCGACGGGGCCGGCAGCAGCGATGGCACCGATGTCGGCCGCAACTCCTATCTCGGCGAAGGCTGGCTCGCGCCCGATCCGCCCACCGGCCATGGCGAGCATCATTATGCCTTCCAGCTCTTCGCCCTGGGCGCGGGGCCCGATGTCGGCGATACGCCCGGCCGCGGCGCGATCGTGGCTGCGATGGCCGGCCGCGTGCTCGCCGCGGGGCTGCTCACAGGCACCTATTCGCGTGGCGAAGAGGCGCCGCTAGGCCCGGTCGGGGGCGCCGCCCTGGCGTGACTGCGCTTGACATTGTTCTTGTTTTGTTCTACTGTCATTCTCGGCGCTCTTTGACATAGTTCCGGCGAACCCTCTCAACGCATCCGCTTGCCATCGTGGCGAATGCGTCTTGGCGCGACTTTCTGTGACTTTCGCGTCGCGGCGTTCCATCCCCTCGCGGGAATGAAACGCGCCTTGGTGCGACTTTCTGTGACTTTCGTCAGCCGTTGACGATCGTTCCGCCATTGGGATGCAGCACCTGGCCGGACATATAGCTGGCATCCTCGCAGGCGAGGAACAGGAAGGACGGTGCGACTTCGTTGGGCTGGCCAGGGCGTCCGATCGGTGTGTCTTCGCCGAAGGTCGCCAGCTTTTCGGGAGAGGCGCCGCCCATCGGGTTGAGCGGAGTCCAGATCGGGCCGGGCGCCACCGCGTTGACGCGGATGCCCTTCTCGATCAGATTTTCGGAAAGGCTGCGGGTGAAGGCCGTGATCGCGCCCTTGGTCGAGCTATAGTCGAGCAGCTCCTTGGAACCCTGGTACATCGTCACCGAGGTGCAGTTGACGATCGCGGCGCCCTCCTCGAGGTGCGGCATCGCCGCCTGCACCATGAAGAACATGCCGAAGATGTTTGTCTGGAAGGTGCGCTTGAGCTGTTCCTCGCTGATATCGACGATATCCTTGTCGGGATGCTGCTCGCCGGCATTGTTGACGAGGATGTCGACCTTGCCGAATTTCTCGATCACCTGCGCGATCGCGGACGTGCAGAAATCCTTGTCGCCAATGTCGCCGGCGATGGTCAGCGCCTCGCGGCCTTCCGAGCGGACGATGTCGGCGGTCATCGCGGCGTCGTCATGTTCGCAGAGATAGAGAATCGCCACGTTGGCGCCTTCGCGCGCATAGAGCGCCGCGACCGCGCGGCCGATGCCGCTGTCGGCGCCGGTGATCACCGCCACCTTGTCCTTGAGGCGGTCGGAGCCCGGATAGCGGGGCTCCCAATCGGGCTTGGGGTCTAGCGCGCTTTCATGTCCGGGCAGCGCGTCTTCATGGATCATCGGGATCGTGTCGGTATCGCTCATCGGCTGGCTCCTGACGGGAGGTTCAGCATGGCTAACCGGTTCAGAAGGTGGGAAGTTCCCTGGGGCCGGGGTGGCGGCGGGTTCAGCCGATGAAAGCCGAACCCTGCGCGCCGGTGCCGACGATCATGACCGCGGTAAGCGCGAAAGAGATTGCGCCGGCCATCAGGCTGCGGATCATGCTGATCTTGTCCCCGCTCATGCGACGGGGATCACGGGAGTCGAGAGGAGAACGAGCGTGGTGGTGAAGAGGATTGCGCCGAACATGGCGATCGAGCGCTGAAGTGAGTCGAGGCGTGCAGTCATGGTGGATACTCCCTGGTTTCGTCTGCCGGACCATCCGGCGGCGAATGCCAGAGAGGTTTGCAGGGAGCGTGCCAATTTCTTAAGTTGCTGAATTCGTTGGATCGGTGAGCGGCGATCCGCGATCGTTGGTGTTTTGCACACCTCGATTTGGTGTATTTCACCAATTCAAGGTCGCTCTATCCGACCCGTATGCAATTCCGTCCTGCGCTCTTTGCCGCATAAAGTAGCCGGTCCGATCGCTGGAAGGCGGCATGGAAAGTATCGCTCGGGGTTGCCGCGGTCAGCCCGGCCGAGAAAGTGATCTCGCCGAGCGGCGCATCGCTCTCGCGCAGGCGATAGCGTTTTGCGGCGACGGTGATCCGAGCGGAATCGAGCTTCGCCCCCGCCGTCTCGGCATCCATCGCGGAAAAGAGGATGGCGAACTCCTCGCCGCCATAGCGGGCGACGAACTGCCCCGAACAGGCTTCGGTGAGGGCGGCGGCAATAGCCTTGAGCACCCGATCGCCCACCGCATGGCCGAACTGGTCGTTGACCGCCTTGAAATGATCGACGTCGCAAATCGCCAGGCACAGGATTTCGCCGGTCGCCACCTGCGCGGCATAGGCCTCTTCGAAGGCACGGCGGTTGGGCAGCTCAGTCAGCGGGTCGCGGCGGGCATTGTCGCGTGCCTCTTCCAGTTTCTCGCGCAACTCGCTCGCCTCGCGCGTGGCCGCCTCGAGCCGCGCCTCGGCAGTACGGACCCGCTCGAGCATCGCGCCGGTGATCTGGGCGACCTCGCCGATCATCGCGGCGCTTCCGCCTGCGGTTGCGGATCGAGAGATTGCCGCGGCGCTCTCCGCCAGGTCGCGGCCGAAGCCTTCGGTCTCTGCACGCATCGCCAGGACCATGTCCTGAAAGCCTTCGACCTGCATCTGGGTCTGCGCGACCAGACCATCGGCCGGGCTGGCGTCGGGAATCTCGCTCTTGTGGGTCGGCTGGAGGTCGCATCCCAGCCCCTCGATGTCGCGCTGGGTCAGGCGAACGCCACCGTCGGTCAGCGCGCGTACGGCTTTCGCGAGGGGTCCGTCGGGATTAGCGAGCAGATGATAGGCGAACGCATAATTGGCGGGATGGGCGTCGAGCCGCTGATCGATCAGGAATTCCCCGATCCGATCATAGAGGCGGCGGACCGCATCGCCCCCGCTTGCAACTCGCACGGCTGTCGCCCCGGCCATCGCCACCAATCCCTAGATGCTCTTCGTGCGCGCCGGCATTCGAATCCGGCAATGTCTCGATGGCCGCAACTTTAGGGACTAACTGCTAATATAGCGTGAGCGGAACCTGCGAAGACGTGAAGTCTCCGGAATGGATCAATAAGTTCAGTTACGCTTGCCGGCACGGTAGTTGCGGACCGCCTGCAAGGTCAGCTTGACGTGATCGCCGGGGTTCATGTCGGTATGGGCAAATAGAATGCGGCCATTGGGCGCGATCACGAAGCTGGTACGGCTGGTGACGGTCGACGGCGTGCCGTCCGGCTTCTTGAGCAACACGTCGTAACCCTTGACGATCGCCGGGCTTGCCGCCGCCACCGCGAACTTGCCTGCGCAATATTCGCTGCTGAACTTCTGGAGCTGATCGACGTTGCCCGCGGTCATGCCGATCACGGTTGCGCCCGCCTTGGTGAAATCGGGCAGCGCTTCGGCAAAGGCATGGGCCTCCGCGTTGCAGCCCTTGGTGAAGGCGGCGGGGAAGAAATAGAGGACCACGGGCCCATTCTTGAGCGCGGCTGCCAGGTTGACGTCGAGCGGCTTGCCTGCCGATGCGCCGGGCGCCGTGAAGATCGGAGCCTTCGCACCCGGCGCCAGCGCGGCCTGCAGCGGAAGCGCAAGCGGCAGGAGAAGGGCAGCGAGGAGGAGCTTGGTCCGCATGATATTCTCCCTGAAACCTATCGCGTGAGCGCGATCCCGAGCCGGGCATGGCTATCTTTTCGACGGAGGTCGTCGAGGACTTCGCTATAGCCGGTGAACGCCTGGCCGAACAGATAAAAGCCCGCTCCGCCGATCCGCGCGAGCGGGTAGGAGACGAATAGTTCGGCCGCGCCGCGCCGCGTCTCGAAATTGCCGCGTCCGGTCAGCGCGATCTTGAGCCCGTCCTTCTGGCGGATCGCCGCGGTGAGCGCGGTGTAGCCGAAATAGTCCTTCACATCGCCGGCATCGCCGGCGCTGCCGACATAGAACCAGGCCTGCGGCGCGACATCCAGTCGCCAGTCCCCGCCCAGATCGAACGACTTCTCGGCGCGCGCGAAGATGCGGTTGAGATCGACCGACTCTCGATCGCCGCGGCCGTTCGAATCGTGCCGCCAGCCGAGTGCGATCTTAGTCTCGTCGTCGAAGGGAATGTCGGCATAGACTTCGGGGCTATAATTGGTCGAGCGGAACGGGCCGGACGGCCGGTCGATCGCCCAGAACATCGCCTGGGTATAACCGAAGCGCAGATTTCCGAGCTTGAGCGGCGCATCCTCGGCGAAGGCGCGGAAGGCGAAGCTGAACTGCAGCTTCGCGCCCGCATCGCCCGCGCCGAACGCGCCGTAGATCGGCTCATGCGCCTCGAAGCGATCGAGGAAGGAAGCGGAAGAGCCCGTGGAACTCTGCACCACGGTCTCTTCGCTCGGCATCGGCGCGGCGGGATGCTGGGCCGAGGGCGGCACCGCGGCCTGCGCGACGCTCACCGGCACGTAGCGCGCCTTGGCGAAGCCACCGGGGGCAATCGTCCGCGTCGGGCCGGGCAACCGCTCGAGCAGCATGCGGGTCCCGTCCAGCGCGGTCACTTCGATCTGCCGCGGCCCGGCGTCGGCGATCGGCGCCTCGCTTTCATTCACCAGGAACACCTCGACCCCGCGCAGCGCCTCCTGCTCGGACGCCGGCTGGGCCGGGACGGCGCGGACCTGCGCAAGGGCGGGCGGGGCGGCAATCAGCCCGAAAGCAAGGAGCGGCAGGCGCATGGCCAAAGTCGTTGCCAGCGCTTTGTGACCTTGGCGAGTCAAAAGCAGGCGGCTAGGGCCGGGGCATGCCCGTCACCACATCCGATATCGCCCTTGCCGAACGCCTCGCCGATGTGGCGGGGGCCGCGATCCGCCCCCGCTTCCGCGCCGAACATGGCGCAGAGGCGAAGGACGACCTCTCGCCCGTAACCCTCGCCGACCGCGAAGCCGAGGAGGCAATGCGCCGCCTGATCATCGCCGAGCGGCCGATGGATGGCATCATCGGCGAGGAATATGGCGAGCGCGAAGGCAGCAGCGGCCGCATCTGGGTGCTCGATCCGATCGACGGCACCCGCGCCTTCATCGCCGGGCGTCCGATCTTCGGTACGCTGATCGCCTTGATCGAGGAGGGCTGGCCGCTGCTGGGGGTGATCGACCAGCCGATCGCGCGCGAACGCTGGCTGGGCGTCGCAGGGCGACCGACCCTGTTCAACGGCAAGCCGGCGCGCACCGGCATCTGCCGCGATCTCAAGGGGGCGATCCTGGGGACGACGTCGCCGGCCCTGTTCGACGATTCGCAGCTTCACGCCTTCGAGCATCTCGACGCCGCGGTGATGAGCACGACGCTGGGCGGCGATTGCTACAATTACGGCTGCGTCGCCAGCGGCTGGATGGACGTGGTCGTCGAAGCCGGTCTCAAGCTACATGACTTTGCCGCGCTGGTCCCGGTGGTCGAAGGCGCGGGCGGGCGGATGTGCGACTGGCAGGGCGATCCGTTGCATGCGGGCAGCAGCGGCGAAGTGATCGCGGCGGGCGACCCGGCGCGGATCGACGATATCCTCGAAGCCCTGGCCTGCCGGGGGCACTGAGCCTTTAGAAAATACCCAGGAACTTCTTGCGCTGTTCCTTGCGCTCGCCCCGCGAACGCTTGCCATCCTCGGACGTGGCGGTGGTGCCTTTGCCGATATCGTCGCGAGGACGCCCCTTGTCGTCGCGCTGCGCCCGCGCCGAGGCACCCGCAAGCACCGGGCCGCAATCGGCCGCCTTGGCATCGCCCACGTCGACGAAGGCGATGACCGCGGCGAGCGGGCTGGCGACGAGCGCGAGCCCCAGCCCGACGCCGGCGCGCGAAAGCAGTTCGGGTGAGATCACATCGATCTTCGGCTGCGCGAAGAAGCCGCCGATGCCCACCGGCGATTGTCCGGCGAACAGGCTGAACTTCTTTCCGTCGGCACGAAAAGCCAGATCGAGCGTCTCGTTCTTGAAGCTGAAGCCGCCGCGGCCCAGCATCACACTCTTCTCGGTATCGATCAGGATCGGATCGGCGGCGGCGATGCCGTTGCGCACGGTGAAGCCGAGCAGCCCGCAATTGATCTGCACCGGCTCCTTCAGCTTATTCTCGAACATCTTCTGGACGAAGGTGCCGATATCGAGCTCGGCGAGCTGTACGTTGCGCGTCCAGAAGCTGCCCTTGGGCAGGATGATGGCGATGCGGCCGTTCGAATTGGCGAGCGAATCATGCACGCTGTTGCCCCGGCCGGTCAGCTGGACGCGCGCCTTCAGCGTGCCGCTGGTTCCCGATTCCTCGACCCCGAAGCCGGCGAGCAGCACCCCCATCGGGGTGGGCGACAGGCGGATGTCATAATCCGTGACGACCGGCTGGCGGCGCGAATCGATTATGATGTCCGAACTGACCATGCCGCGCGCCAGGCTGAAGTTGAGCGGCGAGAGTTTGAGGAGGCGGTCGTCCAGCTCCAGTCCCAGGCGAACGTTCGACATGGGCAGATTGTCCGCCCGGACGTTGCGCACGGTCCAATCGACCTTGGCGTCGAAATTCTTGAGCGCCTCGGCGCGCAACTGTGCGTCGGGGAGAATGCGTGGCGCCCCGCCCACGCTTGTCACCACTGCGCCCGCCGCCGACGCGCTAGGGCTGTAGCCGATGAATGGCCCGGCATCGACGATGTCGAGCGTTCGGGTGGCGAGATCGGCGGTGAGCAGCAGCCGCGGCTGGAGCATCTTCACCGTGACTTTGCCAGCAAGGTCGCTGGCGCCGAAGGTGCCGCGAAGGTTGGTGAAGCGCCATTCGTCGCCAGCCTTGGTCATGGCAGATTTGAGGCGATAGGTGCGCGTATCGGGTAAGGCGACGCCGAGCAGCGAGAAGGCATCGGCGATATTGCGGCCGCGCAGATCCATCTGCAGGTCGGAGCCGTCGAGTTCGGTGAAGCCGGGCAGCGTGCCGGAAACGTCGAGCGTCGTCCGAAGCGCCTCGGCATGGAGCTTCAGTTCGTTCCGGCCGCCCTGGATCGTGGCGTTGGGGCTCAGCAGGGTTCCGTTCATGACGAACCGGGTGCCGCGAACCGTGCCGTTGCCGTCGAAGCCGACCGCGCTGGCGAATCTGGTGTCTGTGGCCTCGACCGGATCGACCCGGATGGCAGCCGCGATATGCATGCGCGGATCGACATAGCGGACCATGGTGCCGCGGATCAGCGCACGGGCGATCACCGGCAGCTCGAGCGGCTCGCCTTTTTCCTCGCTGAAGGTCCAGGTGTTGCGCGTGTTGCCCTTGTTCCATTGCAAGTCGAGCCGGCCGTCCTCGAGGCCGAGCCAGTTGATGCGGCGATTGCCGGTGATGAGGCTCCAGGTCGAGATTTGCGAATCGATCCGCCGAGCCTCGAAGAAATTGCCCGTGCCGGCCCAGTCGGGATTGGTGATCGTCATCCCCTCGGCGACGAACTTCAGGTTGAACGGCGCGAAATACAGCTGGAAGTCGCCTGCAACCTTGACTTGGCGGTTGGTCTGGCCGGCGACGATCGTCTCGAAGCTGTGCTTCAGGAAGCGGCCCTTGGTGACGAACAGGATCACCCAGGCCAGCACGACAAGGCCGAGAAGCGTGCTAAGGACGGCGATACCGGAAGCGAGCGGGGTGCCGATCGCCCGGGCGGGGCGCGCGCGGATCGTTTCGGGTGTCGCCATTTCCTCTGCCATCCCGGCAGAAAGCCCCGCGCGGCGACTAGTTCCGCGAGAGGTGAAGGGGCGTGCCGGGACGCATCCGACTCAGGTTGCCAATCCGTGGCACGTCGGCTATGCGCCCGCCTTTCCTCGTCCGTCAGGAACACGCCCGGCCATCAAGGGCTGCCGCGGCTGTTCGCACGTTCGAGATCATAAGGAGACCAAAATGCCCAAGCTCAAGACCAAGAGCGGTGTGAAGAAACGCTTCAAATTCACCGCCACTGGCAAGATCAAACACGGTTTCGCTGGCAAGCGTCACCGTCTGATCAGCCACAACGCCAAATATATCCGCCAGAATCGCGGCACCTCCGTGCTCGCTCATGCCGATACCGCACGGGTCGTCGGCTGGGCGCCCTACGGTCTGAAGTAAGGAGGCCCGGACATGGCTCGAGTAAAACGCGGTGTAACCACCAAGGCGAAGCATAAGCGGATTCTGGATCAGGCGAAGGGCTATTATGGCCGTCGCAAGAACACGATCCGCATCGCGCGCCAGGCCGTCGAGAAGGCCGGCCAATATGCCTATCGCGACCGCAAGGTTAAGAAGCGGAGCTTCCGCGGCCTGTGGATCCAGCGCATCAACGCCGGCGTCCGGGCCGAGGGCCTGACCTATTCGCAGTTCATGCACGGGCTCAAGCTCGCGGGCATCGAACTCGACCGGAAGGTCCTGGCCGACATCGCCATGCACGAGGGTGAAGCGTTTAGCGCCATCATCGCGCAGGCGAAGGCGGCTCTGCCCCAGGCCGCCTGAGGCAGCCTGACGCTAGACGAACAAGGGGCGTCGGTGGCAACACCGGCGCCCTTTTTTCTTGAAAGCATAGCATGATCCAATTGCACGCCATGACCGATCGAGACTTCGCCTGGCTGCTGGGTGAGGCGGAGAGCGACGATTCGCTCCGGCTTTGCGAGGGTGGGATCGGACCCCACGAAGTGACCGCGATGCTGCGCGGCATAAGCGCTGAGATCGCGGCGGGGACCGACCAGCCGGTGGCGTGGCTGATCGTTCAGGACGGTCACGTCGTGGGCATGACGAGTTTCACACGCGCGCGCGGCGATGGCGGTTACGATATCGGCTATGGCATGGCGCCCACTTTCGAGGGGCGCGGGATCATGAGCGCGGCTTTGGCGGAACTCGTTCGGATGGCGCCGGGACTGGGCCATAAGCGCTTGACCGCCGAGACCAGCGTGGACAATCCGGGATCGCAGCGCGTGCTGGAAAAGAACGGTTTCATGCCCGTGGGCACCCGCGACGATCCCGAAGACGGTGCGCTTATCCAATGGGCCATCGAGCTACCTCAGACCAAGAGTGACGCATGACCGATCTTGAACAACTTCGCCAGGACCTGCTCGGCGCGATCGATGCCGCCGCAGGGCTAGACGCGATCGAGGCGATCCGCGTCCACGCGCTGGGCAAGCAGGGCGCGGTGACCGGGCTGCTCAAGACGCTGGGAGCGATGAGTCCCGAGGAGCGCCAGCTGACTGGCCCGCGCATACACGCGCTGCGCGAGGCGGTGACCGAGGCGCTGTCCGAGCGCAAGGAGATGCTCGAGCGCAAGGCGATGGATGCGCGGCTGGCGAGCGAGACGCTCGACATGACGCTGCCGGTCGACCTGGTGCCGCCGGGCACGGTGCATCCGGTGAGCCAGGTCATGGACGAGCTGGCGGAGATTTTCGCGGACCTGGGCTTTGCCGTCGCCTCGGGACCCGAGATCGAGGACGATTGGCGTAATTTCACCGCGCTCAATATCCCCGAGACGCATCCGGCGCGGGCGATGCACGACACCTTCTACTTCCCGGAAGTGGAGGGCGCCGAGCATCGCATGCTGCTGCGCACGCATACGTCGCCCGTGCAGATCCGTACGATGATGATGCAGAAGCCGCCGATCCGTATCATCGCGCCGGGGCGGGTCTATCGCTCCGACAGCGATGCGACGCACACGCCGATGTTCCACCAGATCGAGGGGCTGGTGATCGACAAGGGGATCACGCTCGGCCACCTGAAATGGACGCTCGAGACCTTCCTCAAGGCCTATTTCGAGCGCGACGACATCGTGTTGCGGCTGCGGCCGAGCTATTTCCCCTTCACCGAGCCGGGCGCCGAGGTCGATGTCGGCTATTCGGTGGTCAACGGAAAGCGCGTGATCGGCGGCGACCCGTCCAAGGGCAATGGCGGCTGGATGGAAGTGCTGGGCAGCGGGATGGTGCATCGCAAGGTGATCGAGGCCTGCGGGCTCGATCCCGATGAGTGGCAGGGATTCGCGTTCGGCACCGGCGTGGATCGGCTGGCGATGCTCAAATATGGGATGGACGATCTGCGGCCCTTCTTCGACGGCGATCTGCGCTGGCTCAGACATTATGGATTCTCGGCGCTCGACGTGCCCACGCTGAGCGGAGGAGTCGGGGCATGAAGTTCACCTTTGCCTGGCTCAAGGAGCATCTGGACACCGAAGCCGACCTCGATACCGTGGTCGAGGCGCTGACGCGCGTCGGGCTCGAAGTCGAAGGCGTCGAGAATCCGGGCGAGAAGCTTGCCGGGTTTCGCGTCGCGAAGGTGCTCACCGCCGAACGCCATCCGCAGGCGGACAAGCTACAGGTGCTGACCGTCGATACTGGCGACGGCGTGCCGCTCCAGGTCGTGTGCGGCGCACCCAATGCGCGCGCCGGGCTGATCGGAGTTTTGGGGACGCCAGGCGCAGTGGTGCCCGCCAACGGGATGCAATTGAAGCTGTCCTCGATCCGCGGCGTCGAATCGAACGGCATGATGTGCTCGACGCGCGAGCTGGAGCTGGGCGACGATCATGACGGGATCATCGAGCTGCCGGCCGATGCGCCGGTGGGTGCGGACTTCGCCGATTACGCGCAGCTCAACGATCCGGTGATCGATGTCTCGATCACCCCCAACCGGCAGGATTGCATGGGCGTGCGCGGGATCGCCCGAGATCTGGCCGCGGCAGGACTGGGGACGTTGCGACCGCTGGAGGCGATGCTGAGCCAGCTTCCCTCCCCCGAGGGCGAAGGTCCCGGGCCGGAGGTTCGTACCGACGATGCGGAAGGCTGCCCGGCCTTTTTCGCGCAGGCGGTGTCGGGCGTGGTCAATCGACCCTCGCCCGACTGGCTCCAGCAGCGGCTCAACGCTGTCGGGCAGAAGCCGATCTCGGCGCTGGTCGACATCACCAATTTCGTCATGCTCGGGCTCGGTCGCCCGCTGCATGTCTATGACCGGGCGACGCTGAAGGGCGGGCTGGTCGCGCGCAAGGGCGTGGACGGCGAGCAGGTGCTGGCGCTTAACGGCAAGACCTACACGCTCGACGCGACGATGACCGTTATCGCCGATGATGAGAGCGTGCACGATATCGGCGGGATCATGGGCGGCGAGCATTCTAGCGTGCAACTCGGCACGACCGACGTGCTGATCGAATGCGCTTATTTCGATCCCGAACATATCGCCCGCACCGGCCAGAAGCTCACGCTGACCAGCGACGCCCGCACCCGCTTCGAGCGCGGCGTCGATCCCGCCTTCCTCGACGACGGCCTGGCGATCGCCACGCGGCTGGTCCTGGCCTTGTGCGGCGGTAAGGCGAGCGGAGTCACGCGCAGCGGCCAGCCGCCGCTCGCGCAGCGCAGCGTCCGCTACGATCCCGCGCGCGCCGAGACGCTGGGCGGGCTGGCCGTCGCCGAAGACCGGCAGAAGGCGATCCTCGAGAGCCTGGGCTTCACGGTGGACGGAAGCTGGAACGTCACCGTGCCGAGCTGGCGCCGCGACGTCGACGGATCGGCCGATCTGGTCGAGGAAGTCATCCGCATCGAAGGGATCGACAAGGTCCCCTCGACTCCGCTCGATCGCGCCCCCGGGGTGGCACGGCCCACCGCGACGCCTGAGCAGAAGCTGGAGCGCAAGCTGCGGCGCACCGCGGCGGCGCGCGGGCTCAACGAGGGGATCACCTGGAGCTTCCTCTCCGAGGCCGAGGCGGCACCGTTCGGCGGCGGCGCCTGGACGCTCGCCAATCCGATCAGCGAAGACATGAAGGTGATGCGGCCCTCGCTGCTCCCCGGGCTGCTCGCCGCGGCCGAGCGCAACCTCAAGCGCGGCGCGACCAGCGTGCGCCTGTTCGAGCTCGGGCGGCGCTATCTGGCCGATCGGGAGCGGCTGACGCTGAGCGTGGTGCTGGCCGGATCGCGGAGCCCGCGCGGCTGGCAGGCGGGCCGCGCGCAGCCCTTCGGCGCGTTCGACGCCAAGGCCGAGGCGCTGGCTTTGCTCGAAGCGGCGGGGGCGCCGACTGCGAACCTGCAGGTCATGGGAGAGGCGGGCGACGTCTATCATCCCGGCCAGTCGGCGACGCTGCGGCTGGGGCCGAAGACCATACTCGCCGCGTTCGGGATGGTGCATCCCACCGTGCTCAAGGCATTCGACCTGGAGGGCGATATCGCCGCAGTGGAACTCTATCTCGATGCGCTGCCCGCCAAGCGCGGGACCGGCTTCATGCGCCCGGCCTTCGCGCCGCCGGCGCTGCAGGCAGTGACGCGCGACTTCGCCTTCCTGGTGCCCGCCGATCTCGTGGCCGGCGATCTGGTGCGCGCGGTGAAAAGCGCGGACAAGGCGCTGATCGTCGACGCGCGGCTGTTCGATGTCTTCACCGGCACCGGGGTGCCCGAGGGGCAAAAGTCGCTGGCAGTGGAAATCACGCTCCAGCCCGGCGAGAAGAGCTTCACCGATGCCGAGCTGAAGGCAGTGGCGGACAAGGTTGTCGCCGCCGCCGCGAAGCTTGGAGCGAGCCTGCGCGGATGACCATGCTCGACCGGTTCAGCCATGGTCTCAGCGAGATGATGGAAGACCCGGATGACGTGGAATATATGACCGTCGTCGTACCCGGCGATCTGGATCCGTTCGATCGGCACTACCGGTTCAGCGTGCATATCGACGCCGAGCTTCGCCTTGCCCGCCTTGGCTGTAGCGTCGGCGGCGGCACGCTGTATCAAGGCGTCGATTTCGAGGACGAGGACGAGGAGGGCGAAAATGAGATCGTCTCCTGCATCCTCGATGTCGACGCGACCGATGTCGATGGCGCGCGGGCGTTGATCCGGCTCCACATGCCCGAGCTGGGCGCGCCGGCGGGCACGTTGATTCAATTTGGCGATCACGAGGACCGGTTCGACGGCGATCGCTGGCATCTGGACGAACCACGCAGCATCGAGGAAATCTGATAATGCCGACAGCCTTCATCACCGGCGCGACCGCAGGGATTGGCGAGGCGTGCGCGCGCGCCTTCGTGGGCGCGGGCTGGCATGTCGTCGGCACCGGGCGCCGGGCGGATCGGCTCGCGGCGCTGTCCGCCGAACTGGGCGAAGCCTTTCATGCGGCGGAGTTCGACGTGCGCGATGAGGCCGCGCGCGATGCCGCGATCGATGCGCTACCTGAGCCCTTCGACGGCATCGATCTGCTGATCAACAATGCCGGGCTCGCGCTCGGGCTCGAGCCGGCGCAGCAGGCGTCGCTGTCCAACTGGACGACGATGATCGAAACCAACATCGGCGCTTTGGTGTCGGTGACGCATAGATTGCTGCCGATGCTGGTCGAGCGGCGCGGCGCGATCATCAATCTGTCGTCGGTGGCGGCGAACTACCCTTATCCCGGCGGCAATGTGTATGGCGCGACCAAGGCGTTCGTCCGCCAGTTCAGCCTGAACCTGCGCTCGGACCTGATCGGCACCGGGGTACGCGTCTGCTCGATCGAGCCGGGGATGGTCGAAACCGAATTCACGCTGGTGCGCACCGGCAGCCAGGAGACTTCGGACAAGGTTTATGCCGGCGTAAATCCGATGACCGCGGAGGATATCGCCAGGACGATGCTGTGGGTCGCCGAGCAGCCGCCTCATCTCAACATCAATTCGCTCGAACTGATGCCGGTCAATCAGGCCTGGTCGCCCTTCCTGGTGCATCGCGAAGGCTGACATGACGCAGCTGATCCAGATCGCGTCGGACGCTCTGTCGGCGGCAATCAACCCGTTCGGCGCCGAGCTCAGCCATTTGCGCGACGCCAAAGGGCGCGAATTGATGACCGACGCCGATCCCGCCTTCTGGTCGGGCCGGGCGCCGCTGCTCTTCCCCATCGTCGGGCGGCTGGTGGGCGATCGCTATCGGCTGGAGGGCAAGGAATATGCCCTGCCGCAGCACGGCTTCGCGCGGCGGCAGCCGTTCGAACTGGTCGAGCAGGCCCCGGATCGGGCGCGATTTCGGCTGGGCGACAATGATGCGACGCGGGCCGTCTTTCCCTTTGCCTTCACACTCGACGCGGACTTTTCGCTCATGGGCGCGACGCTCGCGATCGACGTGACGGTGACCAACAGCGGCGACGTACCGATGCCGGCGAGCTTCGGCTTCCATCCGGCCTTTGCCTGGCCGCTGCCCTTTGGGCGGTCGCGCGGGGAGCATCGGATTCTGTTCGAGAAGCCCGAGCCGGCCGAGCTTTCAGCGATCGTGCTGGGCGGCTGGATCGACGATCATGGCTGGCCCAGCCCGCTCGAGGGGCGTGAGCTGCCGCTGAGCGACGCCTTGTTCGAGCGCGATGCGTTGGTCTGGGGCCGTCTGGAGAGCGAATCGGTGTCTTATGACGGTGGCGAAGGCCCCGGGCTGGAGATCGGTTTCGCCGGCATGCCAAAGCTCGGCATCTGGACCAAGCCCGGCGCGCGCTTCCTCTGCATCGAGCCGTGGCACGGCATCGCCGACCCGATCGGCTTCGACGGCGAGATCTGGGACAAGCCCGGCATCCTGCGCTTCGAGCCCGGTCAGGCGCGCAGCTTCGGCATGCAGGTGACGTTGCGCAGCTAACCCGCTAGAGGCGCGCAATGTCTCCCCACACCAACGACCGCCGTACCTTCGCGATCATCTCGCATCCCGATGCCGGCAAGACGACGCTGACCGAGAAACTGCTGCTGTTCGGCGGCGCGATCCACCTCGCCGGCGAAGTGAAGGCGCGCGGCCAGGCGCGGCGCGCGCGATCGGACTGGATGAAGATCGAGCAGCAGCGCGGCATCTCGGTCACGTCGAGCGTGATGACCTTCGAGCGGCAGGGGATCACCTTCAACCTGCTCGATACGCCGGGGCATGAGGATTTCTCGGAAGATACCTATCGCACGCTGACCGCGGTCGATTCGGCGGTGATGGTGATCGACGCGGCGAAGGGCATCGAGCCGCAGACCCGGAAATTGTTCGAAGTCTGCCGGCTGCGCAGCGTGCCGATCATCACCTTCGTCAACAAGGTCGATCGCGAAGGGCGCGAAGTGTTCGATCTGCTCGACGAGGTCGCGGACATGCTCGCGCTAGACGTGGTGCCGATGACCTGGCCGGTCGGGATGGGCGGACAGTTCGAGGGCATTTTCGATCTGATCGACAATCGCCTGCTGCTGCCCGAGGGCGGCAGCCGCGAGTTTCAGGGGAAGGTGGTGCAGACCGAAGGGCTCGACGACCCCAAGCTGGCCGAGATCCTGACTGCGGAGGGGCTCGCCAAGCTGCGCGACGAGGCCGAGCTGGCAATGGTCGGCTACGGCGCCTTCGATGCGGAGAAATATCGCGCCGGCGACATGACCCCGGTCTATTTCGGATCCGCGCTGAAGGAATTCGGCGTCGATTCGCTGATCGACGCGATCGCGGTCCATGCCCCGCCGCCGCGCACCCAGCCCGCCGAGCCTGCCCCGGTGGAGCCGACGCGCGACGAAGTCACCGGCTTCGTGTTCAAGGTCCAGGCGAACATGGACCCCAACCACCGCGACCGGATCGCGTTCATGCGTTTGGTCTCGGGCACCTTCAAGCGCGGCATGAAGCTGACCCCGACCGGGCACGGCAAGCCGATCGCGATTCATTCGCCGATCCTGTTCTTCGCGCGCGAACGCGAGCTGGCGGACGAGGCTTTTCCCGGTGACATCATCGGCATCCCCAATCATGGCGTGCTGCGCGTGGGCGATACGTTGAGCGAGAAGGCCGATGTCCGCTTCACCGGCCTGCCCAATTTCGCGCCCGAGATATTGCGTCGGGTGCAGCTGAAGGACCCGACCAAGACCAAGCAGCTGCGCAAGGCGCTGGACGACATGGCCGAGGAAGGCGTGACCCAGGTCTTCTACCCGGACATCGGCGCGAACTGGATCGTCGGCGTGGTGGGGCAGCTCCAGCTCGAAGTGCTGCTGAGCCGGCTCGAAGCGGAGTATAAGGTGGCGGCGGGGCTGGAGATGGCGCCGTTCGAGACCGCGCGCTGGGTGTCGAGCGAGGACCCGGCGGACCTCAAGACCTTCATGGAGCTCAACCGCGGCGCGATGGCCAAGGATCGCGACGGCAATCCGGTATTCATGGCGAAATCGGCGTGGGAGGTCGGCTATCTGGTCGACCGCTACCCCAACGTGAAGTTCGCCGCGACGCGCGAGCGGTGAAGGGGGCGGACCGGGTAGCCGTCGCCACCCGGTCCACGATGTTCCGGAAAGCAGCGCCCTCGGAATAGCCGCAGAATCGGGGAAATGGGCGGTTCGCGCGATTCGGGGAAAGCCCGACTCGGTGGACTACTTAGTCGACCCAGTCCTGGGTCAGCTTGCGGCTCGCCAAGGCCATCAGCAATCCGGCCACCAGATACAGGCAAAGGCCCGCGGCGATCGCGTAGCGCAGCGCTTCCTCGCCATATTCGGGAGTCAGCGCCTTCGATAGCGAGCCGATCGCCCAGCTGCCCAGCCCCAGGCCGATCAGATTGTTGATCAGCAGGAAGCTGGCCGAGGCGGTGGCACGCATGTGCGCGGGGACGAGGTGCTGGACTGCGGTTAGCACTGGGCCGAGCCAGACATAGACCAGCGCTTGCGGCACCAGGAAGAGCGTCAGCGCCACCGGCCAGGAAGAGGACAAGACGCCGGCGATGAAAAGCGGCGTGCCGGCGATGTAGCAGATCGCCGGCGCGAGCGCGTACCAGCGGCGGCTGCGCGCGCCGAGCTTGTCGCCCAGCATGCCGCCGATCAGGATGCCGGCGACGCCGCCGGTGAGCAGCAGCGCGCCGAAGAACTGGCCGGTCTGGACCAGGCTGAGCCCGAAGCTGCGCATCATCAGGCTGGGGAGCCAGAAGGCCACGCCATAGCCACACATCGATCCGGCCGCCGCGCCGAACGCCATCAGCCAGAAGCTCGGCTTGCGGGCGAGAATGCCGAAAACGCGCGCGACGGGCACCTGGTTCTCGACCGTCGCGGCGGGGCGGGGCCTGTCCTTGACCACCAGCCGGAAGATCGGCGCGATCGCGACGCCGGCCAGCCCGCAGACGATGAAGGCGACGCGCCACTCGACATTCTGGGCGATGTAGCCGCCGAGAAGGACGCCGCCGGCGGCCCCCAGCGGAATGCCGAGCGAGTAAATGGAGAGCGCGCGGGCGCGACTCTCGGGCGGGAAATAGTCACCGATCAGCGCATAGGAAGGCGCGACTCCGCCGGCCTCGCCGACGCCGACCCCCAGGCGGAACAGGAACATCTGGGTGAAGTTCTGCGCGAAGCCGCAAAGCGCCGTGAAGCCGCTCCACACGCCGAGCGAGATGGTGATAACCCAGGTGCGGCTGGTGCGATCGGCGAGCAGCGCCAGCGGGATTGCCAGCGTTGAATAGAGTGCCGCGAAGGCCAGCCCGCCGAGCATGCCGAGCTGCGCGTCGTCGAGCCCGAGATCCTTCTTCACCGGCTGGGCCAGGATGCTGAGAATCTGCCGGTCGAGGAAGTTGAACGTGTAAACCAGCAGCAGCATCGCGAGCACGACGCCGCGATAGCGCGCGGTGGGAGCGGGGGGGGCTTCGAGCATGGGGGCTTCCCTAGAAGCAGACGCGCCGGATGTCATGGACACCCGGCGCGCTGAAGGCGGTCGGCTGGATCGCGTCAGTAGCGGACTTCGACGGTGCCGGTCACGGTCCGCGGCGGGCCATAATAGCCGATGATCGAATTGCCGGTGAAGGCGCCGGGGAAGTTGTAGCCGCCGACCCGGTAGCGCCCGTCGGTCAGGTTGCGCCCTGCCACGCCGATCCGATAGCGGCCATCGCCCGAGGTCCAGTTCAGCGACGCATCGAGCAGCGCATAGCCGTCCTGATCGAGCGCCGGGGTCGGGATCTCGAACATGTTGAAATCGCTGCGCAGCGAGACTGCCGGCGTGAACGACAAGGTGCCGCCGGCGAGATCCGCCGACCAGGTGGCGGAGGCGTTGACGGTGAATTCCGGAGTGTTCTGGAACACGCGGTCATCCGCCACGTCGACCGGGGTGGTGCCGCCGCCGACGAAGGTCAGGAATTCCTTATAATCGGCATTGGTGTAGCCGAACGACGCGGTCGCCGAGAAATGCCGCGAGGGGACCGCGCGCATTTCCAGTTCGACGCCGTAGATATCGGCCTTGCCGGCATTGTCGACGAAGCTGGCGATCCCGCTCGGCAGCGCGGGGACCTGGATCGTGACCTGCTGGTCCTTATATTTCGAGTAGAAGCCGGCGAGATTGACGAAGAGCATGCGATCGAGGAACGCGCCCTTCATCCCCAGCTCATAGCTGTCGATCGTCTCGGGGTCATAGCCGTTGACCGTCGTGGGAGTGAACACCGCGTCGCCGCGCATGTCGAACCCGCCCGATTTGAACCCCTTACCATAGCTGGCGTAGAAATTGAGATCGCCGCGCGGCTGATAGCTGATGCTGATCCGCGGGGTGAGCTTCTCGAAGCTGCGGCTGTTGGTGTAATCGGTGCGGATCAGCCCGGGCACCGCGGCGGCGTTGCCGAAATAGGGGCTGCGGATGCCGGTATAGTTGCGGCGGAAGACCGTGCCGGTCTTGTCGTCCTTGGTATAGCGCAGTCCGGCCGAGACCTTGAACTGCTCGGTCAGGTCGAAGCTGACGTCGCCGAACGCCGCATAGCTTTTGGTAAAGACCGTGCCCGAGGTGAGCGTGGTGGTGTTGAGCAATCCGACCACGGTGTCGAAGGCGCCGCTGGCGCGGCCGTTGAGATAGTATAGGCCGACCACGCCCTGGATGCGATCGCCCTCATAGAGCAACTGGAGCTCCTGGGTGAATTGTCGGTCGTCATATTCGGCGGGCACGTCGAGCGTGGGCAGCCGGGTGTTGTCGAAATCGATGACCGTGTCGGTATGGCCTTCGCGCCATGCGCTGATCGTCTTGAAGGTGAGCGAGTTGCTCAGCCCCATCTCGCCGGTGGCGGAGAGGCCCTTGGTCTCGACGCGATTGTCGTCGCCGATCCCGGCGCGCGTGTCATAGATGCTGGCGGTGGGCGCGTAGATCGGATCGACCCCGTTGGGGAGCAGGCGGGTGCCGTGGCGCGGGTTGGACTTGTCGAGCACGCGGTCTCCGGCGACGCGGAAGAAGATGTTGTCGGTGGGCGCGAACTCGGCGGAAAGCCGCGCGGCGATGACGTCCTTGTCATAATGTTCGGCGCCGGTGGTCAGATTCTCGCCGAAGCCGTCGCGCTTGTAGCGGGCGACGGCGCCGCCGATCGCGAAGCTGTCGCCGATCGGCACGGTGACCTGGCCGACCAGGTCGAGCTGATTGTACGAGCCGTAAGAGGCGCGGGCGTTCGCCTTGAACTCGTTGCCGAGCCTGCGCGTGACATATTTGACCGCGCCGCCGATCGTGTTGCGCCCATAAAGCGTGCCCTGCGGACCGCGCAGTACTTCGACCCGCTCGACGTCGAAAATGTCGAGCACGGCGCCCTGCGGGCGGGCGACATAGACGTCGTCGATATAGAGCGCCACGCCCGGCTCGAAGCCCCACAGCGGATCCTGCTGGCCGACGCCGCGGCTGAACGCGATCAGCGTCGAATTCGAGCCGCGCGCGATCTGCAGCGTGAGGTTGGGAGTCTTGTCCTGCAGCGCAGTGATGTCGGCGGCGCCGCTGCGCACCAGCGAATCGCCCGAAATGACCGACATCGAGATCGGCACGTCGATAAGATTTTCTTCGCGGCGGCGCGCGGTGACGACGATCTCGCCGTCCGCCGTCTGGGCGGGGGCAGCCGGGGTATCGGTCTGCGCCTCCGCGAGGGTCGCGTCTTGCGCCAAGGCGGGCGTGGCGGTGAGGGCGGCAAGCGCGGCCCCGGCGAAAAGCAGATGGCGAGCAGACGGATTCAGGCGTGACATGGTGTGTTCCTCCCCAGAAATGACCCGTCGTTCGTGCGGGTTGTAAGCGATAGCCCAACGCTATACTGAAACCTGAACCAGGTTTCAACTTGGATTCGGTCAGGGGAGGGTCGCGAATGGCGGAGGGTCGTGGCAAAGAGGTCACAGTGACAATGCTGGACCCAGGCGAGACGGCGGCGAGCGCCGGCAAGGAACCGCGCACCGCACGCGGCCGCCGGACCCTGCGCGCGATACTGGATGCCGCGGCCGAGGAGTTCGGCGAGAAAGGCTTTCACGAGGGGTCGGTCAGCGCGATCACGCGTCGTGCGGGCGTCGCCCTGGGTAGCTTCTATACGTATTTCGACTCCAAGGACGACGTGTTCCGCGCCTTGGTCCGAGACATGTCCGATCAGGTGCGCGCGCATGTCGCCCCGGCGCTGAAGGATGCGCCGCACCAGATTGCCGCGGAGCAGGCGGCGTTGCTGGCCTTCATCAAGTTCGCGCGCACGCACAAGGAAATCTATCGGATCATCGACGAAGCCGAGTTCGTGGATCCCGAAAGCTTCCGCATGCACTATGCGACCACCGCCGATCGCATCGCTCGACGCCTGCAGGCGGCCGCCGAGCGGGGCGAGGTGAGGCCGGACGTCGGCGAAATCCACGCCTGGGCGATCATGGGGATGAACGTGTTCCTGGGGCTGCGCTACAGCGTGTGGAACGACGACGTGTCCCCCGAGACGATCGCCGACGTCGTGGCCTCAATGCTCGCCCGGGGGATCGCGACGCAGGAATGAGCGTGCGTTTCGTCGCGACGGTGCGCATCGTGACACAATCGCGCGCGTAAAATGACTTGCTGGAGGCCTAGTCTGAGTAGTACGTGACGCTACGATGACTCCTCCTTTGCCGGACCGGTCGCGGGATCGCCGGATCGAGGATCCGACCAACCTTTGGATCATACACCCAGCCGGGCGTGCCTTGCTGCCGTGGTTCATCGCGCGTGGCGTTTCCGCGAACGCAGTGTCGGTCTGCGGCCTGGTCCTTGGCGCAGGCGCCGCGCTTGCTTATGCCAATTGGGCGCTATGGCCCTTCGCGTTGCTCGGACTGTTGCTATCGGTGGGATGGCTGATCGCCGACGGGCTGGACGGCATGATCGCCCGCGCGACTGGCACGGCCAGTCCGCTGGGGCGCTTCCTGGACGGACTTTGCGATCACGGCGTGTTCGCGATGATCTATATCGTTCTCGCGCTTTCCATCGGAACGGTGGAAGGCTGGGTGCTGGCGGTTTCGGCGGGCCTTCTCCATGCGGTCCAATCGAGCTTCTATGAGAGCGAGCGGGCGCGCTTCCATCGGCGCTGCCGGGGCGTTGCGGTCGCCGCGCCCGTTCCCAGCGGCAATCCGCTGGTCCTTCTCTACGATGGGGTGGCGGGTATCATCGATCGTTTCGCCTATCGTTTCGACGCGGCGCTGTCGCGTTCGCCCTCGTCCGCCGCACTCGCCGATGCCTATGGCAGCCAGGCGACGCAGCCGATGCGGTTGATGCGGTTGCTCAGCGCCAACACCCGCGTCGTCGCGATCTTCCTCGCCTGCCTTGCCGGCAATCCGCGTCTGTTCTGGTGGTTCGAGATCGTTCCGCTGACGCTGGTCCTGATCCTCGGCCTGGCCTGGCACCGCGCCGTCGAAGCGCGCCTCACCGGCGCCGCTTCCGCACCCCTTTCCAATCCTGAATCCCCCACCCAAAGGACGTGACGCAGCAATGACGAGCATCAACATCGCACTTGTGGGAGTCGGCAATTGCGCCAGCTCCCTCGTCCAGGGCCTCTCCCATTATCGTGACGGTGCCAACCAGACGATCGGGCTGATGCACTGGGACCTTGGCGGCTATCGCCCCAGCGACATCCAGGTCGTCGCGGCCTGGGACGTCGACAAGCGCAAGGTCGGCAAGGACGTGGCAGAGGCGATCTTCGCCAAGCCCAATTGCACCGCAATCTTCTGCGAGACGATCGAGACCACCGGCGCCAAGGTGCGGATGGGCAAGATCCTCGACGGCGTCGCCGAGCATATGGCCGACTATAATGACGATCGCACCTTCATGCTCGCCGATGCGGCCGAGCCGACGAAGGATGAAGTCGTCGCGGCCCTGCGTGAGAGCAAGACCGATGTGCTGATGAACTATCTGCCGGTCGGTTCGCAGGAAGCGAGCGAGTTTTACGCCGAATGCGCGCTCGAAGCCGGCGTCGCATTCGTCAACAACATCCCGGTTTTCATCGCCAGCAACCCGGAATGGGCGAAGCGGTTCACCGACGCGGGGGTGCCGATCATCGGCGATGACATCAAGGCGCAGCTGGGTGCCACGATCGTCCACCGCGTGCTGACCGATCTGTTCGCCAAGCGCGGCGTCAAGCTGGAGCGGACCTATCAGCTCAACACCGGCGGCAATACCGACTTCCTCAACATGTCGAACCATCGCCGGCTCGCGTCGAAGAAGATCTCGAAGACCGAGGCGGTCCAGTCGGTCGCTGCCGAGCGGCTCGAGGACGAGAATGTCCATATCGGCCCGTCGGACTATGTGCCCTGGCAGAACGACAACAAGGTCTGCTTCCTGCGCATGGAAGGCTCGATGTTCGGCGGCGTGCCGATGAACCTTGAGCTGCGCCTCTCGGTCGAGGACAGCCCCAACAGCGCCGGTGTCGCGATCGACATGATCCGCTGCGCGATGCTGGCCAAGGATCGCGGCCTGGGTGGCCCGATCGATGCGGCATCGGCCTATTTCTGCAAGCATCCGCGCACGCAGATGACCGACGATCTGGCGCAACTGGCGGTCGAAGACTTCATCACGCTCCAGTGAGGTGATCGAGACCGCGATCCTGCTCGCGGCGGGCGAGGGCAGCCGCCTTCGCCCGGCCGCGCCGTTCAAGCCTTTGTGCCCCGTCGCCGGGCGGCCGCTGCTCGACCATGCCGTGCAGGGGCTGGCGGAGGCGGGGCTGCGCCGCGTGATCGTCGTGCTCGGCTATGGCGCCGAGGCGATCGAGGCGCATATCGCCGCGCGAAGCTGGCCGATCGCCGTCGAGACCGTGCGGGTCGAGGATTACCGGAAGCCCAACGGCTCCTCGCTGCTGGCGGCCGAGCCGCTGGTGGCGGGCGCGGATGCGCTGCTGGCGATGTGCGACCATCTCGTCGATCCGGCACTCTACCGGCGGATGGCTGAGGCGGGTGCCGGCGCGGGCGCGCGCCTGGGGGTAGACCGACGGATCGGGAGCGACTGGGTCGACCTTGACGACGTCACCTGCGTGGCGACCGACGGCGAGCGGATCGTCGCGATCGGCAAGGGGCTGGCAGAGTATGATTGCTTCGACACCGGCGTGTTCGCGATCGGGCCGGCCCTGTTTGCGGCCTTGCGCACGCTGGAGGCGCCTTCGCTGACGGAGGGGATGCGCATTCTGGCAGCCGCTGGGACCGCGCTGGCTGTGGAGTGCGGCGATCTCGACTGGATCGACGTCGACGACCAGCCGGCGCTCGACAAGGCCGAGGCCTGGCGAGCGACGTTCATCTAGCCCTGGCCCTTCGTCAGCCTGTCCTTGAGCGCCGCCAGCCCGCTGAATGGCCCAACTTCGCCTTCGCCCAGCACCCCGGCTTGTTTGAGCGCATCTTCCGCGTCGGGGCTGCGCGGGAACGGATCGAGCGCGAGCGCCAGCGTCTCGGCCGCGGCTTCGCCCAGGTCGATCGCATTGCCGCTGTAGAAGACCGTGTCGCACTCCGATTCGTCGAGCTCGACTTCCTCGGGTGCGTCGTCGGCACCGGGCTCGGGGAGGAAGCGGATCGCGAAATCCTCTTCGATTCGCGCAGGCAGCGGCACGCCGGTGGCGACGCAGGACTGGGTGACCTGCGCCGACAGATGCCCGCGGGCAAGGACGCCGAGCGCTTCGCGGCGCAGGCGGTAGCTGGCCTCCAGCTTCTCGACGGCGGGGAGTCCGAAGCGGCGCGCGATCGCCTTCAGCTCCTCGCCTTGCGCGGCGACGTGAACATCGCTTTCGCCCGCGCCGATCCGGTCAAGGCGATGCGGGCGCGAAAATTCGGGGGTCATCTCGGCAGCTGTCCGGCCACGATCGTGGCGACCGGCGTCCCCGCGAGTCGCGCGCGAAGTGCGAACAATTCCGCTTCCACATGCGCCAGCGCGGGATCGCCGGGGGCCTCCCCGCGATAGAGATTGCGCACCAACGCCTCCTTGAGGCTGCCCTCGGCAATGCCCGCGCGATAGGCGGTCAGCCGCCCGCCGAGCATTCCCATCATCCGCCCCATATGCTTGCCAACCACCACGTCGCCGATGCCGATCTCACGCAGCTGACCGTCCATGTCTTCGATGAAACATTCGGCGAGCCCCGTGCTCGGCGCCTTGCCCGCTTCCTCCTGCTCGAGCCGAAGCAGCACCAGCGCGAGCACCGCGGCGATCATGTCGAAGCGACCGTCGATCGTGTCGGGCACCTGCCCGGCCTGGTACCAATGCGGCGCGCGACCCTCGGCCACCACGGCGCCGTAAAGCGCCGGCGCAGTGCCGCGATCCGGGCCGCCGAACAGCCGCTTGAGCAATCCCATAATCTGTCGTCCATGTCTGATCGGGACGCGAACCTTGTTTGGCCGCATTTTGCCGCATATTGAGGCGAAAGCCGTGCGATGCAATCCGCACCCGTACTCGTTTGCGCCTGGAGACCATGATGCCCTTTCCCGTCCGCCTGGCCGGCATTGCCGCGACGCTCGCGCTTCTCGGCGCCAGCGCCTGCACGCCGGTGCGCACGCACCAGGGCTATGTCGTCGACAAGGAGCTCGTCGATACGATCCAGCCGGGCGTCGACAATCGCGAATCGGTGCTTCAGACCCTCGGTCGCCCGACGCTGACCAGTCAGTTCAACGAAGGCGAATGGTATTATGTCTCGCGCGATGCGAGCAATCTGGCCTTCAGCGATCCCAAGGTGCGCAGCCAGCTGACGCTGCGGGTGCGCTTTGACGCGGCAGGCAATGTCGCGGCGGTCGATCGCATGGACGAAAAGCTGATCGCTTCCATCGACCCCTATGGCGACAAGACGCCGACGCTGGGCCGCAAGCGCGGCTTCTTCCAGGATCTGTTCGGCAATATCGGCACCGTCGGCGCGCCGGGCATGGGCGGCGGCGGCCCACCGGGCGGCGGGAACCAGTAATCATCCTTGCTGGTTGCTGACGACCCCGTTCCCGCCTCGTTCAGCACGGATGCTCCAGAAAGTCTGCGTGCCGGCAGAACCGCCGGCTTTGCCTTTCGAGGAGGTCGTATGAAGAAATATATCACCGCGGCGCTACTGGCAGCCGTTGCCATGCCAGCTGTGGCGTTGCCAACCGCCGCCAGCGCCCAATCGCAGCGCGAACTGCGCCGCGACCGCCAGGACATCCGCGAAGAAACCCGCGAACTGCGCCAGGCCCAGCGTCGCGGCGATCGCGGCGACATTCGCAACGAGCGTCGCGATGTGCGCGGCGCGCGCCAGGAATATCGCGAGGATCTGCGTGATCGCAATCGCCGTTGGGGCAACGACGACTGGCGGAGCTATCGTAACAGCAACCGCAGCGTGTTCGCGCGCGGTTCGTGGAATGCGCCCTTCCGTTACACCCGCTTCAGCGCCGGTGCGCGCATCGGTGCGCCCTATTACGGCTCGCGCTATGTGATTTCGGATCCGTGGCGCTATCGCCTGCCGCCGCTGGGCCGCTATCAGCGGTGGGTGCGTCATTATAACGACGTGCTGCTGATCGACACGCGTCGCGGCCGCGTCATCCGCGTGATGCCGGGCTTCTATTACTAAGCGTTCGTCGCGGGCCCCGGACGGTGAAAGCCGTTCGGGGTTCGGCCGCGCCGATGCGGCGGCGCGGCCGGTGCCCGGAAGGCACGGTCCAAAAAGGGTAAAGGACCGCGCCTTGAACGCGCGGACCCACGATTAGGTCCCGAGACGCGCTCGGACTCGTCAGCGAACCGTGAAGAGAATCTGATCGACGACGCGCCCGCCCAGATCGATCAGCCGCAGCCGGTGCTGGCCGCGCCGTGGCGGGATCTGCGGGTGCGAATCGGCCGATCCCAGATCCTGCCTGTCGAGCAGCAGGCGATGCCCCGTCGCTTCTCCCGAAACCGCGATCGATAGCCGCTGCTTGTCGGGCGGGATGTCCGGATCGAGCGCATAGACGCTTCCGGCCACCGGATTGACGATGCGCGGGCGGCGCGATGCAGCGGGCGCCGCTGCGACTTCGATGAGCGCGGTTCCGGCAAGAAAATGCTCGCGCCTCGGTCGCTCGATTCCATCGGCGAAATGGATCGTGCGCGTGTCGATGCCCGGCGGGCGCGGGGGTGCCTTGCCGGGGGTGGCGGCGTGGAGCGCCATCATCACGTCGCGCCATACCGGCGCGGCGCCGCTGGTGCCCGAGACTGCGCGCATCGGATCGCCCTCCAGATTGCCGACCCAGACGGCGACCGTGAAGCGATCCGAGAAACCGATGCACCAATTGTCGCGCATCGCCTTCGACGTGCCGGTCTTGGCTGCGGCCCAGAAGGGCAGGCGCAGCGCCGAATCGACTCCGAACGTGCCCGCGCGGGCATTGGGATCGGCGAGCATGTCGGCGACGATCCACGCCGCCTGGGGCGAGAGGATCTGGCGGGGGCGTGCGCGCGGTGCATCCATGGTGAGCCGCAGCGGCGCCCAGCGGCCTCCCACGGCGAGGCTTCGGAAGGCGGCAGCCTGCTCGACCAGCGTGACTTCGGCCGATCCCAGTGCGAGCGAGAAGCCGTAATATTGGCCGTCCTCAACCAGCCCGCGATAGCCGGTGTCCCATAGCCGGTCGCGGAAACTGTCGACGCCGGTAAGCAGGAGCGTGCGCACGGCGGGGACATTGAGCGATCCGGCGAGCGCGATCCGCGCCGAAACCGGGCCTTTGAAGGCGCGATCGTAATTTTGCGGGACGTAGAGCCCGGAGGCGGTGTCGAGCTGGACGGGCGAATCGTCGAGGATCGACGCGGCGGTGAGATAGCCTTTCTCAATGCCCAGCCCGAACAGGAAGGGCTTCAGGGTGGAGCCCGCCTGGCGATATGCCGAGGCGCCGTCGACTGCGGGGGCGGTGGATTCGCCGCCGATCCCGCCGACATAAGCGCGCACGTCGCCGCTCGCATTGTCGACCACGACCACAGCGCCGTCGCGCGCGCGCGTGCCCCCCAGGCCCTGGAGCTGACGGCGCAGCGCGGCGATCGCGACCGCCTGGACGCGCGCGTCGAGCGTGGTCGTGATCCTCGCGCCGCCTTGGTCCAGCAGGCGATCGGCGAGGTGCGGGGCGAGGCCGGGATCGAGCGCAAGGCTGCGCGCCGGACCGAGCATCGAGGCCGCGGCACCCGCGAATCGGGTGCAATCGGCATCATGGCTGAGCGCGCACGCGCGGCGCGCGACTTCGCTCGCGCCAGCGCCAGGATTGGGGAGCAAGGCGGCGAGGAGCAGCGCATCGTCACGGGTAAGCGTTGCGGGCGTCTTGCCGAACAAGCCGAGCGCAGCCGCGCCGATGCCCTGTGCCTCGCCGCGGAAGCCGGCGAGGTTGAGATAGGCCTCCAGGATCTGGTCCTTGGTCCAGGTTCCGTCGAGCGCGGCGCCGGCGCGCATCTGGCGGAGCTTGTCGCGAATGCCGCGATGCCCGGGGCTGGCTAGCTCAGGGGCGAGATAGGCGGCGACCTGCATGGAGAGCGTCGAGGCCCCCCGCGCGCGCCTGCCCTGCCATTGGTCGCGGATTGCCCCGCCCAGCGCCCACCAGTCGATGCCGCCATGGCTCTTGAAGCGGCGGTCTTCGGCGACGACGAGGATTTCGCGTGCGACAGGCGACACATCTTCGAGCCGGACCCAGGCCAGGCGGCGGGCCTGGTAATCGATGCGGCTGCTGTCGATCAGCCGGCCATTGCGATCGTAAAGCCAGGCTTCGGACGGCTGCCACGCGGCGCGGACCGCAGCCTGGGTTGGGAGCGCGGGGGGGAGGGTGGTCCAGTAAGCGGTGGCGAAGGTGGCGAGGAGGAGCGTCGCGCCGGCGATCAGGATGCGCGGGGGCGTGAGGATGCCGCGCCAGCCTTGTTCCCGCCGGACGGAGCGCTGGGTGACGAACCAATCGCCGAGTGCGGCGGGTAGTGCGTCGATGCGTCGGGCGAGCCGCTTGAGCTTCGCTCCAATGCCCACCCCGCTTCCGTCATCCCGGCGAAGGCCGGGATCCAGGGTCACAAGCTATGTCCTGCTTGGCTCTGGATCCCCGCCTGCGCGGGGATGACGAAGGAAGGGAAGTGGAGGTCGCGCATTACCGCTCCGCCACGACCACCGGCTGGTTGGGGATCTGCGCGCGGATTTCGGGCGAATACATCGCCTCGACCCGCGTCGCCGGCAGACTGAACCGACCCGCGCTGTTCAGCCGCATCACGTACGACACGGTGAAGCTTCCGCGCGGCACCCAGCCATAATAAGCCCGCCACGAATCGCGCCCGCGCTCGATCCAGTTGGGCGAGACGCCTTCGCTGGTCCCCGCCTGCGCGCCCAGCATCTCGGATTGCCCCCCCAGACTGCCGATCACCGTCGCGCCGGTGGGGACGGGATCGTTGATCACCACCCAATTGCGCTCGGCCGTAGCCTCGACGGTGATGGTCACCTTGATAACATCGCCGCGCGTGTAGCGGCCCGGAGTCATCGCCTGGACGACGCTGACTGCCTTGGTCATCTTATAGCCCGCCATCAGCGGCTGGGTGAGCGGCACCGCCGCCTTGACGCGGACGAACGCCCAGGGGCCTGCGCCGCCGGCCTGGCGAAGCACCAGCGGCGTGGTCGCCGCGGGCAAGGGCAGGCTGAAGCTGCGCTGCGGCTCCATCAATGGCCAGTTGCGACTCATCGTGCTGCTGCCGAAGCTGGCGGTGGTGATCCCCGCAATTGCCTCGGCCGGATAGAGCGCGTTGAACTTGCGTGCGGCGATCGTGCCCCAGGCATTGGCGGTGGTCGTGTCCCAATGGCCGCGCTGTTGGCGCATCGCGACGCCGACCATCATCTTGGCCGAGTCGTTCTGCCAGCCGGGGCGGCCGAGCGTGGCGATCACCGATTTGATCGCGGCGCCGTCGTCCGAGGCCATCAGCCACCAGGGCATGCGGCCCTTGTCACTCAAGTCGATACGCGTGCCTTCATAGACCAGGCGCGTGCGCAGCACCTGTTCGGCAGCGGCGCGGAGCTGCGCGCCGTTGGCGAGCCCGGGAACCTTGGCCAGCGCCGCGATATAGTCGGCGAGCGAGGAGGTCGGCATGTCCGCCGGCGTGATGCCGAGCTGGCCGAGCATCGCGCCTGTTGCTGCGCCTTGCCGCGCGAGCGCCGCGAATGCCGCAAGCCGCTGGAGGCGGACGTCGCCATAATCCTCGCGGCGCAGGCGGCCATCGAGGACGGCCTTCATTGCATCGATCATCTTCGCGCGCGGCGCTTCGGGCAGCGGGAGCCCGGCCTCGGCGGTGATCGAGAGGACATAGGCCGTCAGCGCCTCCGAACCCGGCCATTCGCCCGGGAAGTAGCGCAGCAGTCCGTCGCCATCCTGATAGGCGGGCATTTCGCCCGCGAGCAGGTTCCACGCGCCATTGTCGCCGAGCGCGATCGCCTTCGAGAGGCGCTGCTCGAAGCAGCCATAGGGATAGGCCGTCATATAGTCGCGCACGCCCTGGAGCGGCGGCGCGAGCGTGTCGGCGAGCGTCACGTCGACCATGCCGAAGCCGGGCAAGGCGCCCGCGGGCGGGGCGATCGAGAAGCTGGTGCCGTCGCCGACGCGCGCGAGGCTCGCGGCCCAGGTTTCGACCGGAACCGCCGGGATCACGTCCTGGGTGACGCGGATCTTGTCGAGCGCCTTGCCGTCGGCCGAACGCGCCGAGACGGTCCAGTTTAGCTTGCCTTCGGCGGGCGGCGCGGTGAGATTCCAGGTAACGGGCGCGGCGCCGCCGGCCGGGATGTCCACCGTCAGCGGTCGCCCGGTCGCGACCCGCGGGCTCACCTCGACATTGGCAGTGACGCGCATCGGCTTGTCCGATCCGTTGCGCAGCGTGAACATCGCCCCGAACGTGTCGCCGGTGCGCACCAGCTGCGGCACGCCGGCATAGATGCTGAGATCCTGCGCGGTGCGCACGCTGGCCTCGCCCGATCCGAATAATTGCGCGCCGTTGGTGGCGATCGCGACGAGCTTGAACGAGGTCAGCGAATCGGACAACGGCACGGCGACGCGCGCACGGCCCTGCGCGTCGAGCGGGACCTTGCCCCTCCACAGCAAGACCGGCTGGAAATTCTCGCGGTTGAGCCCCGAGAGATCGCCGCCGCCGCCACCGCCGGCCTCGACGGCCTTCTTGCCGTAGTGGCGCTTGCCGACGACCTGCGTCTGCGCAGTCGAAGTGAGCACCGAGACGGGGCGTTCGCCCATCATCGCGGTCAGAACGTCCCAACTTTCGTTGGGCGCGAGCTGGAGCAGGGCTTCGTCGACCGCGGCGAAGGCGACGTCGGCGGAGGCCGCGGGGCTGCCGTCGGGGTTCTTGATCTGGAGGTCGACATTGGCCGTTTCGCGCGCGCCATAGCTTGGCTTCTCGGCCTTGACCGCGACGCCGAGGCGATGGCCTTCCCAGCCGACCTTCACCTTGGCCATGCCGAGGCGATAGGCAGGCTTGGCGAGATCGACCGTCGCGGTCGGCTTGCCGCCGTCCTTCGAGAAGAAGGGTACGCCCCAGTCGCGGGCGAGGTTCGATCCCCAGTTGGACATGCCCGAGACGCGGCCGCGGACGGCCATCACCGATACGAACACGTCGGGCGCGTAGGCGGCGGGCATCGGCACTTCGATTACGGGGTCCTTGCCCGAGAGGCCGACCACGAAGCTGGAAAGCACGCCTTCGCGCTCGACGGTGACCAAGGCGGTTGCGTCGCGGAAGGGCATGCGCACCTGGAACTTGGCGGTTTCGCCCGCCTTATACTCGAGCTTCTCTGGGATCAGGTCCATCCGGTCGCCATTGTCGCCGCCGAACCACCAATCCTCGTCGCCGACCAGCCACACCGATTGGGTGGCGCGGGCGACATTGCCGTTACCGTCCTTGGTGGTCGCGACGGCATAGACCTCGCCCGAGACGCCGGGGTTGAGCTGGCAGGTCGCGAGGCCCTGCGCGTCGGTGGTGGCCGAGCAGGTCGCGCCCAGCTTGGTCGTCTTCATCTGGTTGTCATAGGCATAGAAGCCGCCGATCAGCCGGCGCCGCGCGGTCAATATCTCACGGCTGTAGAGCTCGACCGAGACCGCCTGGTTGGCGAGCGGCTTGCCCGACGTGTCGAGCGCCACGAAGCGCAGTCGCAGATCGTCCTGCTTCATCAGCCAGCCGTCGGTCTTCACACCGAGCTGAACCGCAGAGGTGAAGATCGGAATTCGCCGGGAGGCGGTCAGGATCTCGCCATTGGCGTCCTGATAGTCCATCTCGATCTGCATGTTGGTCGGCTGGTCGAGCGTCTGGGGCACGTCGACCGTGGTGCGTGTCGTGCCGTCGCCGCCGAGCGTGACGGGCAGCGTCTGGGTTGGCGGAAGCGGTGTCGATTCCTCGTCGGTCTCGCTATCGCCGTTGAGCGGCTTGACGCCTTCGCTGAGCGGACGCCCGCCGAAGCTGTAGCTTTCATAGCCCGAGGGGGTCGGGAAGCCCTCGAACCAGCCGACGCGCAGTTCGACCGGCAGATTGCCCGCGCCGCCGCCCGAGAGATAGCCGACGAACAAGTCGAGCGGCAGCGTGCGCGGCCGCACCGCGGCTTCCTTGGGGCCCGCCACCGAGGCGCGCATCGTCGGCAGTTTATACTCGTCGATTTTGAACGATTGCGACGTGTAGATCGTGCGCTCTTCGCCGTTTGCATCCTTGAGCGAGACCTGGAGGTCGTAATCGCCCATCTTGGCGCCGGCGGGTGCGGCCCATTCGGTCTCGCCGGTGCCGTTGGCGTCGATGCTCAGCGGCAGGTCATATTTGGTGTCCGAACCGCGATGCGACAGGCGCAGCGTGCCGGTGAAGGCGGGCGAGGTGCCGAAGCCGGTCGCGATCGGTTCGCGGACGATATGCTTCATATGGATCGTCTCGCCCTGGCGGACCAATGCGCGATCGAACACGGTGTGGAAGATCTGCTCGGGCTTCGAATGGCCGTAGGGCAGGTCGAAATCATAGGGGCGGATGCCTTCGCCCCATTCGGTGAGCGTGAAGCTGAAATCGTCGGCCTTGCGCGCCGAGACCATTAGCGGCGCGCTGCTCCCCGCATCGCAGCTTGCATAGGTTTCGGGCTGGGGGAGGCCGGCGGGGACGCCGAGCCGGCCCGAGGCGTCGGTGGTGCCCCTGGCGAGCAATTGGCCGGTGCAGCTGTCGGTCACGCGGACTTCGACGCCGCCGAGCCCGGCGCCGCTGTCGAGCTGGGTCACCCAGACCAGCGATTTGTCGCGCCCCCATTTGAAATGGACGCTCATATTGGTGACGAGCGCGCCGGCGGCGACGTAGCGGGGGGCATTGCGCCCCAGCAGCGCGTTTCCGAGCCGCGGGCTGGCCATCTCGACGACATAGAAACCGGGCTTGGCGAGCGGGATGCCCACCACTTCGAATTCCTTGCCCTTGCCGGGGAGCGAGACTTCGAACGGCTTGCCATTGGCCTTGGTCAGCAACGGCTTGGCGCCGGTCTGGTTGATGTAGCTGACCTCTTCGCCCTTCTTGATCTCGTCGCTCTTGGTCGAGGCGGCGTCGCTGATCGCGCGCAGCCATTTGGCGATCTCGCCGTCGCCGCCCTCGACGCGCAGGCTCTGGCCATCGACGGCCATCTGGTTGCCGGGAAGCTTTTCCTCGACGTTGCGCACGGTGACCGGCAGCACCCCGCCTTCCTTGGCCTCGAGGATGCCGAAGTCCGCGGCAAACTTCACCAGCGGCGGGGCTTCGTCGATCTTTATGTCGAGCGGGAAGCGCTCGGCGTTGGAGAGTTTCCGGCCGCTCTCATCGGTGACGTCGGCGGGCAGGACCAACTGTGCGGTGATCGCAGCGGGGAGGGGACCCTTGAACTTGACGTCGGCGATGGCGCCGCGGCGCTTGTCCTCGGCCGAGAGCAAGGGCGCGAGCTCCTTGCCGTCGGGCAGCTTGATCCGGATCGCCTCGGCCTGCGCACGCGGGATCGCGGCGGTGAAGCGGACGGTCGCGTCCTGCACAGGGTTGCAGCCCGCCTGCGGATTGACTCGCGAGCATTCGAAGCGCGCGGTGAAGGGTTTGCGGACGGTGAAGTCGAAGCGCTGGTCGGCCCCGGCGAGGCGGCCCGATAGGCTCTTGATCCCGGCGCCCCAGACGAGCGCCATGTCGCGGCCCGGCGGTAGCGGACGGCGGCATTTGAGCGCGACGACGGTCGCGGTCGCCTTGGCGCGATCTTCCGCGGCAGCGGGCAGCGCCTTGGGCAGGCCGGCTTCTTCAAGGAAGCTCTGCACCGCCCATTGATCGGTGCCGAGGCCGGCGATCAGCTTGCCCGGCACGTCCGCAGGCAGGACATCGACCGGAATTTTCTCGCCCAGCCCGTCGACCGCGCAATAGGCATTGGCGTTCACCGAAGCGGGGTCGGGCGCCAGGTTGGCGGCGACCAGGAAGACCTGGTCCTCCTCGATCTCGCCGCCATAGCGGCTGGGCAGCACGGTCCGGGCGATCGGGCCGCCGCTGTCGACGGTGAATTTGGTCTGGCCGCCGACGGCATAGCCGGCGAGCGTCTTGAGCTTGTCCTTGAGCGTGAAGGTGCAGGTGACCCCGCCGGGGAGCGGGCTGGCGAATTCATGGACGAACGTCTGCTGATCGACCCAGCGACCCTCACCAGCGACCGGGCATTCGACCGTGAACGGACCGGCGGCGCGGGGATCGCCGAGCGGGATCATCGCCTGGTTGAAGCGCGCGGTGAACCGCTCGATCGCGCCATTGCCGACACCGGGGGTGGCCATTTCCACTTGCGGGCTGTTGTCGCTCATCGCGCCAATGGCCGCCAATGGTGCAGCGACGAGCGCCAGAACGCCAAGACGGACAATGAGCTTCATGATACCTCCCCCAGGTAGGCGGACACCCTAGCTGTGGCGGACACGGTGTCCAGCGGAATGAAACCCGCTCCAATATGGAGGTGATCGCTTCAGGCGATCGATAGTTCTTGATCGTTACGCTGATAGTAGCGGATAAGATCAGGTCCGAATCGGAGGGGAAGCCGTGCAGGAAATGATATGTTGATGGGTGCTATCGATTCGATGGCGCGTGAAACGACGTTGTTTGCTGCAATCTGGTTCCTGGTCGGTGGACTAGACGACCTGTTGGTAGACTGCATCTATGCCGCACGACTATTTCGTCTCGCGCTTCGTGGACCTGAAGCCAACAAGGAATTCACGTCCTTGGGCGAGGCGGAGCGGGGACGCATCGTCGTCTTCGTTGCGGCGTGGGATGAATCGGCAGTTATAGGGCAGATGTTGCGCACCGCGCTCGCTCGCTTCGATTACCCCGACTACTGCATCTATGTCGGCACCTATCCCAATGATCCAGCAACGATCGATGCAGTGGCAGGCGTTGCGGAAAGCGATTCACGAATACGGTTGGTCGTCGGTCCGACACCGGGACCGACGACCAAGGCCGATTGCCTGAACGCGCTCTGGCGTGCGCTGCTGCGCGACGAGCGAGGAGGGACCGGTCTCAGCGATCGTGCTCCACGATGCCGAGGATATCGTCCACCCGTCGGAGTTCCGAGTGTTCGCACGGCATCTTGGGGTGCATGCCGCGGTGCAGTTGCCGGTGGTTCCGCTCTGCCATCCCGCGTCACGCTTCGTCTCGGGCCATTATTGCGACGAGTTTTCGGAAGCGCATGCGAAGCAGATGCTGGTTCGCTCCGCGGTCGGTGCGGGGATGCCCCTGGCCGGCGTCGGCTGCGCAATCCGACGCGACATGATCGGCCGGATCGCCGATGCGCGCGGCGGGGCCCCGTTCGATGCCACCAGCCTCACGGAGGATTATGAGCTTGGCCTGACGATCGGCGTGATGGGTGGACGAACCTTGCTGGCGCGCGATCCCGAATGTCCCGGCGGCAGACCGGTGGCCGTGCGCGCCTATTTTCCGAGCCGGCTTCCAGCCGCAGTTCGCCAGAAAGCGCGCTGGATGACCGGCATCGCGCTCGCGGGCTGGGATCGCGTCGGCTGGGGACCCGTGGCCGGGATCGGCGATCATTGGATGCGGATGCGCGATCGGCGCGCGACGCTGGCAATCCCCGTGCTGGTGGTCGCCTATTGCGCGCTGGTGGTGTGGGGCTTGTCGCTGCTCGGGCACTTTATCGGCGGGTCGTCCGCCCCGGCGCTGCCGCCCTTCGTCCAGACGCTGCTGATGATCAATTTCGGACTGTTACTATGGCGGCTGGTCGTCCGCGCGGTGTTCGTATGGCGCGCTTATGACTGGCGACAGGCATTCTGGTCGACGCCGCGTTTCCTGGTCAGCAATTATGTCTCGCTGCTTGCCGCGCGGCTGGCATTTGCGATGTATCTGCGTCTGCTATCGGGCGGCGCTCCGAAATGGGACAAGACCGCGCATCAGTTTCCGGAGAACCCAGAACAGGCCACAGCGTGATCGGGCGCGGCCGGCCGCTGCGCTTCCTGGGACTGGTGTCGATCGGCTGGGTGGGTGCGCGGATGGCAATCCTCTGGCCGGAAGCAGGATCCCTGCCCGAGGCGATCAAGCAATTGATTCCAATGGGTACGGCGCAGGCGGCACGCCGCCCCCCGCCGGCGCCGCGAGGGGCCGAGTCGAGCGTGGCTATCGCGATTGCACCGCCCGGGATCGCTGCCGCAAAGGACCTGGACCCCGATCCGGCCGCGTCGCAAACGGACCTGGCTACACTGGTCTCCCAGGCCGCGCCTTCAGGCCGGAAAAGCCCGCTCGTGCCGGCGGCTGCAGTCGCCGTGGCCGTGTTTGCGCAAACGCCGGATCGCCTTGCTCCGCTGCCCCGGCGCTGGTCGGCCAGCGCCTGGTTTGCCGCGCGGCCCGGCACCGGCCTGGGCGCGGCGCCGGGGGGCGGCCAGATCGGCGGCAGCCAGGCCGGGGTGCGGATCGCGTGGCTGCTCGCGCCTAAGGCGCGGGTATCCTTGTTTGGCCGGGTCGTCGGTCCGCTCTCGGGCAAAGGCCGCGAGGTGGCGGTCGGTGCGGAATGGCAGCCGACGCGGGCGCCGGTGCGGCTAGTGGTCGAACAGCGATTCGGGCTCGACGGAACGAAGGGCGGCCCGGGCCTTGGCGTGATCGCAGGCTACGACACGGCAGTGGCCACAGGCTTTCGCCTCGAATCCTATGGCCAGGCGGGCGTGATCCGACGCACGCGGACCGAACCCTATGCCGACGGGGCGGCCCGCATCACGCGTCAGATTGTGGAGACAGGCGGCATGCGGCTCGCGATCGGTGCGGGTGTGTGGGGCGCCGCGCAGCGCGATGCGGCACGGTTAGACATCGGCCCGTCGGCCACACTCGCGCTCCCGATCGCCGGCCAGAATTTCCGTTTTGCGCTCGATTGGCGCCAGCGCGTGGCTGGTGACGCGCGGCCCGGCTCGGGCCCCGCCTTCACGGTCGGCGTCGATTTCTGACGCGCCCTTTTGCGCTGCGCCGCAAACCCGCTATCGCCTGTTCGCCATGGACCTCTACCTCCCCATCGCCAACCTGTCGGTCAATGCGCTGGTGATCGTGGCGCTTGGGTTCGGCGTCGGGTTGCTTTCCGGCATGTTCGGAGTGGGCGGCGGTTTCCTGACGACGCCGCTGCTGATCTTCTATGGCATCCCGCCCACCGTTGCCGCCGCTTCGGCGGCTAGCCAGGTGACCGGCGCAAGCGTCTCGGGCGTCTTTGCCTATTTTCGGCGCGGCGGGGTCGATGTCCATATGGGCCTTGTGCTCGTGGTGGGCGGGGTGCTCGGTAGCATCGCGGGGGCATTCCTCTTCCAGATCCTTCGGGCGAGCGGCGCGATCGATACGGTGATCGCGATCCTCTATGTGCTGATGCTCGGCTCGATCGGCGGGCTGATGCTGCACGAATCGATCCAGAGCGTCCGAGTGAGCCGCGGCGCGCGGATGGCGCCCGCGCGCAAGCGGCGGCATCATCCGCTGGTTGCAATGCTGCCGTTCCGCTGGCGCTTCTACGCCTCTGGTCTCTACATCTCGCCGCTCGCACCGCTCATCCTCGGCTTCTTCACCGGCATTCTGACGATGCTGCTGGGCGTGGGCGGCGGGTTCATCCTGATCCCGGCGATGCTCTATCTGCTCGGCATGGGGACGCGCGTGGTCGTGGGCACGTCGCTGTTCCAGATTCTGTTCGTGACCGCGGCGGCGACGATGGTCCACGCCACCACGACCAAGGCTGTGGATATCGTCCTGGCGGTGCTGCTCCTCCTCGGATCGGTCGCCGGCGCGCAGATAGGCGCCCGGCTCGCGCAAAAGGCCAAGCCCGAAAATCTGCGGTTGATCCTGGCGGTGATCGTGCTTCTGGTCGCGATGCGGATGCTGCTCGGCCTCGTCTGGCGGCCCGACGAAATCTATTCGGTCGAGTTCGTCGGATGAGGCGCCGGGCGCTTTTCCTGCTCGCGCCCCTGCTTTTGGGGCAAGCCCAGCCCGGCCCCAAGCCTTTGCTGGTGCCCGATGTCTCGCAGCGCAATATCGAGATCGCATATTCCTTCACCGGCGCGGAACTGCTGCTGTTCGGCGCGATCCTCTATCCCGGCGGGCGTGCGCCCGATCCGCAGGACGGGCCGGTCGATATCGTCGTCGTGGTCAAGGGCCCGGTGCAGTCGGTGCTGGTACGCGAGAAGGAGAAGGTCGCGGGCATCTGGGTCAACGCCGAATCGATGCGCTATCGCTCGGCGCCGAGCTTCTATGCGATCGCCTCGTCGCGCCCGATCGCCGAGGTCGTCGACGAGCGTACTCGCGCCATCTTCGAATTGGGCGTGAGCGGGCTGCAACTTTCGCCCGCCTCCAGTGCGTTGCCGGACGTCCAGCAGCGCTTCGACCATGGTCTAGTCGACCTGCGGACCCGCGGCGGACTCTATTACGAGGCGCCACGCGCGGTGGAAATCACCGACGGTGTGCTCTATCGCGCTCGCCTTGCGATCCCCGCCCGCGTACCGGTTGGCAGGTTCACCGCCGAGACGTTCCTGATCCGAAAAGGTCGCGTGCTCGCGGCCGCGGTCCGCCCGATCGACATCCGCAAGTCCGGGTTCGAGCGTTTCGTCGCGCACAGCGCCGATCAATATTCGGTTGCCTATGGCCTGGTCGCGGTGGCGCTGTCGGTGCTGTTCGGCTGGGCAGCGGGCGCGCTCTGGCGGCGATTCTAGCGCTTCGGAGCACACCCAATATTTACCAGATCAAGTGCAGGCTGCTTTCCGAAGATGGAGAGTATCCGATGGAAGGCCAGTTCGGCGCGCGTATATTCGAGAACGCAGCGCCCATTTCATCGGGGGACGCACTCCCGTCGCGCTCGGGCGTGAAGCCGATCGGCGCCGTGCTGGAGATCGCCGGATCGTCCAGCCGGGTGATGTTCGATTCGAGTGAACTCGAAGCGCTGGGGGGCAATTCCGACGCGGCCGTAACGAATTCGGGGCAGGTCGGCAGTCAGGTAAAGATGCGGGTCGGCGCCATCTGGCTGATTGCCAACGTTCGCTCGCTAAAGCTCGAGGGCGATCGCATCGCCGCACAGATCGACTTCCTGGGCGAAGGCGATGAAGAGAAGCTCACCGGCAAACTCTATAATTTCCGCCGCGGCGTCACGCGCTATCCAACGCCGGGCTGCCCGATATTTCCGGTCTCCACCCCCGACCTCAAGCAGATCTACGCTGCCGACGACCGTGCGCATATCGAGATCGGCAACGTCTATCCGACGAAGGACATCCGCGCGGCGCTCTATATCGACGCGCTGCTCGGCAAGCATTTCGCGCTGCTGGGATCGACCGGTACCGGCAAGTCGACAGCAACCGCGCTGATCCTCCACCGCATCTGCGCCGCCGCCCCGCAGGGCCATATCGTGATGATCGATCCGCACGGCGAATATGGCAGCGCCTTCAAAACGACCGGCAAGCTCTACGACGTCTCGAACCTGCAGATGCCTTATTGGCTGATGAACTTCGAGGAACATTGCGAGGTGTTCCTCACCACGCAGGGGCCCGATCGCCAGGTCGATGCCGATATCCTCTCCCGATGCCTGCTCATCGCCAAGGGCAAGAACCGGCTGGCGCAGGAAGTGGGCAAGGTCACGGCCGATGCGCCGATCCCCTATCTGCTTTCGGACCTGACCCAGATCCTGCAGCTCGAAATGGGCAAGATGGACAAGGCGACCGATACCGCCCCCTATCTGCGGCTTCGCGGCAAGATCGACGAGATCAAGGCCGACCCGCGCTACGCCTTCATGTTTTCGGGAATGCTGGTCGCCGATACGATGGCGGCCTTCCTGTCGCGGGTGTTTCGCCTGCCGGGCGACGGCAAGCCGATCTCGATAATCGATGTGTCGGGCGTCCCGTCCGAAATCACGTCGGTGGTGGTGGCGGTGCTCAGCCGGATGGTTTTCGATTTCGCGATCTGGTCGCGCGACGAGGGCCGGCGCCCGATCCTGCTCGTCTGCGAGGAAGCCCATCGCTACGTTCCCAACGAGCGCAATGCCGACAATTCCTCGGTGGGACGCATTCTCAGCCGAATCGCCAAGGAAGGCCGTAAATATGGCGTTTCGTTGGGACTGATCACGCAGCGCCCTTCGGATCTCGCCGAAGGCGTGCTGTCGCAATGCGGCACGATTCTGTCGATGCGGCTCAACAACGACCGCGACCAGGCCTTCGTGCGGGCCGCGATGCCCGAGGGCGCGCGCGGCTTTCTCGATTCGATCCCGGCGCTGCGCAATCGCGAGTGCATCGCGGTGGGCGAGGGTGTCGCGACTCCGATCCGCTTGCTGTTCGACAACCTGGAGGACGGCAAGCGCCCGGCTTCGGACGATCCGCTCTTCTCCGAACTGTGGCGCGATACCGGCGGCGAGGAACTGATGCTCGAGCGCGTGATCAAGCGTTGGCGTGCGCAGGGAAAGTGACGCCTGAGGGGATCTCGGCACAAGCCGGTTCATCGGGCCCCAGCGTCGGCTGAAGGACGCGATTCCGGTTTTCACCGGAAGGCTGGTCGATCAATCGTCTTTCAATGCTCCGCGACCGACCGGCACTGCCAACAGCTGCCCCAGCTTGGCCTTGAAGGCCCCCAGATCGCCGCCATCCAACCTGCGCTCGGACGCGAAGGACACCGAACGCGGATTTACCGCGGCACCGTTGCGATAGAGCTCGTAATGGAGATGGGGTCCGGTCGACATGCCGCTGGATCCGACTGCGCCGATCGGCTGGCCCTTGCGCACACGCTCTCCGTTGCGAACGTAGATGCGGCTCATATGGCCATAGCCTGTGGCAAAGCCGCCGGCGTGGTTGAGCTTGACGAAATTGCCGTAGCCGCCGTTGCGCCCGGCCATCGCGACCACGCCATCGGTCGCCGCATAGATCGGCGCGCCATATGGCGCACCGATGTCCATGCCTTTGTGCATGCGTTTGAAGCGCAGCAGCGGGTGGACGCGGAATCCGTAATTCGACGTGATCCGTCCCGCGACAGGCATCGCCATCATGCCCGTTTTCTGGCCCCGCCCCGACGCGTCGAACCATTCGGTCTTGCCGCTACTGTCCCAAGGGAGGAGCTGAACGCTGCTCGGGCATTGGCTGACGCCGGCATACATCAACTCGCCCAGCTGGACTTCGCCCGTCTCTGCGCGCGCCTGCTTGACGATAATGTCGAACTTGCAGCTCGAGCCAAGCCGTGACACCGGCACGCGGGTAGCCAGCGTACGGATATAGGATTCGACTGCCTTGGCCGGGGCGCCCGCGGCGCGCGCCGAGCGATAGAGGCTGCCGCCGATCATGCCCTGGATCCGCAGCGGCGTATGGTCGATCGCGATCGGGATTTCTTTCAGCGCGAGAGTCGATCCGCTGCGCGCGACTTCGAGCTTGAGGTCAAACTTGGCGCGGAAGGCGAGCCGCTGGAGCGGGCGCGGTTGCGACTTGTCGATGCGGCGGCCCAGCGTGAGATCGATCATCGTGCCGGGCTGGATTTCGCCAAGCGATACCGCGCGGGTGACGAGCTGGCCGACCTGACTCGCATCGCCCTTGCCGACGCCCGAGCGCGTGAGGACCGCGAGCAAGGCGTCGCCCGAGGCGAGCTTGGCGTCGAGATTGATGATCGGCCGTTCCGGGGTATCGGTGAGCGGCGCGACGAGCCGGGTCGCGGCGACGCGATAGCCGGTGGTGCCGCCTTGGCCGAGCGGGCGGATCGCTTGGGCGCGTGCCGCATCCCATTCGCTGCCGGTCAGCGGTGCCGCGATGGTGCCGTAGATCGGAGTTTCGAAGCCCGGCGCCAGCAGTAGCGTGAGCGCGCATAGGCCGATACAGGTGACGGCGCCGCGATACCAGGTCAGCGTGCCGATGCGTGCGCCTAGATCGGGTGCGAAGTCGAAGTCCGAAAAGGGCCCGCGTCGGCGCGAAAGGACCAGTGCGCGCGAGGACGACGGCGCCCCAAGCGCGGGCGCGGTCGTGCCGCCACCCCCCAGTTCGATCCCATGGTCATTACGCAGGAACAAGGCGTACTGCCCCCCGAAGCATTCGTCGTCGAAATAGCCGCAACCCCCGGCCTGGGAGGCACCACTGTGAAAGGGGGGACTTAAAGTCAAATTAAGCAGCCTTCGCAGTGAAGCGGGGTGCGGCGACCTGTGCGCCACTCAGGATGAAGGGAAATGCTCACCATATTCGCCCATAAATCATCATGGTTAACAGGCCTTTTCAATCGCGGGGTGTTGCGTAAGGCATGACTCGGAGCAATCTTGGCTTGGCATGAGCCAGTTCGCGCGTTCGCCCCTCACTGCGGTGCTGGGGCCCACCAATACCGGCAAGACCCATCTCGCGGTCGAGCGGATGTGTGGGCATGCCAGCGGCATGATCGGCTTCCCGCTGCGGCTGCTGGCGCGCGAAGTTTATGACCGGGTGGTCCGGATCAAGGGCGAGGCCCAGGTCGGGCTGATTACGGGCGAGGAGAAGATCCTGCCGCCCAAGGCCAAATGGCTTCTGTGCACCGCCGAGAGCATGCCGCTGGAGCGCGAGGTCGCGTTCGTCGGGCTGGATGAGGCGCAATTGGGCGCGGATCCCGAGCGCGGCCATGTCTTCACCGATCGGCTGCTGCGTGCGCGCGGCTTTGCCGAGACGATGATCCTGGGTTCGGATTCGCTCAAGCCGACGCTCAAGGCGCTGGTCCCCGAGGCGGAGATCATCGGCCGGCCACGCTTCTCCACGCTCAGCTACGCCGGGGCGAAGAAGCTTTCGCGGTTGCCGCGGCGGAGCGCGATCGTCGCCTTCTCGGCCGAGGAAGTCTATGCCGTGGCCGAGGCGCTGCGGCGGCTGCGCGGTGGTGCGGCGGTGGTGATGGGGGCGCTCAGTCCACGCACCCGCAATGCGCAGGTGGCGATGTTCCAGGCGGGCGAGGTCGATTATCTCGTCGCCACCGATGCCATCGGCATGGGGCTGAACATGGACGTGGCGCATGTCGCGTTCGCCAGCCTCAACAAGTTCGATGGGCGGCGCCAGCGGCGGCTGACCATCGCCGAGATGTCGCAGATCGCCGGGCGGGCAGGGCGACACCAGCGCGACGGCACGTTCGGCGCGCTGAACGAGGAAGGGCCGAGCGCCTTTACCCCGGAGGAAGTGCTGGCGATCGAGGGGCATCGCGTGAAGCCGCTCGAGAATCTCTACTGGCGGCAGGGCGAGCCCGATTTGTCCAGCATCGACGATCTGGTCGCCAGCCTCGAGCAACGTCCGCAATCGGAGGCGCTGCGCGCGGCGCCAGAGGCAACCGATCTCGCCGTGCTCAAGCGGCTCGCGGAGGAAGATTGGGTACGCAGCCGAGTCCGTTCGCCGCGGATGGTGGCGCGGCTTTGGGCGGCGTGCGGTCTTCCTGATTTCCGCAAACTGGGCGTCGATCCGCATGCGCGCTTCGTCGGGCGGCTGTTCGGGCATCTGTCCGAAGCCAATGGCCATGTTCCGCACCAATGGTTCGCCGACGAGATCGCCCGGCTCGACAATATGGGGGGCGACGTCGAGACGCTCGCCGGGCGGATCGCGGCGGCGCGCAGTTGGGCCTATATTGCGCACCGCGCTGACTGGCTCGAGGAACCGCTGCACTGGGCCGAGCGCACGCGTGCGGTCGAGGAAAAGCTTTCGGACGCGCTCCACGCCAGCCTGACCCAGCGCTTCGTCGACAAGCGCACCACCGTTTTGCTCCGCCAGATCGGCGCCAATCCCGCCGATCTGCCGGTGACGATTGGCCCCGAAGGCGAGGTCAGCGTCGAGGAACATGCGCTCGGCACGCTCGAAGGATTTCGCTTCACCGTTACCCCCGATGCGCGCGCGGCCGACAAGCGCATGCTGCTCGCGGCGGCCGAGAAAAGGCTGGGTGCCGAGTTGCGCAAGCGCGGGCAGGCGCTTGTGGATGCAGAGGATGGCGAACTGTCGCTCGCAAACGCGGACATCCGATGGCGCGGCGTTTCGATCGCGAGACTTATGCGCGGCGCCCATCTCGCGCGTCCCAAGATCGTCCTCGATCGAGCGCTGGACGTGCTCGATCCCCCGGCCAGGATCGCCGTCAAGGCGCGGCTCGATCGCTGGTTTGCGGCGCTGATCGACCGCCAGCTCCCGGTCTTCGCCAAGCTCGACGCCGCCATGCGCGATCCTGCCGCCGGAGCCCCGCTCCGCGCGCTCGTCGGCGCGTTGCTCGAATCGGGCGGGCTGCTCCCGCGCCGTGCCGCCGGTGGGCTGATCGACGCGCTGGATCCGCAAGCGCGCAAGCGGCTGCGCGCGATGGGGGTGACGATCGGCACGCTCGATCTGTTCGCGCCGAGCCTGCTCAAGCCGCAAGCGGCACGCTGGCGCCGCGAACTGACCGGGACCGACGATGCCCCGCCCGATGGCGCCACCGTGCTGCCGCGCGGTGCTCCCGGCGCCGATCTTGCCCACGGCTTCCGTCCGCTGGGTACTCAGGCGGTGCGGGTCGATCTGGTCGAGCGGATCGCACGCGCCGCGCATGATAGCCGCGCCAAGGAAGGAAAGGGCGGCCGCAAGCCCTTCGCGCCCGATCCCGCGCTCGCCACTTCGATGGGAATCAAGCCCGAGACGCTGGCGCAGATGATGGCGCAGCTCGGCTTCCGCAGCGCAAGGCCCAAGGAGGGCGAGCCGCAGCGCTGGACCTGGCAGGGGCTCACCCCGATCCCCGCGCCCAAGGCGCCCCCGACCGACAATGCCTTTGCGGCGCTCGCCGGGCTGCGCAATGGCTGAGGGGGCGAGCATCCGGCTCGACCGCTTCCTGTGGTTCGCGCGGATCGCCAAGACGCGCAGCGCCGCGCAGGCGATCGCCGAGAAGGGCACGCTGCGCCTCGATGGCCGCCGGATCGAGCGCGCCGCGGCGCCGGTTCGAGTCGGTTGCATCCTCGTCTTCCCGCTCTATGGCCAGGTCCGCGCGCTCCGCGTCGAGGCGCTGCCCAGCCGCCGTGGCCCGCCCGCGGAGGCAGCTACGCTTTACACCCCCCTCGAAATCCAAAGGCCCAACCCCGTTGACGGCATAGAATCCGGGGCATAGCAGGGGCGCGACTTTCGTTTGCCGCCAGGGAACCACCCGATCATGACCTATGTCGTCACCGACGCCTGCATCCGCTGCAAATATATGGACTGCGTCGAAGTGTGTCCGGTCGACTGCTTCTACGAGGGCGAGAATATGCTCGTGATCAATCCCAGCGAGTGCATCGATTGCGGCGTCTGCGAGCCCGAATGCCCGGCCGAAGCGATTTTGCCCGATACCGAGAACGGCCTCGAAAAGTGGCTCGAACTCAACAAGACCTATTCGGAGGAATGGCCCAACATCACCCAGAAGGGCGATGCGCCCGCCGATGCCGACGCGCATAAGGGCGAGGAAGGCAAGTTCGAGAAGTTCTTCTCGGCGGCCCCCGGCACCGGGAGCTGATCGGCCAAGCGGACTCGACCTTCTAAATGAACGGGCGGCCGCGGGCCGCTTCGTCGCCGGGCAATTGAAAAGCCTTGCTGCGTCCACAACTTTGTGGGCGCGCGCGATGACGTATGTCTGGTAATTTTATTACGAGCATGTTAAAGCGCGCAAGACGAGGGCGAAGAATCGCCTTCGCCCGGAGAAGCAAAAAAGAGCCTCGATCCCGCCGTCCGCAGCGCGCAGCGCCTGCGGACGACGCCTCAATCGATCGGGGCCGGGTCATTCACGGAAAGGTTTCTCGCACATGGCTGCAAAGGCGCTGTCCTTCGACGTCGGCGATTATGTCGTTTACCCCAAGCACGGCGTGGGCCGTGTGATCGAACTTCAGAAACAGGAAATCGCGGGTATGCAGCTCGAGCTGTACGTCCTGCGCTTCGAAAAAGAGAAGATGACGCTACGCGTTCCGACCAACAAGGCGGAAAGCGTCGGCATGCGCAAACTCTCCAGCGACAAGACGCTGCGCGAGGCGCTCGAGACGCTGAAGGGCAAGCCCCGCGTCAAGCGCACCATGTGGTCGCGCCGCGCGCAGGAATATGAGGCCAAGATCAATTCGGGCGACCTAGTGTCGATCGCCGAAGTGGTCCGCGACCTGTTCCGCGCCGAGGACCAGCCCGAGCAGAGCTATTCGGAGCGCCAGATCTTCGAGGCCGCGGCATCGCGCCTCGCCCGCGAGTTGGCCGCGATGGAACAGATCGACGAGCCGGCGGCGCTGGTGAAGATCGTCGACATCCTCAAAGTGTCGGCAGCGATCTGGAACAAGGACAAGGTCCCGGCATAAGCCGCGATCTCGAACGAGCCTAGGTGAGGGGCGCCCGGCAACGGCCGCCCCTTTTCCTTATCCGCAAGACGGTGTATTGATAAGGCAACACACGTTGGGAGGAATGGAATGCGCCTGTTGCTGATTGCCGCGATACTGCCGCTGGCAGCCTGTCAGTCGAGCTGGGAGAAGGAGGGCCAGGCGGCCGAGGTGCGCGGAAGCGGCGCCACCCGCAGCTTTGCGGCCAGCGGCTTCACCGGGATTGCGCTGCAGGGTTCAGACGATGTCGACGTGAAGATCGGCGCCACCTTTTCGGTCACCGCGGAGGGCGCCCCGGAAACGCTCGACCAGCTCGACATCCGCATCGTGGACGGAACGTTGCGGGTCGGTCGCAAGCAGAGTGAGGGTAAAGAGGTTGACGATGACAAGGGCGCGCGCGTCCATGTCGTGATGCCGCGGCTGACTTCGGCCAGTGTCGGCGGGTCGGGCGATCTGAGCGTAGACAAGGCCGAGGGCGAATTCAGCGGCGCGGTTGCCGGTTCGGGCAATTTGCGGATCGGTCAGCTTAGCGCGGGCGCCGCTACGCTTTCCGTCGCGGGTTCGGGAGACCTCAATGTCTCGGGAACGACAAGCAAGCTTTCGGCGTCGATCGCCGGATCGGGCGACATCGACGCCAAGGGGCTGACCGCCACAAGCGCCGATATCTCGATTGCCGGATCGGGCAATCTGAGCGGCACGGTTCGCGGCCCCGCCTCGATTTCGATCCTGGGCTCGGGCGATGTCGAACTTGGCGGCGGCGCCAGATGTTCGACCAGCGCGCTCGGCACGGGCGAGGCGCGCTGCAGCTAATGCTTGCCTGAGACGACGCGGGAGGCGAGGGTCGCAGGGATGCGCTTGCTGGCCCTCCTTCCTATGCTCACGATCGGCGCGACTTCGCCGGTCGACGAACGCCGTTTCATGATCTCGGGCTTCGATCAGCTACGCGTTGATGGGCCTTTCGAAGTCGAGGTCGTCCCCGGCTCGCCGGGCGCGGTGGCCACTGGCAGCCGCGTCTCGCTCGATCAGGTGTCGGTCCGAGTCGATGGCGGTACGATGGTGGTGAGTACCGGCCCATTGGGCTGGGAAACGCGCGGCAAATCGACCGACTGGGCGCCCAGGGTACGCGTATCGGTGCGCGCGCTGCGTGCGGTGCGCATCACCGGCGGCGCCCGCGTCCGTGTGGCGGAGATGCGGGGGGGGCGAGTGGACATGTCGCTCAACGGCACCGGAACGCTCGATGTGGGCTCGATCCAGGCGGACGACTTCACCGCGAGCCTGGCGGGCTTCGGAAAGATGACGCTAGCTGGCATCACCGCGCGTGGACGCGTCCGCAATTATGGCGAGGGCAGCATCGATGCCGCGGGCCTGTCGGTGGGCGATGCCAATCTTTTCTCGCAGAGCACGGGCGATCTGCGGATCGCGGTGCGCTTCACCGCGCGGGCTGTCGCGCTGGGCAAGGGAGCGATCCGGATCGACGGCAAACCCGAATGCCGGGTGAGCGGCTCCGGCCCGATCGAATGCGAGGGGACGGTCCGCCGGAACTGAAGTCAGGCCGCGACGGGAAAGCGCAACAGCCGATCCTCGAGCGCCACCAGCGCCTGCGCATTGCGCCCCACCGCGCGGACGATTTCGGGATGGCCGGCATCGAGCCCGCCGGTCAGCGCGCCGAATGCGGGCAGGATCAGCTTGCTCTCGGTCGCGATGAAGCAGCGCCGCGCTACTTGCCGACCGCGCACGCTGATCCGCAGCTTCGGATGGAAATGGCCGGAAAGCTCTGGCCGAAGCTCGCCGGGTTCGGCTTCGTGGCGCAGTACCAGCCCGCCCACCTCGGCTTCGTCGACGATCGTGCCGCCGCAATGGTCGACCAAAGCTGCATCATGGTTGCCGGTGATCCAGCGCCAATCGAGTCGGCCGGTCAGCGCCGTCAGCATCGCCCGGGCCTTGGCCGGAAGCCGTTCGCAGCCGGCCGAATCGTGGAAGCTATCGCCCAGGCACCATAGTTCGATCGGCGCGGTGCGTTCGACCAAAGCGGTAAGCTCGGTGAGCGTCGCGATCGAATCGTAGGGTGGCAGCATCTGGCCCTTGCTGGCGAACCAGCTGCCCTTCTCGAAGTGCAGATCCGCCACCAACAGGGCGCGACGCGCGGGCCAATAGAGCGCACCCTGCACCAAGGCGGCAAATTCGTGGCCTGCGAACGAAAGGGGAACCATAAAGCCGCTATCGGTGCTCAGGGCGCCGGCGTCAATCGGTCACCGCAGCTCGCCTAGCTGACCGAGGATCCGCACCCAGGAGCGGATGCCTTTGTGGAAGCTGTTGAGATCATATTTCTCGTTGGGCGAGTGAATATTGTCGTCGTTGAGCGCGAAGCCGACCATCACGCTGTCCATTTCCAGGATCGAGCGGATCGAATTGACCACCGGGATCGATCCGCCGCTCGCGAGCAAGGCCGACTTGCCCCATTCGGCCTCGAGCGCGCGGCGCGTAGCGGCGAGCGGCGGGCTGTCGCTCGCGAGGCTGATCGCGCGCGACCCGGCGCGGGGCTTAAACTCTGCGGTGCAATCGGCGGGCAAATGCGCGCGGACATGCTCTTCGAATGCGGCCCAGACCTGATCGGGATCCTGATCGCCGACGAGACGGAAGCTGATTTTGGCATGTGCCTGGGCCGGGATCACGGTCTTGAACCCCTCGCCGGTATAGCCGCCCCAGATGCCATTGATCTCGGCGGTCGGCCTGGCCCAGCTCTGTTCGAGCACGCCGAAGCCGGCTTCGCCTGCGGAAACGCTTAGGCCGACATCGGCGAGGAACGCCTTGGAATCGAAGCCGAGGGCATCCCACGAGGCCTGCACCTCGGCGTCGATCGGCGCGACGCCGTCATAGAAACCGGGCAGGGTGACTCGGCCCTGATCGTCCTTCAGATCGCCTAGAATCTGCGTCAGCAGCTGGATCGGATTGCGCGCCGGCCCGCCATACAGGCCCGAGTGGAGATCGCGCGAGGGGCCATGGATCGTGACCTGACCACCGGCCATGCCGCGCAGGCCGATCGTCAGGCCAGGCGTCTCTCGGTCCCACATCGACGTGTCGCAGATGAGTGCGAAATCGGCCTTGAGTTCCTCCACATGCGCATGAAGAAAGGGCTCGAGGCTGTCGGAGCCCGATTCCTCCTCGCCTTCAAACAGTATGGTGACGCGTACCGGAAGCCTGCCTTCTGCCTCCTTCCAGGCGCGACACGCCTCGATGAAGGTGCGCAGCTGGCCCTTGTCGTCGGATGCGCCGCGGCCGACGATCGCCTTGCTGCCGTCCGCGCGGGTTTCCAGCACCGGATCGAACGGATCGCGTTTCCAGAGCTCGAGCGGGTCGACCGGCTGCACGTCGTAATGGCCGTAAAAGAGGACGTGCGGTCCTTCGCCCTCATGATGCGCGACGACCATCGGGTGGCCCGGCGTGGACGCGACGCGGGCGGTGAAGCCCAGCGCGGTGAGTTCGTCACTGAGAAGCTGAGCGGCGTGCTGGCAATGCTGGGCATAGGCCGGGTCAGTCGAGATCGAAGGCACGCGCATCAGCGCGAACAGCCGGTCGAGACTGTCGTCAATATGGGCTTCTGCATAGGTGAGCGGGGCAGAGAATTGGGTCATGCGGGTCCCGCTACGCCTGTGGCGGCAATCGGGCAATGCCTCCGGCGCCCCGTCCATCCCCATTGTCATCCCCGAGGCGGGGACCCAGGGTCACAATCGAACCCGCCCCTTGGCTCTGGTTCCCGGCCTCCCGCCGGGAGGACTGAATGAAGATTAGTTCCACCTCAATGCCGGGCGAGCACGATGATCCAATCGCCAATAGCGCACCGCTTCGGACTGAAAACGATCCGCCCATCCCGCGCCCGCTCGTAACGGTCCAGGCTATGCGATGATGCCCGATCGCCACTTTGCCGCGGCGGATCGCGGCTTCGGCGACATCGTAGAAGCTATGTATTTCGTCCACGCCCATAGGGTACCTCCCCCCAAAGCGCTTTATCCGCGCAGATGCGAATGAACGCATCCTTCGCTCGTCGTTATTGCACCGCGACGTGTCCGAGGCAGCTTTTGCATATCGTACAGAGATCGCCCCGCTGCCCCAAATTCGGACGGCCGCGAGCTGGAGGACAGGCAAAGGATCTGGTGCACCCGACTGGATTCGAACCAGTGGCCTCTGCCTTCGGAGGGCAGCGCTCTATCCAGCTGAGCTACGGGTGCCTGGGGATGCCGCCTAGCAAAGCCGCGACGGGGGCGCCAGCCGATTCAGCTTAGCGGGCGGAGGGCGGCGGGGTCTTGGGTTGATAGGGGCAGAGGTCGGCGACGATGCAGCGCCAACATTCGGGGGTGCGTGCCTTGCAGACATAGCGGCCGTGCAGGATCAGCCAATGGTGCGCGTGCAGCCGGAAGGGCCGGGGGACGGCCTTCTCGAGCTTCAGTTCGACCGCAAGCGGGGTCTTGCCGGGAGCGAGCCGGGTGCGGTTGCCGATGCGGAAAATATGGGTGTCGACTGCGAAGGTCTCGGCGCCGAAAGCGACATTCATCACGACATTGGCGGTCTTGCGGCCGACGCCGGGCAGCTTTTCGAGAGCGTCGCGGTTGGCGGGCACCTTGCCGCCATGATCGCGGATCAGCGCTTCGGACAGGCCGATGACATTCTTTGCCTTGGTGTTGAACAGGCCGATCGTCCTGATGTGCCGCTTGAGCCCTTCTTCGCCCAGCGCGACCATCTTTTCGGGGGTGTCGACCTCGGCGAACAGTCGGCGGGTGGCCTTGTTGACGCCGGCGTCGGTCGCCTGGGCCGAAAGGACGACGGCGACGAGCAGGGTGTAATCGTTGACCGATTCGAGTTCGGTCTCGGGGTGGGGATTGTCCGCGGCCAGGCGGGCGAAGAATTCGATTATGGCGGCCTTCTTCACATGCCGAGGACCTGGTCCATCGTGTAGCGACCGGGCTGCTGATCCTTGAGCCAGAGCGCGCCCCGAACCGCGCCGCGCGCGAAGATCGCGCGATCGTCGGCGCGGTGGATGAGTTCGATCCGCTCGCCCGCGGTGGCGAACACCACGCTGTGATCGCCGACGACCGAGCCGCCGCGCAGGCTGGCCATGCCGATCGTGCCGTCGGCGCGCGGCCCGGTGAGCCCCGCACGATCGGTGACGGCGGCGGCGGACAGCGTGGTGCCGATGCCGTGCGCGGCAGCTTCGCCTAACATCAGGGCAGTGCCCGAAGGCGCGTCGGCCTTGTTGCGATGGTGCATCTCGACAATCTCGATATCCCAATCGGGGCCGAGCCGGGCGGCGGCCTCGCGCACGAGGCGAGCGAGCAACGCGATGCCCATCGAGGTATTGCCGGTCTGGAGGACGGGAATTTCGCCCGCGGCCTGGGTGATCAGCGCGTGGTGCCTTTCGCTGAGCCCGGTGGTGCCGATCATGATCGGGGTCCACGCGGCGCGTGCGGCGGCGAGATGCGCCTCGAGCGCCGCTGGGGCCGAGAAGTCGACGAGAACATCGGCCTTGCGCGCCAGCTCGGCAGTGTCGTCGCCCTGATCGCAACCCCCGGCAATCTGCGCGCCGAGTTGCGGGGCGACGGCGACGATGGCCTGTCCCATCCGGCCCATGCTGCCGAAGATTCCGATGCTGGTCATGCGCCAAGCTGTGGCACAAGCAGGGGGCCGGGCGACAGGGGGAATTTACAGCCGCCGGAGCGATGTTGTCGCATCCGATTTGCGACAAGGGCTCCAGCAGCGATACAAGCGCCCGATGCGCGATATCCACAATATCCTGATCCTCACCGGCGCCGGCATATCGGCGGAAAGCGGCGTGGCGACCTTTCGCGGGCCGGGCGGGCTGTGGGAAGGGCACCGCGTCGAGGATGTCTGCACTCCTGAAGCACTGGAGCGAGATCGTGCACAGGTGCACCGCTTCTATGACGCGCGGCGCGAGCAACTGGCTGCGGTGGAGCCCAATGCGGCGCATCGGGCGCTGGCCCGGCTCGACGCAGAATGGGCGGGCGACTTGTTGCTGGTGACGCAGAATGTCGACGATCTCCACGAACGCGCGGGTTCGAAGCGGCTGCTGCACATGCATGGCGAGTTGAAGTCGGCGCTTTGCGCACGGTGCGAGGCGCGCCAGCCCTGGGAGGCCGCGCTGCCGCCGGGGCACATCTGCCCGGCATGTGGGGCGTCGGCGCTACGGCCGGACATCGTCTTCTTCGGCGAGATGCCGTACCGGATGGACGTGATCGAGCAGGCGCTCGCGAAGGCCGACCTGTTCGTCTCGATCGGGACGTCCGGGGCGGTCTACCCGGCCGCAGGATTCGTCCAGACCGCGCGCTACCACGGTGCCGCGACACTGGAGCTCAACCTCGACCCTTCCGAGGGCAGCCTGTGGTTCGCCGAAAGCCGAATGGGGCCGGCGGGGACGCTGGTGCCGGCCTGGGTAGACGAGCTGCTGGGCTAGGCTGGCGTCGGTTTCCTTATTCGACCCAATCGAGACCGATCTCGCGATAGAGCGAGCGATCGTCCTCCCATTTGGGGTTCACCTTGACGTGCAGATAGAGGTGCACGGGCACGCCGGTGATGCGGCTGAGTTCGGCGCGGGCGCGACTGCCTATTTCCTTGAGGCGGGTGCCGCCCTTGCCGAGCACGATCGCGCGCTGGGTATTGCGCTCGACCAGGATCTGCTGGTGGATTTCGACCGATCCGTCGGGGCGCTCGCTATATTTCTCGGTTTCGACGGCGCTCGCGTACGGCAACTCGGCGTGGAGCTGGAGGTAGAGCTGTTCCCGCGTCACTTCGGCGGCGATCATCCGCTCGGTGGCATCGGAGACCTGGTCCTCGGGGAAGTGCCAGGGACCCTCGGGCATGCGCGCGGCGATCGCGGCCTTGAACTCGGGCACCCCGTCGCCGGTGGCGGCGCTGACGAAATAGGTTTCGTCGAAGGCGAGCGCCTCGTTGAGTTTGGCGGCGTGGCCGAGCAGACGCGGTTTGTCGGCGATGTCGACCTTGTTGAGGACGAGGATCTTGGGCTCGGGGCGCTTGGCGAGGCTTTCGAGGATCGCGCGGACCTTCGCACCTGTCCCGGCCTTGCCGTCAACCACCAGCGCAATGACGTCGGCGCCCTCCGCGCCTTCCCAGGCGGCGGCGACCATCGCCCGATCGAGCCGGCGGGCCGGGGTGAAGATGCCTGGTGTGTCGACCAGCAGGAGCTGGGTCCGGTCCTCGATCGCGAGGCCCATCAGCCGGGCGCGGGTGGTCTGCGCCTTGGGGCTGACGATCGCCACCTTCTGGCCGACGAGCGCGTTGACGAGGGTGGACTTGCCGGCATTGGGGGCACCGACGATGGCGACGAGGCCGCAATGTTGGTTGGGGGTCGGGGTTTCGGTCATTTGTCTCGCGATACGGTTGGGCACCCTTCGATAGGCTAAGGGCGAAAGATACTGTGGTTTGGCTCTTTCCTTACTCCACTGGCCCAGCGCTTTCGATAGACCTAGGCTTTTGAGGGCGGGGGCGGCCCCCTATTTCGCCAGCTTCGCCAGCTTCGCCAGCTTCGCCAGCTTCGCCAGCAGCGCTGCCGCGGCCGCGGTTTCCGCTTCCTGCTTGCTCGTGCCCTCTGCGCTGGCCTCCGCGAGCTTGCCGATGCTGACCTTCACCTTGAAGCGCGGCGCGTGGTTGGGGCCGGAGCGGTCGAGGATCGCATATTCGGGGGGGCGGCGGTTGTGGGCGGCGGCCCATTCCTGCAGCTCGGACTTGGGATGCTTGGGCGCCTGGCTGTGGACGTCGATCAGAGGCTCCCACGCCGAGCGGACGAAAGTGCGCGCGGCCTCCAGGCCATATTCGAGATAATAAGCGCCGATCAACGCCTCCATCACGTCGCCGAGAACATTGTCGCTGTCAGCGGCGCCGTCCTCGCGCGCTTGCTTGCCCAGGCGCAGGTGCGGGACCACGCCCAGCCGGCGGGCGACGTCCGCGCAGACCGGACCGGTCACCAGTGCGTTCAGGCGGCGCGAAAGCGCGCCTTCGGGCTCGCCGGGGAAATGCTGGAACAGCCATTCGGCGATGACGAGGCCAAGCACGCGGTCGCCGAGAAATTCGAGCCGCTCGTAATTGGCTGCGGCCTGGCTGCCATGCGTCAGCGCGCGCTCATAAGCGGAGAGATTGGCAGGCGTCCGGCCGAAGGTCTTGGCGATCCACTCTCCCAGCGACGGGGCGGTCAGAAGCCTTCTCCAAGCCGTTCCCAGCGCGCCGCGGTGAACCAAGTCCAAGGGAGCAGCCAGTTGGCGCTGCCGTCGGTCGACCAGAAGCTGACCACCGCCTTGCCCTGGATATTCTCCAGCGGCACGAACTCGATCCCGCCCTCGTCATGGCTGAATCGGCTGTCGGTCGAATTGTCGCGATTGTCGCCCATCAGAAAGACGTGGCCGGCGGGGACGGTATATACGCCGGTATTGTCCTTGGGCAGCATGCGCTGATCGAGCACGTCATAGGTCTTGCCGTTGGGCAGCGTCTCGCGGAAGCGGGGGATGCTGCAGACCGGTTTGCCCTGCGCGTCGGCAGAGAGGAACTGCGGATCGCAGCGTTCGAAATTGGGGGTGATCGGCAGGATGAACTGGGCGACGCGCTGCTTGGGGACGGGCTTGCCGTTGAGGACAAGCTGGCCGGCGACCATCTGGACGGTGTCGCCGGGGAGGCCGATCACGCGCTTGATCCAATCGGTATTGTCGGCCGGAGGCGCCTTGAACACGACGACGTCGCCGCGCTCGGGTGTGCCGGGGAAGATGCGCCCCGGGATCAGCGGCAGGCTGAACGGCAGCGAGTGTTTCGAATAGCCATAGTTCCATTTGGTGATGAACAGATAGTCGCCGATCAGCAGCCGCGGCAGCATCGACTCGCTGGGAATCGAGAAAGGCGAGAAGATGAAGCTGCGCACGATGAAGACGATGATCGCCAGCTTGAGCAGGAAGGTGCCCAGATCGCGCCATTCGGACTTGGGCTTTTCCGTCGCGGTCCCCACCGAATAGGGCTTGGGGGCGTCGGTTGCCGGCTTTTCGGCTTCGGCGGGGGGCGCATTTTCCATGAAGCTGCTCTGCTTGGGCTGTGCGGTGGCGTCAAGACGATGAATCCGGGTGGCAGCCGCCACCGCGGGACGATAGGGGCTGACCAGCGTTTACGCTGCCCAACAGGAGATGAACATGGCATTGCCCGACTGGTCGCCGATCCACGCACTTGCGCCCCAGACGCTGAAAAGCCTGTTCGAGGCGGATGCGGGGCGTGTCGACGCGCTTTCGGCCGACGTGGCGGGCATCCATTTCGACTGGTCGAAGACCCATTTGACTGCGGACGCCGTCGCGGCCTTCTCCAGCATTGCCGAGGCGATGGGGCTGGCGGCGAAGCGCGATGCGCTGTTCGGCGGGCAGGCAATCAACGTCACTGAGAGCCGCCCGGCCGAGCATAGCGCCGAGCGCGGCGAAGGGGCGCCCGAGAGCGTGGCACGGGCGCGCGGCTTCCAGGCGCGGATGCGCGCGCTGATCGACGCGATCGAGGCCGAGGCGCTGGGGCCGATCCGGCACGTGCTGCATATCGGCATCGGCGGATCGGCGCTGGGCCCGGACCTGCTGGTCGACGCGCTGGGGCGCTATGCCGACCGCTATGAAGTGGCAGTGGTTTCGAACGTCGACGGGCTGGCGCTGGAAGCGGCGATGGATCGCTTCGATCCGGCGGCAACTCTGCTGGTGATCGCCTCCAAGACCTTCACCACGACCGAGACGATCCTGAATGCCGAGAGCGCGCTGGCCTGGATGTCGGAGGCGGGGGTTGGCGATCCTTATGGCCAGGTGATCGCGCTGACTGCGGCGCCCGACAAGGCGGTGGAGTGGGGCGTGGACGAAACGCGGGTTCTCCCCTTCGCCGAAAGCGTGGGCGGGCGTTACTCGCTCTGGTCGTCGATCGGCTTCCCGGCAGCGCTCGCACTGGGCTGGGATGCGTTCGAGGAATTGCTGGAGGGCGCCGCCGAGATGGACCGGCACTTTCGCCTGATGGAGGCGAGCCAGAATGCGCCGGTGCTGGCGGCATTTGCGGATCTTTATTACACCCAGGCGCGGGGATGCGAGACGCGTGCGACCTTCGCCTATGACGAGCGGCTGCGGCTGCTCCCCTCCTATCTGCAGCAGCTCGAGATGGAATCGAACGGCAAAAGCGTGACCAGCGACGGCGAGCCGGTGACCTGGCCGACCGCGCCGATCACCTGGGGCGGGGTCGGCACCGACGCGCAGCATGCGGTGTTCCAGCTGCTGCACCAGGGGACGCATCTGGTGCCGGTCGAATTCGTCGGGGTGATCGAGGCGGGCGACAGCCTCGCCGAGGCGCATCATCGCCAGTTGCTGCTCAACCTGCTCGCACAGGGCGCAGCGCTGATGGCGGGCAAGGGGCAGGACGATCCCGCGCGCGCCTATCCGGGCGATCGGCCGAGCTCGACGCTGCTGCTCGATCGGCTGGATGCGCGGACGCTGGGGGCGCTGTTGGCCTTCTACGAGCAGCGGACGTTCGTGAATGCGGTGCTGCTGGGGATCAATCCGTTCGACCAGTTCGGCGTGGAGCTGGGCAAGGAAATGGCGCGCGCGGCGGAATCGGGCGGGCTGGAATTCGACCCCTCGACTACCGATTTGATCCGCAGGGCTTTCCCATAGTCATCCCGGCAAAGGCCCCGGTACGAACAAGGAATCAGAATGAGCGATTACGACTACGACCTCTTCGTCATCGGCGCGGGCTCGGGCGGGGTGCGCGCCTCGCGCGTCTCTGCCGCCTATGGCGCGAAGGTGGCGGTGGCGGAGGAGTATCGGGTCGGCGGGACCTGCGTGATCCGCGGTTGCGTGCCCAAGAAGCTGCTCGTCTACGGCGCGCATTTCGCCGAGGATCTGAAGGACGCACGCCGCTTCGGCTGGAACGTGCCCGACTGCAGCTTCGACTGGGCGGTGCTGCGCGACAATGTGATGGGCGACGTCGATCGGCTCAACGGGCTCTACACGCAGGGCCTGGAAAATGCCGGCGCCGAGATCATCCTCGAGCGCGCCACCGTGACCGGGCCGCATGAAGTGACGCTGGCGAGCGGGCGTACGGTTACGGCGAAGTATATTTTGGTCGCGACGGGCGCGCATCCGCATGTGCCCGACTTTCCGGGCAGCGATTTGGGCATCACCTCGAACGAGGTCTTCCATCTCGACAAATTGCCCAAGCGGATCGTGATCGCCGGGGGCGGCTATATCGCCAACGAGTTCGCCGGAATCTTCAACGAGTTTGGATCGCGGGTGACTCTCGTCAACCGCAGCGACGTCATCCTGCGCGGCTATGACCAGTCGATCCGCGACCGGCTGCTGCAGATCTCGCTCACCAAGGGGATTGATTTCCGCTTCCACGCCGAATTCGAAAAGATCGAGAAGCTGGACGACGGAGTGCGCGTGCATCTGTCGGGGCAGGATCCGATGGATGTCGATGTGGTGCTGTTCGCCACCGGCCGGGTTCCCAACACGATGGGGCTGGGGCTCGAAGCGGTCGGCGTCGAGCTGGACGCGCAGGGCGCGGTGAAGGTGGGCGACGACAATCGCTCGACCGTGGACAGCATCTATGCGGTCGGCGACGTGACCAATCGCGTCCAGCTGACCCCGGTGGCGATCCGCGAGGGGCAGGCATTCGCCGACACGATCTTCGGCGATAAGCCGCACACGGTCGATTATAGCTGCATCCCGAGCGCGGTGTTCAGCCATCCGCCGATGGCGGGGGTCGGGATGACCGAGGGCGAGGCGCGCAACAAGCTCGGCTCGGTGAAGGTCTATACGTCCGATTTCCGGGCAATGAAGAATGTGCTCGCGGGGCGCCACGAGCGGGCCCTGTACAAGATGATCTGCGACGGGATCACCGGGCGCGTGGTGGGACTGCACATGATCGGGCCGGACGCGCCGGAGATCCTGCAGGCGGCGGCGGTGGCGGTGAAGGCAGGTCTGACCAAGGATGCCTTCGACCAGACCGTGGCGCTGCACCCGAGCATGGCTGAGGAACTGGTGCTGCTCAAATAAAGCTGTACCTTAGCTGTCGTGCCGCACGATCGCGTCGGCCTCGTCGAGCGGGACCTTGTCGGCGCGGCGCGATAGCCAGGTGGTGGCGGCGAGATCCCAGGTGACGTTGCCGACGGTGCGCATGATGTCGGGCAGCGTCTCGACCGCGACGAGCAGCCCGAGCGGCGCCACCGGCGCGCCGATCGTTGCCGCCACGGGCGCGATCGCGCTGACATAGCTGACCGTGCCGGGCAGGCTGACCGAGCCTAGCGAGGTGAGCGCGGCGACGACGGCGCCGACCGCGAGCGTGGCGGGGCTGAGCGGCACGTCGAACCAGGTCGCGACATAGATCGCCACCGCGAAGTTCATCGCCGGGCCCGTCGCGCGGAAGATCGCGACCGCGAGCGGGAGCGTCACGCCCGAGACCGCGACGGGCACGTCGAGATCGCTCGCGCCCTCGATCATCACCGGCAGGGTGGCGAGCGAGGATTGGGTGCTGAGCGCCACTGCCTGGCTGGGGAGCGCCGCTTGCACATAGCGCGCGAAGCGCACCCGGCCCCCGAACACCGCCACTGGATAAGCGAACAGTGCGACGACGAAGCCGACCCCGGCGACGATCAATATATAATGGAGCAGCGCGCCGAACGCGCCGGTCCCCGCCTTGGCGCCGACGACCAGCGCCAGCGCGAAGACCCCGATGGGGGCGATCCACAGCACCCAGTCGATTACCACCAGCATCGCGTCGCGGATCGCGGCGAAGAAACCGACGAGCAGCTTGCGTTGCTCCTCGCCGATCCGGGTGATCGCGAAGGCGAAGAGCAGCGAGAAGATGATGAGCGAGAGGAAGGCATTGTCGACCGCCGCCTTGACGATGTTGGCGGGAATGATCGCCGCGAAGAATTCGCCGAGCGGCGGCACCGGGCCGATCTGTTCGGCGCCGACCAATGCCGCGCGCAGGTTCGCCGCCGATTCCTGCGGCAAAGGCCAGATTTCGAGGAGCAAGGGGGTCAGCACCCCCGCCAAGGCTGCCGAGAGGAACAGCACGGTGACATAGAGCGCGATCGCGCGCCCGGCGAGCCGTCCCGCCCGCGCCGCCTCTGCGGTGGCAGTCACGCCGGTGATCAGCAAGGCGAAGACCAGCGGCACGATCGTCATCTGCAGCCCGTTCAGCCATGCTTGGCCCACCGGCTGCGCCCAATTGGCGACCGAGAGCCCGGTCTCCGGTGCATAGGCGGCGAATAGCGCGCCGACGATCAGGCCCGCGACGAGCGAGAGCAGAATGCGGGTAGGTTGCGACATGCTCGCCCTTTGTTGTTCGCGGCGCTATTACCGCGCGATCCGTTGGGCGCAACGTCGCAAGAAGGCTAGGAATGGCAAGGAAATATTTCGGAACCGACGGGATTCGTGGCCTCACGAACATCGCGCCGATGACTGCGGCGATGGCGATGAAGGTCGGCATGGCGGCGGGTGCGCATTTCCTGCGCGGCGACCACAAGCATCGCGTGGTGATCGGTAAGGATACGCGGCTTTCGGGCTATATGCTCGAGAACGCGATGGTGGCGGGCTTCACCAGCGTGGGCATGGATGTCGTCCTGGTCGGGCCGATGCCGACCCCGGCAGTGGCGATGCTGACCCAGTCGATGCGCGCCGACATGGGGGTGATGATCTCCGCCAGCCACAATCCCTTCTACGACAATGGCATCAAGCTGTTCGGCCCCGACGGCTACAAGCTTTCGGACGAGGACGAGCATGCGATCGAGGCGCTGATCGACGGCGACGTCGCGCTGGCGCCCGCCGCCGAGATCGGCCGGGCACGGCGCGTGGAGGATGCGCGCGGGCGCTATATCCACTTCGCCAAATCGACCTTTCCCGTCGACCTGACGCTCGACGGGCTCAAGATCGTCGTCGATTGCGCCAATGGCGCGGCCTATCAGGTCGCCCCCTCGGCGCTGTGGGAATTGGGTGCCGACGTCATCGCGATCGGCGTCGAGCCCAACGGCAAGAATATCAATGCCGGGGTCGGATCGACCGCGCCGGAGACGCTGTGCGAGACGGTGGTCGCATCGGGCGCGGCGATCGGGATCGCGCTGGACGGCGATGCCGACCGGTTGATCGTGGTCGACGAGACCGGGCGGGTGATCGATGGCGACCAGTTGATGGCGCTGATCGCCGGCGGCTGGGCGCGGCAAGGGCGGCTGGCGGGCGGGGGGCTGGTAACGACGGTGATGTCGAACCTCGGGCTCGAGCGGCATCTCGCGGCGCAGGGGCTTGGGATGGTGCGGACCAATGTCGGCGACCGTTACGTGCTCGAGAAGATGCGCGGCTCGGGTTACAATGTCGGCGGCGAGCAGAGCGGGCATATCATCCTTTCCGATTATGCGACGACCGGCGACGGGCTGGTCGCGGCGCTGCAGGTGCTGGCCGAACTGGTGCGCGCGGGCGCACCGGCGAGCGAAGTGCTGCATCGCTTCGATCCGCTGCCGCAGATCCTCAAGAATGTGCGGTTCAAGGGCGGGAGGCCGCTCGAAGACAATGCGGTGAAGGATGCGATTGCGGGCGCCGAGGCGGAGCTGGACGGCAAGGGGCGGCTGGTGATCCGCGCATCGGGCACCGAGCCGGTGATCCGGGTGATGGCCGAAGGCGATGACCGCGGGCAGGTGGAAGCGGTGGTGGACCGGGTTTGCGACGCGGTGCGGGTGGCGGCGGGTTAGGAGACGCAAATGCTTGAAATGCGCCCCGATTGCGAACGCTGCGGGACCGATCTTCCGGCCGATCATCCCGGCGCGTTCATCTGTTCGTTCGAATGCAGCTTCTGCGCGCTTTGCGCCGAGGCGCTCGACGAGCGCTGCCCCAATTGCGGGGGCGAATTGATGGATCGGCCGACGCGGACCGGCGCTTCGCTCAAGCGCTATCCGGCGAGCAACGAGCGAAAGTTCGAAGGATGACGCCGCGCATCCTGATCATCGCGGGCTCGGATTCGGGCGGCGGCGCGGGCATCCAGGCCGATATCAAGACCGTTACGATGCTCGGCGGGCATGCGATGACCGCGATCACCGCGATCACCGCGCAGAACACGCTCGGCGTCGACGCGGTGCATCCCATCCCGACCGACATGGTGATCGCGCAGATCGATGCCGTGGTGCGCGATCTGGGCGTCGACGCGATCAAGATCGGGATGATCGGATCGGCGCGGACGGCGCTGGCGGTGGCGGCCAAGCTCGAGGAATTGCCCGGGGTGCCGGTGGTGTTCGATCCGGTGATGGTGGCGACCAGCGGCGCGACGCTGGCCGACGATGCGACGATCGCGGCGTTCGAGCGGCTGATGCGACACGCGACGGTGGCGACGCCCAACCTGCCCGAGCTGGCGGCGCTGGCGGGGCGGCCGGTGGAGGGGGATGCCGAACAGCGGCAGGCGGCGAAGGCGCTGGTCGCCGAACATGGCTGCGCCTTGCTGGTGAAGGGCGGGCACGCTTCCGGGCCGCAGCTTTGCGACCGGCTGTTCTCGGTCGATCCCGGCGATCCGCCCGAGATCGAATGGAGCGATCCGCGCATCGACAGCGAGTCGACCCACGGCACCGGCTGCACGCTTTCGTCGGCGATCGCCTGCGGGCTGGCGGCGGAATGGGACTTGCCCGAGGCGGTGGCGCGGGCGCGGCGCTTCGTGCGGATCGCGATGCGCGAGGCGCCCGATCTGGGGCGCGGGCATGGGCCGATGGGGCAGCAGGCGGTGCGGCTCGATCTCAACATGAGCTTCTTCGAGCCGATGCTGAACCAGGTGACGGTGCCGGCGCAGGACCTGGCGGCGAGCGAGCGCTTCTATCGGCTGCTCGGGCTGCGCCAGATCGTCCGCGCCAGCCCTCGCTATGCCCGTTTCGAGACCGAGGGCGGGGCGACCTTCTCGATCGCGACCGACGAGGCCTATACCGGGCCGGTCGTCTATTTCGAATGCGGCGATCTCGACGTGACGGTCGCCTATCTGCAGCAGCAGGGCGTCGCGTTCGAGCAGGAGCCGCGCGACCGCGACTGGGGCTGGCGCGAGGCGCGGCTGCGCGATCCCGCGGGCAATGCGGTCTGCCTCTATCAGGCTGGCGAGATGCGGCGCTTTCCGCCATGGCGGCTGGCAGATGCCTGACCTCAAATTCGAGCGGCGCTACAAGCGCCTCCACAAGGGGCCCGTGGCGGGCGTGGACGAGGCCGGGCGCGGGCCGCTGGCGGGGCCGGTGGTGGCCGCCGCGGTGGTGCTCGATCCTAAATGCATTCCCGAGGGCATCGACGATTCGAAGGTGCTGACCGCGGCGAAACGCGCCGAATTGTGCGCGGCGTTGCTCGATTGCGCGAAGGTGGGCGTCGGCGTTGCCAGCGTCGAGGAGATCGATTCGCTCAACATCTTGTGGGCGACGATGCTGGCGATGCACCGCGCGGTGGACGCGCTGGGCATCGTGCCGGCGATGGTGCTGGTCGACGGCAATCGCTGCCCCAAATGGCCGCATACCAGCCAGTGGGTAATTGGCGGCGACGCGCTGTGCCTTTCGATCGCCGCGGCCTCGATCGTCGCCAAGCACCAGCGCGATTGCATGATGCTCGAACTCGACGAAGCTTTCCCCGGCTATGGCTGGGCGAGCAACAAGGGCTATTCGGCCAAGGTCCACCAGGAAGCGCTGCGCACGCTGGGGCCGACGCCGCACCACCGCCGCAGCTTCTGGCGAGTCGCGCAGGCCGAGCTCGATTTCGGGCCGGCGGCGCAGGCGGCGGAATAGGCTTTCACCGCTTTAGCTTCCCACTTTTCGCGTGTTTTGACTAACTTCGTTGCGCGCGGCCGCAATTTTGTTGCTGCGGAGCCAGCGGGTATTCTGACGATGGCAAAGAGCGACCGGTTGCCCGGCGCGACAGGCAAGCAGGCGAAATCCTATTTTGCAAGGGTGTTGCCCACCCTGGTGTCTTCGAGCGGCGATCCGTTCCGTGAAAGGCGTACGCTATGACCAATGACGACCACCGGGAGACATAACCTCGCGCACCGTATCGTTTCGCGTTAACAGTGGTTGGGGAGAAAAAATCAATGACGCGATGGCGGCGATTTCTTGCTTGGATCAATCGAGACATCGGTGAGCGAGGCTGGCCGAGCGTAAACTCACTCTCCGCAATCTTGCCGGTCGTACCATATGTTTTGATCCTGCCGCCCCTTTGGTATTTTGATCCGCCAGCAACCATCCGCTACTGGATTGTCGGCATTGCTTCAGTTGCGGTTGCCCTTCTGTTCGGCGTTTGGGGATGGCGTTTATTTGTCGCTGGGCGACGCCAAGTTCGTGAAATGCGGCGATCAAAGCGCTGAGCTCTACGACCGCTTCCCACCAAGTGCGGCCATACACGGACCGGCTCTTCACGACTGATCGCAATCGGACCCGGCAGTGCCGGGTCCGAGCTTTGATCAATCCTCCCGGTCGAAGCGATCGGCGCGTTGGCCGAGCAGGGTCACTTCGACGCGGCGGTTGAGGCGCATGCCTTCGGCAGTGGCGTTGCTGGCGACCGGCGCGCTTTCGCCGCGGCCTTCGACCTGGAAGCGGGCGCGGGTGACGCCCATCGTGTCGAAGGCGGTGCGGACGCTTTCGGCGCGGCGTTCGGAGAGGCTCTGATTGTGCGCATCGGTGCCGCGCGCATCGGTGTGGCCGACGATCGCGACGCGGACGCCGGGATTGGCGCGCAGATAGAGGCCAAGCGGGCGGAGCTTTTCGATCGCGCCGGGGCGCAGGACGGCGCTGTCGGTGGCGAACAGGACATCCTCCTGCATCGTCATCGTCGCGCCTTGCGGGGTCTGGCGGAAGCGATAGTCGCGCATCGCGCGGCGATCCCAGTCGCCGCCGCGCATGTCGGGCGCGGGGCGGAGCGAATCGCGCGAATCCCAGTCGAAGCGGTCGCGGCGCGGGCCGGCGATTTCGAAGAAGGCGCGATTGGCGCGCTCGGCTTCGCGCGGGCTGACGCGGCCGTCGCGATTGGCGTCGAAATTGCGCATCACGAAGGCGCGGCCGCGATTGGTGCGGCGCAATTCGGGGGCGAGTAGGGGCACGCCCGCGCCGACGAGACGATAGTCGCGATCGCCCTGGCGGCCGCCGCCATAATCCCAGTCGCTCTGCGCGAGTGCGGGGACGGTGCCGCAGAGGAGAGCGGCGGAGGCGGCGGCGAGCAACTTGATTCTATGCGTCATGATTCGGTCTCCAGCCCCCGCCAGTGGAGCGGTTTTAGCGGTGGGCGGTTGAACCGGCTGTGAGTGCGACCGACAGGCGGGGTTCAGCCGCAATGCTCTTCGCCCTCACCCTTCCGCCGCCTGGCGGCGGCTCCCTCCCTCTCCCGATGGGAGAGGGAATTTGGGGCTGAGTCTTTTTGGCCACACCACCAGTGCTTGCGCCTGTGGATAACTTCAGGACTCAACATCTGGGCGGGTGCCGAAATGTTCCGGCGCGTTAACGATTTGCTACCCTTTTGCGTTAACCAATGTTCGCTTGACGCGGGACTCCGCACGCGCCGAAAACCGGCGCCGGGCAAGGGGAATAGCTGCATGGGCGTGTTGGAGAAGGTTAAGCCGCGGACGACGCGCGAGGCGCGATCGTGGGTCGATGTGCTGCCGCTCGATACGATCCTGCGCCAGGATTGCATCGAGGCGATGCGCGCCTTGCCGGCCAAATCGATCGACATGATCTTCGCCGATCCGCCCTATAATCTCCAGCTCGGCGGCGACCTCAACCGGCCCGACGGCAGCCATGTCGATGCGGTAACCGACGAGTGGGACAAGTTCGACAGCCTCTCCGCCTATGACCGCTTCACGCGCGCCTGGCTGGCCGAGGCGCGGCGCATCCTGAAGGACGACGGCACGATCTGGGTGATCGGCAGCTATCATAATATCTTCAAGGTGGGATCGGCGATCCAGGATCTGGACTTCTGGATCCTCAACGACATCATCTGGCGCAAGGCCAATCCGATGCCCAATTTCAAGGGCACGCGCTTCACCAACGCGCACGAGACGCTGATTTGGGCGTCGACCGGCGAGAAGTCGCGCTACACCTTCAACTATCGCAGCATGAAGACGCTCAACGACGAGCTGCAGATGCGATCGGACTGGGAGTTCCCGATCTGCGGGGGCCCCGAGCGGCTGAAGAAGGACGGGCACAAGGTGCATCCGACCCAGAAGCCCGAGGCCTTGCTGTATCGCATCCTGCTCGCCTCGACCAAGAAGGGCGACGTGGTGCTCGATCCCTTCTTCGGGACGGGGACGACCGGTGCGGTGGCGAAGCGGCTGGGGCGGCGCTGGATCGGAATCGAGCGCGAGCAGGTCTATGTCGACGCGGCCTATGCCCGGATCGAGGCGGCGCTGCCGCTCGACGAATCGGCGCTGACGACGATGCAGGCGCCCAAGGCGGCGCCGCGGGTGGCGTTCGGGCAGCTGGTCGAGAATGGCTATCTGGCGCCGGGGACCGCGCTGACCGATGCGAAGCGCAAGCATCGTGCGCTGGTGGGGGCCGACGGGTCGCTGAAGTGCGGCGATGCGACGGGGTCGATCCACAAGGTGGGGGCGATTCTGCAGAATGCGCCGAGCTGCAATGGCTGGACCTATTGGCATGTCGAGGCCGAGGGGGTGCTCAAGCCGATCGATGTGCTGCGGCAGACCTATTTGCTGGCGACGCAGCCTTAAATATCCTCCCCGGCACGGGGAGGGGGACCAGCGAAGCTGGTGGAGGGGGCTCTCCACGGGCGGCGTCCTTTGCGGCGCGCCCCCTCCACCACCGCCTTCGGCGGCGGTCCCCCTCCCCGTGCCGGGGAGGATAAGGTAGGGCACACTTATGCAACTTCCCTCGGCCGCCCGCCTCTACCTCCGCCCCACCCAATTCGTCGAAACTCCGGTGGGGCGCGATGGCGAAGTCGCGCGGCTTGCCGGGGGGCTGAGCTGGTTTGCCGCTTATGAGCTGATCGTGGTGACGGACGGCAGGACCGCGCGGCATTCGGTGGCGGTTTCGGATTTGCCGCAGGACGAGCGCCTCCACGCGCTGGCCGAGCGGATCAGCGCGCCGCGTGCGGCCCTGCACCTGGGCGAGCGGGTGTTGCGGCTCGACCAGCCGCTGGTGATGGGCATCCTCAACGTGACACCCGACAGTTTTTCCGACGGGGGCAGCCGGGGCGACGATCCCGCGGCGGCAGCGCAGGCGGGGGTCGATATGGGGATCGCCGGCGCCGCGATCGTCGATGTCGGCGGCGAATCGACTCGGCCGGGGGCCGATCCGGTTTGGGAAGGCGACGAGATCGCGCGGACCGTGCCGGTGATCGAGCGGCTGGCGCACAGCGGGGCGGCGGTCTCGATCGACACGCGCAAGGCAGGGGTGATGGAGGCGGCGCTGGCGGCGGGGGCGCAGGTCGTCAACGATGTCGCGGCCTTGCTGTTCGACCCGCGCGCGCTGGAGGTGGTGGCGAAGGCGGGCTGCCCGGTGGTGCTGATGCATTCGCCCGAGCCCGCCAAGGGACCGCATGGCGGCAGCGGCTATGGCGACGTGCTGCTGGACGTCTATGATTGGCTGGCGGCGCGAGTCGATGCGGTCGCGGCGGCGGGGGTGGATCGGAGCCGGATATTGATCGATCCCGGCATCGGCTTCGGCAAGTCGCTGCAGGACAATCTGGCGCTGCTCAATGGCCTCGCGCTGTTCCACGGGATCGGCTGCGGGCTCGTGCTGGGGGCGAGCCGCAAACGGATGATCGGCGCGCTTTCGAACGAGGCGCCGGCGGATAAGCGGCTCGGCGGGTCGCTTGCCCTCGCGCTCAAGGGAGCGGAGCACGGCGCGCAATTGCTGCGGGTGCACGACGTCTATGAGACTGCGCAGGCGCTGCGCGTGTGGCGCGGGATGAAGGATATGGCGCTGGTGCCACGGCGCGACTAAATCAGATCATTGATCCATGTAAATAATTGAGCTTATTGGGGAAAATAGCAGCCTGCACGCAACGGAACGGCGGGCTTGCCGGTTAATGAGGCGACTCAACGAGGAGCGTCTTCCCATGTTCATGCACAATAAGCGGCTGCAATATACTGTCCGCGTCGCCGAGCCCAATCCGCGGCTTGCCTGCCTCATGCTCGAGCAATTTGGTGGTGCTGACGGCGAACTTGCCGCCGCCATGCGCTATTTTACCCAAGGACTTGGCGAAGCCGATGCGGGCCGCAAGGACCTGTTGCTCGACATCGCCACCGAGGAGCTGAGCCATCTCGAAGTGATCGGATCGATCATCGCGATGCTCAACCAGGGCGTGAAGGTGCAGCTTTCGGAAGCGTCGAAGAATGAGGCCGAATTGTACCAGATGATCGGTGCGAGCGGCACGAGCGCGAAGGAATCTTTGCTGTTCGGCGGCGGGCCTGCGCTGATAGATTCGGCGGGGGTTCCCTGGACCGCGGCCTATGTCGACTCGCGCGGGGAGCCGACCGCCGACCTGCGTTCGAACATTGCCGCCGAGGCGCGCGCGAAGATCGTCTATGAGCGGCTGATCAACGTCACCGACGATCCCGGCATCAAGGAAGCGCTCGGCTTCCTGATGACGCGCGAAGTGGCGCACCAGAAGTCGTTCGAGAAGGCGCTGTATGCGATCGAGAACAACTTCCCCTCGGGCAAGCTGCCGGCGGTCGAGAAATATGCCAGCATGTACGTCAACACGTCGCAGGGCGAAGGCGACATGGACGGTCCGTGGAATTCGGGCGACCAGTGGGATCGGGTCGACGATCTCGAGCAGGTGATGCCCGCGGACGGCGGCGACGGCACTGCAAGCGTCGGTATGGGTAGCGACGACAAGAAGGCGTTCACCCAGCTCGCTGCGCGGACGATGTCCGATCCCACCTCCGATCCGACGACGGGCGCCGACATGGGCGCAGGTCCCGGTGCGGGTCGCACGAGCGAAGGCGATCTGGGCGGCGCGGCCGACATCGCGGATGCCGTTGCGATGGCGGAAGCGATGACCAAGCCTGCCAAGAAGTAAGTATACCTGCCGGCGCTCTCGGGCGCCGGCAGCCTTTCGGTCAGGCGGCGCTCTGATCTATTCCTAGCTCGCCGAGCTTGCGGTACAGCGTCGAGCGGCCGATCCCGAGGCGGCGCGCGACTTCGGTCATGCGACCGCGATAATGGCCGATCGCGAGGCGGATGACGTCGGCCTCGATCTCTTCAAGCGCGCGCAGATTGCCGTCGGGGCGGAACAGGGTGACGCCGGCATTGCCGGCATTCTGGTTCGCGACGCCGTTGCTCGACGGGCGGCCGGCGGCGAGCTGGGCGATCTTGGGAAAATCGGCGTGGGTGAGCCCGTCGCTGTCGCAAAGCACGGCGGCGCGGAACAGGGCGTTCTGGAGCTGGCGGACGTTTCCGGGCCAATCGTAGCTGCGCAGCAAGGCGATGGCGTCGTCGGTAATGCCGAGCTGGCGCAGGCCGGGCTGATCGGCGATGCGGCCGAGCAAGTGGCGGGCGAGCGCGGGAATGTCGCCGGCGCGTTCGCGTAGCGGCGGGATCGTTACCTGGACGACGTTGAGCCGATAATAGAGATCCTCGCGGAAGCGGCCTTCCTCGACTTCGACGGCGAGCGTCTTGTTGGTCGCGGCGATTACTCGGACATCGACCTCGCGGGCATGGCGCGCGCCGACCGGCTGGATCTCGCCCGACTGAAGCAAGTGAAGCAGCTTGATCTGCGCCTCGAGCGGCATCTCGCCGACTTCGTCGAGGAACAGGGTGCCGCCATCGGCATCGGCGAACCGACCGATCTTGCGTTCGAACGCGCCGGTGAAGGCGCCCTTTTCATGCCCGAACAGTTCGGATTCGACGAGATTGGCGGGGATGGCGCCGCAATTGACCGTGATCATCGGCTTCTTGTTGCGCGGGGATGCGGCGTGGATCGCCTCGGCAACGACTTCCTTGCCGACCCCGCTTTCGCCCTCGATGAGGACGGGAACGCGGGCGCGTGCCGCTTTCGCGGCGATGGCGAGCGCGGCGCGGAACTGGGGCGCCGAGCCGACGATCTCGTCGAAGGCGAGCAATGCAGTGAGCTTTTCGGTGAGCGGGCGCAGCTCGCCCGAGGTTTCGCCGCCGACCACGACTTCGAGCGCGGCGAGCAGCCGTTCGGAGGCGATCGGCTTGACGAGGAAATCGGTGGCGCCCGCGCGCATCGCGCTTACTGCGGCGGAGACCGAGCCATTGGCGGTGAGGACGAGGATCGGCAATTGCGGACGGCGGGTGCGAAGCTCGCCGATCAGCGCCGATGCTTCGGCGTCCGAGGACGCATGATCGAGGATCACCGCGTCGAGTGCCATCCCGTCCGGCGTGCCGAGCGTGGCGATCGCCATTTCGAAATCGCTCGCGAAGACGGTCCGCCAGCCGCGGCGCGATGCGATCGCCGCGACGAGGCGGCGCTGGGCCGGCTCGTCGTCGATCAGCATCATAAGGCGCTGCCCGTTGCGCGTCATTGCACTTTGTCCCCGGTGTCCCGTTTCAGGTCGCTTGTCTTAGCGATGAGGGGTAAAGGCGGGCTTAAGCCTATTCGACGCCCTGCACGGGACGCCGGGCTTGAGAGGATGCAACAGCGCGGTTAAGGTCTGCCGACACCGTGACGAGGGAAATGAGACGCATGGCCGATCTGGGCGAGGATAATGCCAACCTGCAGGCGCATGAGCAGACCTGGGCGGGCTTCACCGCGATGATGAAATGGGGAACCGTGGCGACGGCGCTGGTCGCGGCCTTCGTCGTCTTCCTGCTCGCCAGCTAGGGTGAAGATCGCGGTGCTCAAGGAGACCGCCGCCGGCGAGCGGCGTGTCTCCGCGACGGCCGAGACGGTCAAGAAGTTCATCGCGCTGGGCGCCGACGTGGCGGTGGAAGCGGGCGCCGGTGACGCGGCGTCCTTTGCCGATCTGGGCTATGCCGATGCCGGCGCGGCGATCGGCTCGCGCGCCGAGATATTGGCGGGCGCCGATATCGTTCTGGGGGTGCAGGGCCCCGACCCCGATGCGCTGCCGGGGCTGAAGCCGGGAGCCTGGATCGTTGCCGGGCTGAATCCTTTCGGCGATCGCGCGCGCGTGGATCGCTATGCGGCGCTCGGCGCCGAGGCGCTGGCGATGGAATGGATGCCGCGAATCACCCGCGCGCAATCGATGGATATCCTATCGTCGCAGTCGAACCTTGCCGGCTACAAGGCCGTGCTCGACGCCGCCGCCGAATATGACCGTGCCTTTCCGATGATGATGACCGCGGCGGGGACGATTTCGGCGGCCAAGGTCTTCGTGATGGGGGTCGGCGTGGCCGGGCTCCAGGCGATCGCGACGGCGCGGCGGTTGGGCGCCCAGGTTTCCGCTACCGACGTGCGCGCGGCGACCAAGGAGCAGATCCAGTCGCTGGGCGCCAAGCCGATCTTCGTCGAGAATGTCGCAGGCATCGAGGGCGAGGGCAGCGGCGGCTATGCCACCGAAATGTCCGACGAATATAAGGCGGCGCAGGCCGAACTGGTGTCGAGCCATATC